>CANHIJ010000035.1 GCA_947460575.1 Verrucomicrobiales bacterium | reverse complement strand
CGGTCCGCTTCGCCAACCACTCCCCGGCCATCTTTCCCTCGGCCACAAAATCCGAGGCGATCAAGGTCGCATACAGCGAGGCGTCGCCCACCGCGACCCCGCGGTCCACTAACACCACTGGTATGTTAGCGTCCTTGGCTTCTTTCAAGATGGCCTCCCAGCCCGTCTCCACCTTCGGCGCCAAGATGATCGCCTTCACCCCCTGGGCGATGAAGCTGCGCAGGGCGCTGATCTGCGCTTCCTGCTGCCCCTGGGCGTCGGAAAACTTCAGCTCAATCCCGCGCTTGGCGGCCTCCGCCTTGATCGATTCCGTCTCCGCGGTCCGCCACGGGTTGTCCGCCCCAATCTGGGAAAATCCTACCACCATTTTCCCGCCCGCCCCGCCCCCACCGGTTGGCGGCGCGGCCGGTTTGCAAGCAACAAGGGTCACCGCGGCGGCACCGCTGACGAGGCGAAGGAAGGATTGGCGTTTCATAGTATTTGATTAGGATGGGGTGGATCGGGGAGAACAAAATTAGATGTCGCGCGCCCGGATGGCGATCAGTTTCTGGAGCAGGATGAAGCCCAACAAAAGGCCCCCGCTGGCGATGCGCAGCCAGGCCGGGTCTAGGCTGCCCTCAAAGTCCAAGATGGTCTTGATGGTGCCCAGGATCAGCACCCCCAAAAAAGTCCCCACCATCCAGCCCCGCCCCCCTGACAAAACCGTGCCCCCGATCACCGCCGCGGCGATGGCGTCGAGCTCCAAGCCGGTCCCCCGCGTCGGGTCCCCGCTGCCCAAGGCGACCGTCGAAAGAATCCCCCCTAACGCCGCCCCTGCCCCGCACAGCGCATACACCGCGATCCGCGTCCGCCCCACAGGCAAGCCCATCAGCGCCGCGCTGGACTCGCTGCCCCCCAGGGCATAAACGGTGCGCCCAAAGCGGGTCCCGTGCGCTACCGCGATAGCCGCGGCCAACACTGCCACAAAAACGATCGGCCCCAGCGTGAAAGTCAGCCCGTCCCCGAGCGGCAGGCCGCGCGCCCCGATGTCTGTGTAAACAGCGTGCCGAATCTCCAGCGAGCGCGGGCTCAACATAAAGGCCAAACCGCGCGCCAAAAATAGACCCGCCAAGGTCACTAAAAAAGCCGGAATGCGGTACGCCTGTATGATCCATCCCTGGGCGCCGCCAAAGGCCGCGCCGAAGCCCAAAGTCACTAGCATCGCCAGCGGCACCGGCCACCCCATTCCCATGATCAAAGTGGCGAGCAACACCGTGCTGCACGCCATCACCGATCCCACCGAAAGATCGATTCCCCCCGAAACAATAACAAAAGTCATCCCCAGGGCAATTACCCCCAGAAAGGCCCGGTCTTTAAAAAGATTCAACACCACCCGCGCCGAAAAGAAGTGCTCGTAGTGCCAACCCGCCCCCGCAAAAAGGACCAGCAGCACCAAGGCCGTAGCAAAGAGCGGCAGCAGCCGCGAGGAAAGGAGGCGGCTCATGCGGGGGTGAAAATGCGAAGGCGTCCCATCTGCTCGCGGAGCTTGGGCGAGTGCAGCAGGCACACCCCCAAAATGACCAGCGCCTTGGGCACCGGAGCCACCGCGGGAGGCACGTTTTGATTATAAAGCGTTAGGGTCAAAGTCTGCAAGAGCAAGGCCCCCACCAGAGAACCGGCTAGGCTAAAGCGCCCCCCCGTCAAGGCCGCGCCCCCCGCCACGACCGCAAAAATCGCATCCAGCTCCCTAGTTTCCCCCATCCGCGCCGGATCGGCCGCGGCGATATTAGAAGCTTCCAACAGCCCCGCCATCCCCGCACACAGCCCGCTGAAGGTGTAAACCAAGAGCCGCACCCCGCCAGTGGGGACCCCCGCCAGTCGACTCGCGGTTTCGTTATCCCCCGTGGCCTCAATGAAGAGCCCCCAGGCACTGCGCCGCAGCGCCCAACCCGTTAGGAGCGCCGCCCCCAGCACCCCGTAAATCGGCACTGGCAAGCCCAGCAGCGACCCATTTGCCAAATACCGCAACCCCTCGTCCTTGAAGGGCACCATCTGGCTTCCCGTCAGCAGCATGGCCAATCCCCGACCCGCCACCATCATCACCAAGGTCGCGATGATCGGCTGCAGTCTAACTTTAGCAATAAGCCAGCCATTGGCCAAACCCAGCCCGCTCGAGAGCAGCAAGCCCAGCCCGGCCGCCTGACCGAGACTGGCCCCGGCATTGACTTGCATCGCCGCCACGGCCCCGCTCACCGCCATCAGTGAACCCACCGACAGATCCACCCCCCCAGTGGCGATCACCAGCGTCATCCCCAGCGCTAGCAGCATCGGCACCCGGGCCCCCTGATTGAAAATGTCCACCAGCGTGCCGTAAAGGCGCCCCTCCTTCCACTCGAGGTGAAAAAAACCTGGCGAAGCTAGGGCATTAAAGGCCAAGAGCGCCACCAGCGCCGCGAGGGGCCACCACAAAGGAGAGCGGCGACGGTTCATGCGGCGGCGACAGTTTCCATGATGCGCTGCAGCGATATGGCGCCGCCTTCCAAAACCGCGGCCTGCCGCCGATCCCGCAGTACCACCACCTGATTACAATTGCGCACCACCTCATCCAACTCCCCCGAAATAAAGAGAATCGCTAGCCCGGCCCGCCGCAACTCCGCGCACAACGCCTCAATCTCCCCCTTGGCCCCGATGTCGATCCCCCGCGTCGGCTCGTCCAATATCAAAAGCCGCGGCTGCACCGCCATCCAGCGCGCCAATAAACACTTCTGCTGGTTGCCCCCCGACAAGGTCCCCATCGGCGTCTCCGGCCCCCGCGTTTTGATGTTCAGCGCCTGGATGAACTTTTCCGCCAAGGCCGCCTGCTCGCATTCCGGCAGTCGCCGCAGCGGCCCCCGCGAAGCCTGCAGCGCTAGGATAATATTTTCCCTAACGCTCAACGACGGCACGATCCCCTCCACCTTGCGGTCCTCGCTGCAAAACGCCAAGCCCGCCGCCATGGCCGCGCGCGGCGAGTGCAGCGCCACCTCTCGCCCGTCCACCCGCACTTTTCCCGAAGTGGCCGGATCAATCCCAAAAAGCATCCGCGCCAACTCGCTGCGCCCGCTTCCTAATAAACCGGCCAAGCCCGTGGCCCCGCCCGCTTCGACCCCAAAGGCAAACGGCCCCGCCACCCCGCGCCGCTCCAGTTGCTCGACCTGGAAAAACCCCGCCGCGGCTCTTCCCCTAAATTCATTCCTAGCACTCTCCGCGGCCCGGGCCGCCACCGGCTTTCCGATCATGTGCCCCACCAAGTCCAAGCGCGGCAGCTCCGCCACATCCCAAGTGCCGACGCCTCCGCCATCCCGCAGCACCGTGATGCGATCCGACAGCGCATAGACTTGATCGAGAAAATGACTCACAAAAAGGATTCCCATCCCCTGGTCCCGCAGCCGCCGCAGCACCGCGAACAATTCCGCCACCTCCCGGGCGTCCAAACTCGAAGTCGGCTCATCCAAAATGAGCACCCGCGCCTCCTGGTCCAGGGCGCGGGCGATCGCCGCCATCTGCTGCAAAGCCACCGCGCAGGCCCCCAGCGGCCGAGCGACATCCACCTCCAATCCCAAGCGAGCCAGCGCCGCGCGGGCCCGCCGCCGCCCTTCCACGGGCCGGATAAAGGGCCCCCACATGGGCTGCCGCCCCATCATGATATTTTCCGCTATGCTCAAGTTAGGCAGCAAATTCACTTCCTGGTAGACCGTGCTGATGCCGGCGCTCTCCGCTTGCTGCGGACGGCGCGGCCGGTGCGCCCGGCCCGCCATTTCCATGCTGCCGCCGGTGGCCTGGTGCACTCCGGTGATGACCTTGATGAGGGTCGATTTCCCGGCCCCATTCTCCCCCATGAGGGCGTGAATTTCCCCCGCCCGCAGCTCCAGGCTAACTCCCCGCAAAGCCGCAAAGCTGCCAAAGCGCTTCTCGATGCCGCGGAGTTGCAGAAGGCAAGACATGTCAGTAAAAAGTTAGAACAAAGGCCGCACCGCCGGACCGTCCGACGGCCGGGTCGTAAAGCTCACCGCCACCAGGCCCGTTTTCCGCTCATAGGCCGCGCCGATGGCCGTCGCGATCTCCTCCGCCCGGTCGGCCTGCACTAGCGCCACGCAGCAGCCCCCAAAGCCCCCTCCCGTCATGCGGCATCCGTACACGCCCCCCGCCCGCCCCAAGGCCTCCGCGGCCGCCACCACCGCGTCTAACTCCGCGCAGCTCACCTCGAAGTCATCGCGCAGCGAAGCGTGGCTCGCCGCCATCAGCCGCCCTAACTCCGCCCAGTCGCCCCGCTCCACCGCCGCCACCGCCGCCAAAGTGCGCCGATCCTCGGTGGTGACGTGCCGCGCGCGCCGCTCCAGGCGACCCTCCAGCCCCGCCGCCGCCACCTGTTCCGGCGTCGCCCCCCGCAATTGCGCCACCCCCAGCAAGCGCGCCGCCTCCGCGCAATCCTCCCGCCGCTGCCGGTAGCTTCCGTCATTCAGCGCGTGCTTCACCATGGTATTAATCACCAGCACCGCCACCTCGTCCCCCGGCATCGCCACCTGGCGCGCCTCCTGCGACTGACAATCGATCAATAACAAATGCCCCGCCCGCCCTAACACCACAACAAACTGGTCCATGATGCCGCAGGGCGTCCCCGCAAAAACGTGCTCCGCCTCCTGGCACAGCAGGGCCTTGGCGACGGGCGCGAGCCTGCGCCCGCTCAACTGCTCGCAAAGCGTCGCCGCCGCCACTTCCAGGGCCGCGCTGCTGCTCACTCCACCGCCCACCGGCAAGGTCGCATAAATCATGGCGTCAAAACCCGGCAACCCATTCCCCCGCGCCAAAAACCCCGCGAGCACTCCCCGCACATAATTGCTCCACGCGGGCTCTCCCGCCGCCACCCCCGCCGCTAAATCCAGCCCCGCTTCCTCCCCAGGAAACTGCGCGCTGCGGATCCGCACCCGACCATCCTCCCGCCGCCGCGCCGCTAGGAAAATTCCGCGGTCGATCGCCATCGGCAGCACATAGCCCCCATTGTAATCGGTGTGCTCTCCGATCAAATTCACCCGCCCCGGCGCATAGACCACTTCGCCTGCATCCTCCCCATAGCTCAGCCGAAAGGCCGCCGCAGCCTCCAGCCAAGGCGTGGAGGGGGCAAGGGCGGGCGGCGCGGCGGAGGACATCTTGCCCAACTCTACGCCAGCAACCATTCCAGACTCCAGGCGTTTCCGGGTCAATCTTTGTAGAAAACGGGTCAGAACCCGCTACCCTCTCCCATGCCCGCCGCCCGCTCCTCGCCGCGCCCCCGCCCGCCCCGCGCCGCCCCCCGCGTGGCCCTGCTCGTGGAGACTTCCCTCGCCTCCGGCCGCGATATCCTCCGCGGCATCGCCCGCGCCGCCAAGGAGCGCGGTCCCTGGTCGCTCTACCACGCGCCAGGCAGCTTGGAAGAATCCGTGCCCCGCTGGATCGACCGCTGGCAAGGCGACGGCATCATCGCCCGAGTCACCTCCCCCGAAATGGCCCACCTCCTCCGCGGCACCGGCTTGCCCGTCGTCGATGTCCTCGGCCTGGTGCCCGAGGCCGCCTTTCCCCTGGTCCACGTCGACAACGCGGCCATCGGCCGCTTGGCCTGCGCCCATCTCGCCGAGCGCGGCTTTCGCCGCTTCGCCTGCTGCGGCATCGCCGGAGAAAATTGGTCGCAGCAGCGCCGCGACGCCTTCCTCGCCCAAGCCCGCGCCACCGACCCCTCCCCTTCCCTCCTCGAAACCTCCCCCGCGCTGCAGTCCGGCATTCCCTGGGAGGAGCGCCAAAACCGCCTCGCCCACTGGCTCCAGTCCCTCCCCAAACCCGTGGGGCTCCTCGTCTGCAGCGATCAGCTCGGCAGCGACGTCCTCGAAGCCTGCCGCCGCGCCGCCATTAGCGTCCCCGACACCATCGCGGTGGTCGGCGTCGACAACGACGAGCCCCTCTGCGAAGTCTGCCAGCCCGCCCTCAGCAGCATTTGGCCCGACCACGCCGCGGTCGGCTACCAAGCCGCGGCCCTCCTCGACCAGCTCATGTCCGGCCACCCCCCGCCCCCTGGCCCGCAGTTCATCGCCCCCAAAACCCTCATCGTGCGCCAGTCCAGCGACGTCCTCGCGGTCGACGACCCCGCGGTTTCCGCCGCCCTCCACTTCATCCGCGAGCACGCCTGCCACCCCATCACCACCGACGAAGTGGCCCGCCACGCGGGCACCTCGCGCAGCGTCCTACAGCGCCGCTTTCAAACCCACCTCGGCCAAACCATCCACACCCAAATCGTCCAAGCCCGCCTCAAGCGCGCCACCGAACTCATCACTTCCACCGACCTCCCCCTGCTCGACATCGCGGAGCGCTGCGGCTTCCAGCACCAGGAATACATGGGCAAAGTGATCAAGGACCGCCTCGGCCGCACCCCCGGCGACCTGCGCCGCGCCGCCCGCCGCAGCGGCGGGATTTAAAGGCCTACCGGCGCTCCCCTTTGCGCCTTCCGGCCCGCCTCCGCGCTGGCATTTTCCCGCCAAGTGTGTCCTAATCAGAGCGACCCACCCGACCCGCCATGCTCCACGTCGAACATCTCACTATCTCCTTTCCTGTGATGCGGGGCCTCTTTTTCCGCCGCGAAGCACGGCGCGTCACCGCCGTCGACGACGTCTCCTTCGCCGTCCCCAAGGGCAAAACCGTCGGCTTGGTCGGCGAGAGCGGCTCTGGCAAAACCACCATCGCCCGCGCTTTGGTCAAGCTCCAAGCCACCTCCTCCGGCCGCATTCTCTATCAAGGCCGCGACATCGCCCCCATGGACGAATCCACCTTCCGCCCCCTGCGCAAGGAAATCCAAATGGTCTTCCAAGACCCCTTCGGCTCCCTCAATCCCCGGCTCACCATCGCCCAAACCCTCACCGAGCCCATGGAAATCCATTTCCCCCAGCAAAGCGCCGCCGAACGCAAGGACCAGGCCGCCGCCCTGTTGCGCAAAGTCGGCCTCTCCCCCGACCACCTCGGCCGCCGCCCCCGCGAATTCAGCGGCGGCCAGCGCCAGCGCATCGGCATCGCCCGCGCCCTCGCCGTCCAGCCCCAGTTCATCATCTGCGACGAAGCCGTCAGCGCCCTCGACGTCAGCATCCAAGCTCAAATCGTCAACCTCCTCCAAGACCTCCAGGAGGAACTCGGCCTCACCTACCTCTTCATCGGCCACGATCTCGCCGTCGTCGAACACATCAGCGACCACATCCTCGTGCTCCACCGCGGCCGCCTAGTCGAAAGCGGTCCCGCCGCCCAAATCTGCCAAGACCCCCAGCACGACTACACCCGCCGCCTCCTCGCCGCCGTCCCCGCCCTTGGATAAGCCCCTTGCGGACCCCGGCCCCTTGCCGAATCCTCTGCCAACTCTGGCCCGTGACCCCCCTCTTCCGCAAATTTCTCGGCCTCCACTGGATCCTCTTCGTGGCCATGGTCATCATGGTCACCATCGGGGTCTACTCGGTCTACGCCGCGGTCCACTTCCGCCCCGAGGCCGCCTTTTCCTCCCGCTGGAATGACCAAATCCGCTGGATCCTGCTGGGGTCGGTCTTCTTCTTCGCCGCCAGCTTGATCGATTACAAATGGGTGCGCTGGGCCTGCCTGCCGCTCTACCTGCTCGGCCTGGGCCTGCTCGTCCTCCAGGGCATGAAGGGCAAGGACGTCTACGGCCAAACCCTTTCGCTCAGCATTGGCGGCGTCAGCTTCCAGGCCGCCCAATTCGCCATCACCGCCACCATCCTCCTCCTCGCCGCGGTCCTGGGAGAAGCCCACAAGTACATCCCCTGGCTGCGCCACTACCTGGTGCGCTTCGCCGCCGCGGGCTTGATTTTCGCCGCCCCCTTCCTCCTCGTGGTCAAACAGGGCGACCTCGGCTCGGCCATGGTCATGGTCCCCATCGTCGCCGCCATGCTCCTCGTCGGCAATATCCCCTTTCGCTGCCTCATCGCCGTCACCCTCCTCGGCCTCTGCATCCTCCCCCCCGTCTATTTCTTCGCCCTCAAAGACTACCAACAAGCCCGCATCCAAGTCACCCTCGACCTCCTCACCGGCAAACCCGTCGACACCCGCGGCGACGGCTGGAACCTCAACAACCTCCTCATCGCGGTCGGCTCCTCCGGCTGGGAAGGCAAAGGCCTCCACGCCAAGGACCTCCCCCCGGGCCAGAAGTCCATGCTGCAACTCCAACTCACTTCCAAAAACACCGCCCACACCGACTTCATCTTCAGCTCCGCCGCCGAAACCTTCGGCTTCCGCGGCGGCGCCATCATGATCATTGGCTTCGTCTTCATCCTCACCATGGCCCTCATGATCTCCTTCTTCAGCCGAGACCAACTGGGCCGCCTCATCGCCGTCGGCATCATCGCCCTCCTCTTCGCCCACATCTTTGAGCACATCGGCATGAATATCGGTATCCTCCCCATCACCGGCATCCCCCTCCCCCTCATCAGCTACGGCGGCACCTTCATGATGATGAACCTCTTCCTCTTCGGCCTCATCCAAAGCGTCTGGGTCCACCGCAACGCCATGATCGAAGAAGAAAAAGCCAAAGCCAAACCCGCCCGCGGCGGCCGCGCCGTCCCCGCCTATTAGGCCCTATCAGGAGAGGAACCAACCACAAGGCCTGCTCGGGAACCTTTCAACGCAGCGCCTTCAGTCAGTTCCTTTTTGTGTCCTTTGTGTTCTTTGTGGTTAAAAAATCGTGCCCCGCCAGGAGCCAAGGGACACGAGAGGACCCAACCACAAGGCCTGCTCGGGACGACTGGCCGGGGTGGCATGAAATGCCAGATCCCAAAAGGGTTAACCACAAAGTACACAAAGCTCACAAAAGGAGGATGCCGCTGAGGCGCGGTCGCAAAAAGTCGTCCCCTTCCAGAAAAGACCACTGACAGTAAATAAATTACCCCCACCCAAGAGCTGGCCGGGGACCTTTCGCAGGAACGCCTTCAGACAGTTCTTTTTTGTGTTCTTTGTGTTCTTTGTGGTTAAAAAAGAGCACCCCGCCCCGCCTAGCGCCCGCGCTTGGGCCCGGGCGACTTGCCCGCCCGCTTCTGCGGGGCCTGGCGCACCCGCGGGGCCCGCTTGCCGGTCGCTTTTTTGGCGGCGGGCCGCTTCTTGGCTAACCCGCTGCGCGGAGCACTCGCGGGACGGCCCACCGCCGGCCGCCCCTCCTTGCGGGTGTCGCTGGGCCGCTTCGAGGCCCCTGCCTTGGCCGCAGGCCGGGCCGCAGGCCGCTTCTCCGCGGGCCGAGGCGTCGGTGCCGCGCCCGATTCACTGTCCGCCCCCGAGCGCTCCGCCGAGACGCGGCGCTGGGCCTCCTTGAGCTTTTCCTTTTTGTCGGCCACCGCGAGATCCTCCTTGCGCCGACCCTGGCGGCCCCCCGTGCCGCGCACCGCTGGCTTCCACAAGTCCTTCACGCTGCCCTGCCGCTTCTCCCGGGCCCGCACATCAAACCGAATCGGCAACCCGTCGTACTTCATGCTGTGGCGCACCGTATTCTCCAAATACCGCCGATACGTCGGCGTCATCAGATCCTCGTGGTTCACAAAAAGCACCACCCGAGGCGCCATGATCGGACGGCTCATCTCCTCCCGCGCCAAGGTCGCATACAGCAACTTAAACCGCCGACCGCGCACGTGCGGCGGCGGCGTCCGCTCGATCGCATCCTGCAGCAACCGGTTGAATTGCCCGGTCGACATCCCGTTGTCGCTAGCGTGCTTCACCTGATCGATCGCCCCAAATACCTTGGACAAATTCTTCCCGTCCTTCGCCGAAACCGCCACCAGCGGCGCATAGTGCAAAAAGAACAACTCCCGCCGCACGTGCTCTTCTAACTCTTCCAGCCGAGCCTTCATCTGCCCGTCGGGATGGTACAAATCAAACTTATTAGCAACAATGATGCACGGCTTGTTTTCATCCACGATGGTCCCGGCGATTTTCCGCTCCTGGGCGGTGACCCCGCGCGAGGCGTCGATCACTAACACCGCGACGTCGGCGCGCCGAATGCTCCGCTCGCTCCGGGCCACGCTGTAGGCCTCGACGCTGGTGTCGATCTTGGCCTTCTTGCGGATGCCCGCGGTGTCGATCATCAAAAAGGGCTGACCCCGGTGCACGTACATGCTGTCGATGGAGTCCCGGGTCGTCCCAGCAACCTCGCTCACAATCGCCCGCTCGGTGCCCAAAATGGCGTTGAAAAGCGAGGACTTGCCCACGTTGGGGCGCCCAATGATCGCCATCCGGATCGCCAATTCCTCGTCGATCTCGGCGGTGCCGTCCTCCGCTACTTCGACCAATTCCTCCACCACGGGGGGCGGCACCGCCTGCTCGCAGGCCTTGATCAAGGCCTCAATGCCCCGCCCGTGCTCGGCGCTAAACGCCTGCACCGTCTTAAAACCCAAGCGCCCAAAATCCGCGATGTTCAAATCGTGCTTCGGATCGTCTGCCTTGTTTAGGCCCAAAATCACCGGTTTCCCCTGCCGCCGCAACATCTGCGCCACCGACTCATCAATCGGGTGCATCCCCGAAAGCGCGTCCACCACAAATAAAATCGCATCCGCCGCCGCAATCGCAATCTCGGCCTCAATGCGCACCATGTCCCCAAAGTCGTCGTTCAGCGTGGCCCCAATCCCCCCCGTGTCCATCACCTGCAGCGGAAAACTAGCGTCCTTCACCGGCGCCATCAAGCGATCCCGCGTCACCCCCGGCATGTCGTGCACGATCGCGATGCGCCGCCCCGCGAGGCGATTAAAAAGGGCGCTCTTGCCCACGTTGGGGCGGCCGACGATGGCCACAATCCGGTCCTTGTTGCGTGAAACCTTCATAACTTATTCTGGGGGAGAAATTCGGGGAATCGCTTGCCTCACGCCGGAACCGCCCCGGCGCAAGCTTATATCGCCCCAGATCGCGATTGCGCCCCTACCGCCGCACCGCCTCCCCCTCCCGGATCTGCACCACGCAATCCACAATGTAGGCGATCCCCGACGCCACCACAAACACCGCCGCCACCACCACTGGCACCAGCGGCGGCAGCCATTCCAAGCGCAGCATCACCCAAGAAAGCGCCACCATCAGCGCCACCGTCGACACCTTCCCCGTCCAATGCGGCCGGATGATCACCTTCCCCACGCAATAGTGGATCAAGCACGCCCCCCCAAACGACAGCACATCCTTACTAATCACCAAAATCGGAAACCACAGCGGGAACCGTTCCCCCCGCGCCCAAAAAAGCGACAGCGTCAAGAGCGCCGCTAACATCAGAAGCTTGTCCGCAATCGGGTCCAACATCGTCCCCAGCCGCGTCTGCTGATTGCAGTGGCGCGCCACCCAGCCGTCCACCCAGTCGCTCGCCGAAGCCACCAAAAACACCGCCGCCGCTCCCCAGCGATACGCCTCCACCGCCTGCCCCGCCGCCAAACTCCGCCCGTAGTACAGCGCCAGTCCCACAAACACCGGGATCAACAACATCCGAAAAAGAGTGATCCCATTGGCCACATTCATAGCCTCAACCATACCCCCTTCCTGCCGCTCCGCAGCCCCAATCGGCAAAATATCCCCACCCCCGCCAGCCGCCTCCCGTTTTCATTTCCCTTTGCACCCAGCCCCGCCCGCCGCTTTCCTCACCCCCATGTCCGCTCCCGCCAAGTCCGAAACTCCCACCATGGAAAAAATCGTCAGCCTCTGCAAGCGCCGCGGCTTCATCTTCCAGTCCTCCGAAATCTACGGCGGCATCAACGGCTTCTGGGACTACGGCCCCCTCGGCGCGGAACTCAAACGCAACCTCCGCGACGCCTGGTGGCGCACCATGACCCGCGAACGCGAAGACGTCGTCGGCCTCGACGCCACCATCATCATGCACCCCGCCATCTGGAAGGCTTCCGGCCACGTCGATACCTTCGCCGACCCCATGGTCGACTGCCTCGTCACCAATAAGCGCCTCCGCGCCGACCAAATCGAACCCCAAAACGGCATGGTCTACCGCTTCACCGGCGCCACCGGCTCCGCCGACACCGCCAGCTCGGTCCCCTTCGCCGCCCTCGCCCCCACCGGCAAACCCCGCGAGTCCGCCCTCAAAACCGCCCGCGCCTTCTACCTCGCCCGCGGCCTCCAAGACCCCGAACCCCTCGGCGGCGAAACCGGCGAAAAAGTCGAAGGCACCACCGCCTTCAATCCCGAAAACGGCGCCGAATTGACCGAGCCCCGCATGTTTAACCTCATGCTCAAAACCCACACTGGCCCGGTCGAGAGCGACGAAAACGTGGCCTATCTCCGTCCCGAAACCGCTCAGGCCATCTTCGCCCAATACAAAAACGTCGTCGATTCCAGCCGCGTCAAGGTCCCCTTCGGCATCTGCCAAATCGGCAAAGCCTTCCGCAACGAAATCAACCCCCGCAACTTTACCTTCCGCAGCCGCGAATTCGAACAGATGGAACTCGAGTTCTTCATCAAACCCGATGAAGCCATCGAAATCATCTCCGGCTCCGTCGCCCCCTGGTCCGAAGGCGCCGACCTCACCACCCCCCAACCCAACTGGGGCTGGGAACTCTGGCACCGCTACTGGGTCGCCCAGCGCACTGCCTTCTACCAATCCATCGGCCTCGGCAACGTCATCCACTATTATTGGCAAACCAAGGAAGAGCTCGCCCACTACGCCCGCGCCTGTGTCGACATCCTCTGCGAATTCCCCTTCGGCACCGAAGAACTCGAAGGCATCGCCGCCCGCGGCGATTTCGACCTCTCCCAACACCAAAAACACGCCGGCAAACCCCTCGAGTTCTTCGACGAAGAACTCAAAACCGCCGCCGCGGCCCTCCCCCCCGAGGCCCTCGAAGCCATGGTCCAGCGCCGCCTCGCCGCCGAACAAACCAAAGAGAAAGGCGCCCTCTCCGAACCCGAAGTCCGCGCCTGGTTCGAACGCCTCGCCAAAGGATTCTACCTCCCCCACGTCATCGAACCCTCCGCCGGCCTCGACCGCATGGCCCTCGCCGTCATTGCCAAAGCCTTCGAGCAATACGAAAAAATCGACCCCAAGGGCAAGTCCGAGACCATCACCGTCCTCCGCCTCCACCCCAGCATCGCCCCCATCAAAGTCGGCGTCTTCCCCCTCCTCAAAAATAAACCCGAACTCGTCGCCAAAGCCCGCGAGGTCTTCCAACTGCTCAAAGGCAAACTCAACACCTTCTACGACGAAAGCGGCGCCATCGGCCGCCGCTACGCCCGCCAAGACGAAATCGGTACCCCCTTCTGCGTCACCATCGACTTCGAAACCCTCGGCGAAACAGGCCCCGAACTCGCCGACACCGTCACCGTCCGCCAGCGCGACGGCGCCACCCAAGAACGCCTCAAAATCAGCGAACTCTCCGCCTGGCTCCTCGCCCGCATCTAAAAACCCCGCGCCGGGGCTAAGCAAAAGCTCGGCGCCGCTAAGTTTTGGGCCCGGGGCGCTATTCCCGGGCAATTCCTAAGAAACATCCCGCCTCCGCCGCGCTCCCCCCACAAGCCATCATGAAATTCCACCCGCTCCTCGCCGCCCTCACCGCCCTCGCCGCCAACCCCCTCCTCGCCGCCGACCCCGCCCCCGCTCCCACTCCCCCCATGGAAACCGTCACCCTCGCCACCGGCTGCTTCTGGTGCACCGAAGTCATCCTCCAGCGCACCAAAGGCGTTCTCTCCGCCACCAGCGGCTACACCAACGGCAAAACCCCCAACCCCACCTACGACGACGTCTGCACCGGCCTCACCGGCCACGCCGAAGCCGTCGAAGTCGTCTTCGACCCCGCCGTCCTCCCCTTCGAAACTCTCACCCGGGTCTTCTTCGAGATGCACGACCCCACCACCCTCAACCGCCAAGGCGCCGACCGCGGCACCCAATACCGCTCCGGCATCTACTACCACTCCGAAGCACAAAAAACCACCGCCGAAAAGGTAAAGGCCGAACTCGACAAAGCCGGGAAATTCAAAGACCCCATCGTCACCGAAATCGCCAAAGCCGCCACTTTCTACAAAGCCGAAGCCTACCACCAAGACTACTTCGACAAAAACGTCCCCCACAAAACCGGCAACTACCGCTACTGCCAGTCCAGCACCCTCCCCAAATTAAAAAAACTCGGCCTCCTCAAGCCAGAAGACGAATAAGCCCCCCAGGCCCATAAACGCCTCCCCCGAGCTCCCTCCCCCTCCCATGAAGCCCTCCCTGCTCCTCTGCTGCGCCGCCGCCTTCCTCGCCCCCGCCCCCGCCCCGGCCCAAACCACCGGCAAAAATGCCATGCGCATCGTCGCCCGCGACCGCGGCGCCGACTACCTCCCCCGCATGCTCCAACTCACCGGCGAAAACGGCTTCCCCCAACCCCCCATCTGGCGCGTCATCGCCCGCGACCGCCAAAACACCATCCAGGAATTCTACGTCAACAAAGACGCCATCCTCTCCGAAGGCCCCCTCCCCCCAGCCAAAACCCGCGGCATCTCCGGCACCTCCCTGCCGATGCACCGCCTCAACATCGACTCCACAGAAGCCTTCGAAATCGCCGACCGCGCCGCCCGCGCCGCCCGCGTCGGCTTCGACCGCGCCCACTACCAACTCCGCTGCCTCGAACTCTCCCCCAACGCCGCCTGGTTCGTCACCCTGGTTGACCCCTCCGGAAACCGCCTCGGCGAAGTCTCCATCGGCGCCAGCACCGGCACCATCCTCACCCAGCAGTGGTTCGTCCAACCCCTCGCCGCCCCCCCTCAGCCCGTCCTGCCGACTCCACCGCCCCGCTCCTTTTGGGAGCGCCTCAAAGGCAGCTGGACCCAGGGCTCCCAGGGCGTGCGCCAAGGCGTCGGCAACGGCGCGGGCTGGGTGCAGCGCAAGGTCACTCCCCTGCCGCCCCCGCCCAATCCCTATCCCAACGGCCGCTGAGGGCCCCGCCCGCCCCGCCTAGCGCGGCAGCATGAGGTCGTCCGTCTCCAGCCCCGTCAACACCTTCAGCCCCTTGAACAGCCGGTACAGCGCATAGGCCATCATCAGCAAAGTCGGCAGCCCCACCACCAGGTAGCCCCAGCCCGCCTGGGCCCCAATTCCCGCGGTGTACTCAGCGGAACCGGGCACCTTGTCCCGCAAAAAATAAATCGCCAAAAAGTAGTTCAACACCGCGCTCAGCAACATCGTCGCCGTCAGCAACAAGGTGCTTGTCCACAGCAGCCACTCGTACCCCGCCCGCGTCCCCGTGCGCTCAATCGCAGACTCAATCTTCGCCATGTCCAGCATGTCCGGATTGAGCAATAGGGTCTTCACCAGCGGCTTTTTCCCGCGGTGCGAAAAGAAAATCAGCGCCGCCAACACCAGCGGCACCGAGGCCTCCTTCCAGGCAAAAACCTGCGCGCTCAGCGTGAGCAGCCCCAGCCCCCCAGTGAGCAAAACGCTGATGAAGCCAATCAGCGAAAACAAATTCCACTTCCGCCGCACCCAGTAGTCATACAGCTGGTACCCGATCGGAAACAGCAGCGCCGCCACCAGCGACCCCTTCGGCCCCAACTGCGGAAATCCGGTGTCCTTGTTCAAATTGGTCAAAATGACCACCGGAATCAGCACGTTCAGCAAAAGATTGGCCAGCGGATTCTCCGGCTTAACGGGAGCTTTGACCGCAGGTCCGGCCGCGCCAGCCTCTGGAGGAGTAGAAAGGGGATCAGTCATATAGTGGAATACCGCCGCCACCCTGGCACGGATCTACGGCCTCGGCAGCGCTCTTTTTTGCCATTTCCTTGCCCCGCCCTCAGGGCGGCAAGCCCTGCCGGTCCATCTGCGCCGAAAAAAACCGCGCCGACTTCCGCACCATGGAAACCGGGTCCTTCTCGGCCGAGCGCAGCGCCGTCCGCACCGACGCCGTGCTCCCCGTCGCACTTGAACTCAAAATAAACCCTTCCCGCCCCTGCAGCGGCCCAGACCCCGCCCGCTTCATCGCCGCCCACAGCGGCCCCCCAGGCAAGGTCTCCGCCGTGCCCAAATGCAAGTGCACCGCATTCGGCAGCGTCAACACCGAATAGCCCGCCTCCCGGCGCGCCAAATAGGCCCCCTGAAATCGCAAATTCCCCGGCGCCTCCGTCGCCCGCCACCGCGCCATATCCCGCAGGCAGTCGGCGCAAAATGTCATCTGCAGCTGCAGCCCCGCTCCCCGCCCCGCTCCCGCATACTCAAATGCCGGATTCATCAAACACCCCCGCCTCCCGCAGTGCGCCCCATCCCCATGCGCAGGATCGCGCGCCGCCCCCAACAAGTGCGCCACCTCGTGCTTCAAAATCAGGGATCCCAACACATCGCCAAATCCCGCCTCGTTGTAGTTCCGGTCCACCACCACCGCACACGGATACGGAAACACCACCGCGTGCGGGTTTGCCGTCTTCAACTGCGGATTCAAGGCGCTATTGTAGTAGAGCACATAAATGTAAGCCGACTCCGGCGGCGGCCCATCTAAATGCCGCAGCGCCAGCGAAGTCACCGACGACGCCGCCGCCTCCTCCGGCGCGATCAAATCGCTGCGCACCACCGTCACCCCTCCAGGCTTGTCGCACTGCTCCCGCAAAAATGCCTCCATCTCGTCAAGCCAGCGCTGCGGCGGCTCCGCCCCCCGCACCGCATCCACTTCCACATACAATTTGGCGTACGGCGCCCGCGCCGTATTCAAAAGCCACGGCTTCCAAAACGTCACCTCCAGCGGCAGTGGCCCCCGCCGCAGCCCGCCCGCGGTCGATCCACAGCCCCCAGCCAAAAGGCTCAGCGCCACCAAAACGAGTCTCGCCCACTGCTTCGTGTCCATGCTTACCATACCAGCCAAAGCCCAAAACGCCAACCCTCCATCAGGTCCCAGCCCCCGCCCCCGCGCTCCCCCCATCTCTGTCCCAGCTCCCCGCTATCCGGACCCGCGTATTTGACTCCCCCGGCCCCCGGCCCCATAAGTTATCCCGGCCCCAGGCCCTTACCAGGCCTCCTCCCGCGCCCCCTCCCCCCCTCCCATGAAGCGCTCCCACCTGACCCATACCGCCTGGGGCCTCGCCACCCTCTCCGCCTTCGCCCTCGGCTTCACTTGGAACCACTTCCGCCCCGCCTCGCTGCCAAGCCCGCTTTCCCCCCGCCTCCTCGGCTCCTCCTCCTCCGCGGCTGCTCCCTCCACCAACCGCAAGCCTCCCAACCTCGCCCCCAGCCCCGGCGCCCCACTCCCCCTCAACGCCAGCCAACGCGAAGCCCTCGCCAAACTCGCCCTCACCGACCCCAATCCCCTCCGCCGCCACCAGGCCTTCGCCCAACTCCTCGACTCCCTCACCCCAGAAAACGCCCCAGCCCTCCTCGAATCCCTTCAGGCCAACCGCGCCAGCCCCGACCAATGGCGCCTCTTCCTCTACGCCTGGGGCTCCAAAGACGGCCCCGCCGCCATCGCCCACGCCAATACCCTCCCGGACGGCCGCAAGGACCGCTTCCTCGATGCCGCCCTGCCCGGCTGGGCCGGCCAAAACCCCACCGCCGCCACCGCCTGGCTCGAATCCCTCGAAGAAGGCGACTCCAAAAACCGCCAGCGCGCCAACCTCGTCGCCGGCCTCGCCGACCACGACATCGCCCTCGCCACTTCCTACGCCCTCAACCGCGCCACCCTCGGCGACAAACAGGCCGAAACCTACCTTCGCACCATCGCCGAAGAAGAATTGCGCAAAAATGGCCCCGCCGCCGCCACCGCTTGGGGCGAAGCCCTCCCCGACGGCCCCCTCAAAGGCTCCACCCTCGACCGCCTCGCCGGCGCCTACGCCGCCGAAAACCCCGCCGCCGCCGCCGCCTGGGCCGCCCAGTTCGCCAACGCCTCCTATGGCCCCCGCGTCATCGAACAAATCGGCAGCCAGTGGGCCCAGCGCGACCCCCAAGCCGCCGTCGCCTGGCTCGGCACCCTCGACGAAGGCTCCGCCCGCTCCGACGGCACCTTCTCCGCCCTCCGCGGCTGGACCCGCCGCGACGCCCTCGGCGCCAGCCAATACCTTGCCGCCCTCCCCCCTTCCCCCTCCAAAGACTCCGCCGTCAGCGGCTTCGCCCGCAGCCTCGCCCGCGAAGACCCCGAATCCGCCATGATCTGGGCCAAAACCATCGGCGACGAAACCTCGCGCCTCAAAACCCTCACCCGCGCCGGCCAAACCTGGTTCCTCCGCGACCCCGCCCAAGCCACCCAGTGGCTCCAATCCGCCAACCTCCCCGAATCTGCCCAACAAGCCATCCTCAACCCCTCCCGCGAAGACCGCCGCCGCGCCCGCAATTAAAAACCCCCGCGCCCACCGCACTCCCCCCCATCAATCACGCAAGCCAGGCGGTCCAGCCCATCGCTCCAGCCCATGTCGTCGGCGACCCTCATCCCCCCAAAAACCCGCGGTGGCGTCTATGGTCGAAGGCTCTCGTTCCCAAGAGTATAACCAGGTGGTGGCCGCACGAACCAAACGTCTGCCATCCTATGAAGAGGCGCGGCATCGGTAGGGCTGACCAGACCTCCATAATTTTGCATCGGAGCGGGCCCAAAGGACCAGGAGTCACGCACACCGCAGGAAAGGGATGAAGTGGCCGCAGCCACCCACAGGCAAAGAACACGGCCCACCCTCTGCCAGAAAAGCCTCGCGGCGTCAATGGAGGCCCCAAAAAATCTCCTTAACCCTCCCCTCATTCAGCCCCGGCCACCCCAAAAATCAGGTCCCTAAACCTTTCCCGCCTGCCGGAAAGCTCTAAAGAGCTGTAGATCCCGATAGGCGTAGCGATCTCCCGCCATTTCCTTGAGCGCCCCCAAACTATCGATCGACTCCGCGGCATCGAAGAGCTCTCCCAACCCCGCCAGCAAACCCGGAAAAATCAGGCTCTCAGGCGGGATGTCGTCCGCCCGACCCGCGGCGATGGCGTTGCACAAGTGGCTCGTCACCGTGCTCTCGGCCAAGTTCCGCGCCACCGCCAGCGCCGCCAAATCGGCGACGCCGCGCCGGTACACCCGCAGCGTCTCCCCGATCGTGTCGCTCACTGGCCCCGGATCCATCGAGGGCGGCGGAGACCCCGCAGGGCGCGCCGCCGCCGGTCGGCTGCCCCGGCGCTCCGGCGCCACCCGAGACGCGGGCGGGCGCGCCGCGGCGAAAACCTGCATCGGGTTCACGCCCAAATGCTTGCGCACCACCGCGCAAAAGGCCTCCCCGTAGTCGGCCAATTTCTGCTGCCCCACCCCGGGAATGGCCGCAAAGGCCTCCTCGTGCGTCGGGTAAACGCTGGCCATATGCCGCAAGGAAACGTCGCCAAAAATGACATAGGGCGGCACCCCCCGAGCCTCCGCCAGCTCGCGCCGCAAGTCGCGCAGGGCCTGAAAAAGGACGGGATCGCACTCGATATCGCCCGCCTTGGCCACTCCCTGCCCGCGCTTTTTAGCCTCCACGCCCGGCAGCGGCCGCGTCAGGGTAAAGGCGCGGCGCTGCTTCAGCGCCTCCACCCCCTGTTCGGTCACGCTGAGGCTGCCCATCCGGGCGGGGTCCGCCTGGAGAAACCCCATGCGGGTCAACTCCCGGCCGATCGCCTGCCATTCCGGCTTTTTCATTTCCTTGCCAATGCCATAGGTGCTCAGGCGGTGGTGTTCTTGCTTGAGAATCTTCTCGCTGCTGGCCCCGCAGAGGATATCGCAGTAGTGCCCCAATCCAAATTGCCATCGGCTCGCCTGGTTGGCCCGCAGCACGCAGGAGAGCAGCTTTTGCGCCACCAGCGTGCCATCAAAGCTTTCCCGGGGAGACTGGCAATTGTCGCAGCCACCGCAGTTGGGCTCCGGAAAGGTCTCGCTAAAATAATTCAACAGCAGGGCCCGGCGGCAAGACGATGCCTCCGCATAGTGCACCACCTGGTCCAGCAGGTGCCGCGCCCGCGCCGCCTCGACCTCATCGTCGATCTCGCTGATGAAACCAATGTGCTTGGCCACATCGCCCGGGCTGAAAAGCAGCAAGCACTCGCCCGGCAAGCCATCTCGCCCCGCCCGCCCCGTCTCTTGATAGTATCCCTCCAAGTTCTTCGGCAGGTCGTAATGGATGACAAAGCGCACGTTCGGTTTATTGATGCCCATCCCAAAGGCAATCGTGGCGCACATCACCCGCACCCGGTCGCGCAGGTATTTTTCCTGATTCCCCGCTCGCTCCGACTGCTCCAGCCCAGCGTGGTAAGGCAGCGCCGGGATCCCATCAGCGCTGAGCTTCGCCGCCACCTGCTCCGTAGCCTTGCGCGACTGACAATAAATAATGCCGCTGTCGTCTGGCCGGGTCCGCAGAAATTGCCGCACTTGTTCGTAGGCCCCCGTCTTGGGCGAAACTCGATAGGTAAGATTAGGCCTGTTAAAACTAGCAGTAAAACGCTCTGGACTGCGCAGCGCTAGGTGCCGCTCAATGTCATCGCGCACCTGATCCGTAGCCGTGGCTGTTAGAGCGATAAACGGCACCTCCGGCAAAATCTCGCGCAGCCGTGGCAGCTGGCGGTATTCCGGCCGAAAATCGTGCCCCCACTCGCTGATGCAGTGCGCCTCGTCGATCGCGATCCGCTCTACCCCCCACTTCTGTAGGTCGGACAGAAAACCGTCCAGCATGATCCGCTCTGGCGCCGCGTAGAGCAGGCGGTAGCGCCCCTCGTGCAGCCCCCGCAGGCGCTGCCGCGCCTCCGCCGCATCCAGGGTCGAATTTAAAAATGTCGCAGGGATCCCCGCCGCCTCCAGTTGATCCACCTGGTCCTTCATCAGCGCGATCAGCGGCGACACCACCAAGGTCAGGCCCCGGCCTGCCATGGCGGGCAATTGAAAGCACAGCGACTTGCCCCCGCCCGTCGGCAGCAGCGCCAGGACGTCCCGCCCCTCCATGGTGGCGGCAATGATCTCCTCCTGCAAGGGACGCCATGAGTCGTACCCAAAGTGGTCCTTGAGCAGGCGCAGCAGACGGTCGCTGGAGGAAACTTTCATGGCGCAACTTGGCCGGATGCCTCACCCCCACAAGGGACGATGCACCCTTACTCCGCAGGTTCCACCCGCTCCGCGATGCCCCGCTTCACCGTGGCCATCAACTCGTGGTAAACGCGCGTCGCCGGAATCGAGTCGTCGCTCACCAAGTGGGGGAAATCCCCCGCCAAAATCGGCCAGTCGTAGCGGTCCTCGGGAATGCGCCCGTGGCTCCCTTTAACTAAACTCGCGTCCAGCGGAATCACGTCCATCAGATAGCGCAGCCCCGCCTTTTTCTTGAGCAAGCGCTTGCCCACCTCCCACTTCGGATGCTTAAAGCTAGGGTCAAGGAACAATTCCACCGGATCGTAGCCCGGCTTGCGGTGGATATCCACGCAGCGGGCAAAATCTGGGGCCACCGCGTCGTCTAGCCAATAATAATAGGTAAACCAGCTGTCCTTGTCTGCCAGGCAGATCAAGTCGCCGCTCCGCGGATGGTCCAGCCCAATCGAGGCCTTCCACACCCCGTCGACCACGCTTTCCACTCCCGGCACCGCCTCCAGCACCGCCCGCAATTCCGGCAATATCGCGGGGTCATTGACGTAAATGTGGGCCACCTGGTGGTCGGCCAAGGCAAAGGCTTTGCTGGCCCCGCAGTCTAATAGCTCGCGGCCCAGTTCCTCCCGAATCGCGATCCAGCCGCGCTCCCGCAACACCCGGTTGAGATGCACCGCCCGGTGCACCGGCGTGATGCCGTACTCGGAGAGCAAAACCACCCGAATCGCCCGCTGCTTGTAAAATTGGATCAAGTCCCCCACGATGGCGTCGATCGCCTGCAGATCCGCCAGGATCGCTGGATCCTCCGGACCGAGGCGCTGCAAGTTGTAGTCGAGATGCGGCAGATATACCAGACTCAAGTTAGGCCAGTACTTGTCCTCGGTCCACTTCGCCGAGTCCGCAATCCACTGCGAGCAGGCGATTCCCGCGAGGGGACCCCAAAATGAAGGAAACGGAAAATCGCCCAAGTCCCCCTTGATGGCTTCCCGCAGGGCCGACGGCTGGGTGTAGATATCAAAAACCTTGCGCCCATCCGCTGGATAGGCCGGCCGCGGGGTGATGGAGTAGTCCGCCGTGGAATACATGTTATACCACCAGAAAAGCTTGGCCACGGTGTAGCCGGGGTACTCCCGCTTCAAGACATCCCAAAACTTCTCGCCCTTCACCAGGTGATTGCTCTGCTTCCACATTTGGACTTCCGCCATCTCCCGATTATACCAACCGTTGGCCACAATCCCGTGGTCCGAAACCCGCCGACCGGTCAGGTAGGTGGACTGCATGGTAGTAGTCACGGCCGGCAGCACCGGCCGAATTGGCGCAATCTGCTTGTGCTTGAGCCACGCGAAAATCTGGGGCGTCGTCTCCGCGCTGATGTGCCGGGCCGTCAGGCCCACGACGTTGAGGATGGCGGTGCGGCTCATGGCACGTTAGGTCAAGGCCGACGCCTCCGCCCGCACCTGCAGCCACTCAATCGACTGCTGCACCAGCGCCGCGTCCATCTCGTGCACCTCGCGCGCTTCCCCCAAGGCCGTCACCAAGGTGATGCAGAGCTCGCCCCCCAAGTGCTCGCGGAATTCCTCCAGCCCCCGCAGCACCGCCAACTTGCCGCCCGGCGCCAGCGTCGCCAATTCCTTGGCCCAGAGCGTGAATCCCACCTGCTCGATCAAGGCCAAAATGCGGTCCCGATCTTCCTCTGGCAGCACGCCCAATAGATGGGCGTACTGCAAATCCGCCGCCATCCCAATGGCCACCGCCCGCCCGTGGCTGATGCGGAAGTCCGACAACTGCTCTAACTTGTGCGCGATCCAGTGCCCAAAATCCAGCGGCCGCGCCGAGCCAAACTCAAAGGGGTCCCCGCCCATACAGATGTGCTGCACGTGCAGCTCCGCGCTGCGCTGAATCACCCGGTGCAAAATCGACGGCTCCAGCCGGGCCAGGGCTTCCCCCTGCGCCTCCATTTCCCGAAAAAAGGCCCCGTCCCGGATCAAGGCCACCTTGATGGCCTCAATCACCCCCTCAACCCGCGCCGCCGCGCTCAAGCTTTCTAACAAGCGAAAGTCGTTGATCACCGCAAACGGCACCGCAAACGTGCCCACCCAATTCTTCTTCCCAAAATGGTTGACCCCATTTTTTACTCCCACCCCGCCATCTCCCTGGCTGAGGGTCGTGCTCGGCATGCGCACCAAGCGGATGCCGCGGTGCGCCGTGGCCGCCGCAAAGCCCACTAAATCCAACAGCGCCCCCCCGCCCAGGGCGATCACATAGCTGTGGCGGTCGATCCCCGCCTCGTTGATCGCCCCCCAGAGACGCTCCACCAAGGGCCAATCATTTTTGCACGGTTCGCCCCCCGCCACCAGGAGCAGCCCCGACAGCACCAGCAGGCCGTCCTGCGCCGCAAACCAAGCCCGCAGCCCCGCCTCCAGCCCCGGTTGCCCGGCCACGACCGCCTCCTCCGCCACCACCAGGACTCGGCGCACTCGCCCCGCGCCCTGCTCCGCCGGGCACAGCACATCGCGCAAAAGGGTGTGCCCAGGATCGAACACTCCTTCAGTGAAAAAAACCCGGTGCGGCAGGGAAAGCGAAACGCGTCGTTCAATCATGGAGCAATGACAACGGGGAGGGACGTGTCGGCCTTACGTTGCGGCGTATTTTCGCTGGAGCAACCGACACAGCGGCCAAAGCGCCAAACTCACCGCCACCGCTCCCCCAGCCCGATTCGACCATCCCAGCACCCCGCCCCCCAGCCCTCCTAGCAGCGCCGCATCCACCAGCGGGATTGCCGCTAACATCTCTCCTACCCAGCGGCCCACGCTCCACCCCGGCCGCAACACCCGCAGCCAGCCGCCCCCAGGGCGCGCCTCCCCCCGCGCCAGCAGGCTCAAGGCGATGATATAAATCCACAGCGCCCCAGCCGCTCCCAGCGCGCTGGCGCTCCACTGCCCGCCCGCCACCGCGGCCCCGCTCAGCACCAGCAAGGCCCGGCAAGCCCCCATCACCACCACGCTCCAAGGCGTCTCCTTGTGCCGCCAATCATAAGCCAAAATGGCTAGGGACAAGCCGACCGGCCACCCCCACACCTCCGGCCCCGCCAGCACAAAAAGGGCTAGACCAACAGCCATTTCCACCCCGCCCAAAGTCCACACCGCCCCCTCGCGCAGCGCCCCGCTGGGGATTAGGCGGCCCGGCTTGTGGACCCGATCCCAGCGGGCATCGCAGGCATCGTTTAAGGTGCAGCCCCCCGCGTACAGCAGCGTCCCCCCCGCCAGCGCCGCCCCCAGGCCCCCATAACAACCCCCGCCCCCGAGCACCCAACCCAGCAAGACGTTGGACCACACCGTGGGAAGGTTCGGCACCCGGGCCAAAATGAGCATTTGTTGGAACGTAGGACGCATGGCGCGGACGATGCAAAGTTTCCTTAAAAAGCTAGTAAGCCAACAGCCCCCGTACCGCGACCTCGGCGGGCAGCAGTTCCCGGCCCTTCAAAAAACCGAGCTCAATCAAAAAGCTCATCCCCACTAACTCTCCCCCGAGCCGCCGCACCAGCGCCGCCGCCGCCGCCGCGGTGCCCCCTGTCGCCAGCACGTCGTCCACCACCCACACCCGCTCCCCGGGGGCAATGGCGTCCGCATGGATCTCAATCGCATTGGAGCCGTATTCCAAATCATAGGCCAGGCCCTCCGTCTTCCAGGGCAACTTCCCCTTCTTGCGCACCGGAACAAAGCCGCAGCCCAAGCGGTCCGCCACCGCCGCCGCAAAAATAAAACCCCGCGCGTCGATCCCCACGATCTTCACCACCCCTTGGCCCGCCACCGTTTCCACCAGCCCGTCAATCGTCAGCCTAAACAAGGCGCCATCCGCGAGCATCGGCGTGATGTCCTTAAACACGATCCCCGGCGAGGGAAAGTCCGGCACATCGCGCACCGCCGCGCGCAGGGAAGAAAAGTCGAGAGCTGTCATGGCAAGGTCCACCCTGAAACCACTTGCCCCGCCGCGCAAGCCCACCGGCGGCGCCCCGCCGCCCTCAAATCTCGCTCCCAATAAAAGCCAACAACTCGGCGCGCCCGGCCCCCGTTTCCGAGGAACAGCGGAACACCTCCGGCATTTCCGTTTTCCACTCCGCCAGCGCCGCCCCAAAGGCCGCAATGTTTTTGCTCACCGCCCCGGGCTTCAACTTGTCCACTTTGGTGAACACCAAAACATACGGAACTCCACAGCCCGCCAGCCAACTCACAAACTCCAGGTCGATCAAGTGCGGCTCGTGCCGCGAATCAATCAGCACAAAAACCCGCCGAACCACCGGACGCTTCAGCAAAAAGCCGGTGATGATGTCCGCAAATTTCTCCTGCGCCGCCTTCGATACCCTAGCGTATCCATAGCCAGGGAGGTCCACCAGGCGCCACTGCTGATTGATCGTAAAAAAATTGATCAACTGGGTGTGGCCCGGCCGCGCCGATACCTTGGCCAAGCCCTTGCGGCCGGTCAGCAAGTTCAACAGCGAGGACTTACCCACGTTAGAGCGCCCAATAAAAGGAAACTCCGGCAGTCCCGGTGCCGGGCAACCCTCTACGTCAGGGGCGCTAGTGTCAAAATCGGCAGAGCGTATTCTCATGGCAAAAACTAAAAATTTATTGGCCCAGCAGGCGGCGGCTGGCCCCCTCATCCACCGGGCGGCACTTCCGGTAACCCGGACCCCGCCCCGGCAAGGTCGCCAGAAACGCCTCCCTCGCCTCCCTGCGCTCAAAGTCCAGCCCAATCAGGGCCCGCCCAATGCGCTCGCCCGACTGCCGGTAATTAAAATAGCAAAAACTCGCCCGCCCTCGCACCACCCGATCCAAGAAGTCGTGCAGCGCCCCCGGCCGCTCATAAAAATCCAAGCGTAGAAAAAGCGGAAACCCCAGCAGGTCCCCCCGCAGCGGGATGGCCCGAAAGGCCACCTCCACCGCCCCGCCCAAATCCTGCCACTCCAGCCCCGCCGCCTCCAACCGCCCCGGCAAGTCCGCCAACGCCGCCCGCGTCGCCGCGTCCTCCCCCGTCACCGTGAACACCGGCCAGGCCTGATCCCGATGCGACTTCCCGTACTGAAAATCCGCTATATTCAGGCCCCCGAAGCACCCGTCTAGCAAGTCAAGCATGGCCCCTTTGCGCTCCGCGATGTGAATCCTCACCGTGCGCGAAGCCGAGGCTCCCGACCCCGCACTCTGCGCGATCGCCCCCAACTGCTGGAAGTCGATGTTGGCCCCGCACAGCACCACGAGCACCTTTTTTCCCACCCACCGCTCCCGCTCCTGGAGCAGCCCCGCCAAGCCCATTGCCCCCGACGGCTCCGAGACCGCCCGCAGCCCCTCCCACAGCACCCGCATGGCCTGACCCACCTCCCCGTTGCTCACCGTCACCACCCGCGCCAGCGTCTCTCGGCACACCTCAAAAGGTAACTGCCCGGCCTGCCGCACCGCCGTTCCGTCGCAAAATAAATCTACCTCCTCCAGCGCCACCGGCCGCCCCGCGGCCAGCGCCGCCTGCATGCTCGCCTGCCCCTCCCCTTCCACTCCCACGACCTCAATCCCGGGCCAATACATCCGCAGCCAACACGACACCCCAGCCGCTAGTCCGCCCCCCCCCACTTGCAAAAAAGCCGCGTCAAACGGCCCCTCCCCGCTCAGCACCACTTCGTCCGCCAAGGTGCCTTGCCCCGCCATGACCTGGAGGTCGTCATAGGCGTGGATGTAAACCGCCCCCCGCGCCGCCTCATCCCGCCGCGCCGCCTCCACCGCCTCCTCATAACTATCTCCTACCAAACAAATCTCGACCCACTCCCCCCCGTGCTGCCGCACCGCCTGCTGCTTCACCCCTGGCGATGAGCGCGGCATATAAACCCGCGCCTTCACCCCCAATTGCCGCGCCGCCAGTGCCACCCCCTGACCATGATTTCCCGCCGAGGCCGTCACCACCCCGCGCTCCCGCTCCCCCGCGCTCAACACCGCCATCCGATTCGCCGCCCCCCGCCACTTGTACGCCTTGATCGCACACACATCCTCCCGCTTCACCCAAATCTCCGGACCCGGCCCGGCCAGTTCTAGGCGCTCCAGCGGCGTGGCCTTCCCAAAGCGCTGCACCCGCTCCCGCGCCAACAAAATTTCCAGCCTCAGGCGCTCCCCGAGCGACTTCGCTTCCTGCTCCATTAATTCCCCCTCCGCCACGGCCTCCGCTCCTGCAAGCGCAGAACCCCCGCCCCAACTCCCTGCGAAATCTGTTTGCCGTCCCCCGCCTCATCCCCTACTAGCTGGGACCTCGCGCCGCCGCCCCGACGTCCCACCCCTCGCCCCCTCCCCACCATGATTCCGCGCTACGCCGTCAAAGGAAAAATCGGAGACGGCGGCCTCGGCGAAGTCTACCTCGCCACCGATACCCAACTCGACCGCGACGTCGCCCTCAAGCGCGTCAAACCACCCGCTTCCGGCTGCCTCCAGACCCTCCACCAAGACCTCATCCGCGAAGCCCGCACCCTCTCCTCCCTCCAGCACCCGCACATCGTCACCATCTACGACGTCGGCCAAGACGAACTCGGCCCCTTCGTCGTCATGGAGTACCTCAAGGGCGAAACTCTCGACCAAGTCATCCAGCGCGGCGCCCTCACCGTCGAGGACTTCCAAGAAGTCGTCGCCCAGTCCCTTGAGGGCATGATCGCCGCCCAAGACCTCGGCCTCGTCCACCGCGACCTCAAACCTGACAACCTCATGGTCGTCTGGCTCCCCAGCGGCAAATTCCAAATCAAAATCCTCGACTTCGGCCTCGCCAAATTCTCCCGCACCGCCTCGCTCCAAACCCAAGACCACGAGGCCGCCATCATGGGCACCATCTTCTACATGGCCCCAGAGCAATTCGAGCGCCGCCCCCTCGACGCCCGCACCGACATGTATTCCCTCGGCTGCATCTATTACCAAATCCTCACCACCCACTTTCCCTTCACCGGCCACACCGGCCCCGAAGTCATGGTCAGCCACCTCCAACACCAGGTGCGCCACCTCGCCGAAGTCCGACCCGACCTCCCCCCTTGGCTCGCCGATTGGGTCATGTGGCTCATCTCCCGCGAGATGCCACAGCGCCCCGCCGACGCCCGCGCCGCCCTGGCTCATTTCCGCTCCCAAAAAGCCGACCACTCCGTCTCCTCGCCTCACCCCAAATCGGTCAAAATCCTCGGCCGCGGCGTCGGCCCCCGCTCATCCGCCCCTCCCAGCGCGCCACCCAGCGCTCCGTCTAGCGTCAGCTCGGCAGCTGCTCCAGCCGCCCCGCCCCCGGCCGCCCGCCGCCCCGCCCCAAAACCGTCCGCCCCGCCCAAATCCCGCGCCCTCCTCTGGGTCGCCCTCGCCGCAGTCGGCGCCGCCTCCGCCGCCTGGTGGTTCTCCCGATCCCTCGCACCGCCCGCGCGCCTCACCCCCAACCTCGAGTCCCTTCTCGCCGCCCCTTCCCCGCCCTCCGACCCCGCCAGCCTCGAGGCCCTCCTCGACGCCCTCGCCAGCAACTCCCCCGACTCCCCGCGCGCCGCCGCCGCCCTCAAGCGCCTTCCCAGCGCCTCCCTCACCGAAGCCCTAACTATCGCTCTAGCGAAGTCTAGTGGCGCCGCCCAACTCCCCCTCCTCGACCTCCTCACCGCGCGCCCCTCCCCAGCCGCTAGCGCCCTCCTGCTCAAAATCGCCGCTCAGGACTACGCCCCCTCCCGCGCCGCCGCCCTCCAAGCCCTCGCCCAGACCGCCGCCGCCGCCGACTCCCCGGCCCTCTTTAAAATCCTCCCCAAACTCCGCGATCCCGCCAGCCGCGACCTCCTCCTCCGCACGGCCCAGACCCTCCTCGACAAAGAAACGGCCCCCGATGCCCCGCCCCGCATCCTCACCGACGCCCTCCGCGAGGCCGACCAAGCCAGCCGCCCCGACTTCCTCCGCCTCCTCGGACAAACCGCCCACCCCAACGCCAACCGCAGCCTCGCCGCCGAACTCGCCACCGCCGGAGACCGCCGCCGCGATGCCCTCGCCGCCCTCCCCGCCTGGCCCGCCCCCGACCCCACCCTCACCGACGCCCTCCTCGCCGCCGCCGCGGCCTCCCCCACCGACCGCGAGGCCCTCCTCGCCGCCTTCTGCCAGATCGCCCCCCGCATCGCCACCCTCAACGGCGCCGATCTCACCAACCTCTTGCGCCGAGCCCAAGCCCAAATCTCCTCCACGCAAAACCGTGCCGCCTTCTGCGCCGCCCTCGCCAGCACCGCCGATCCCGAAGCCGCCGCCTACGCCCAAACGCTCGCCGCCGATCCCACTTGGGCCGCCCCCGCCACCCAAGCCGCCGCCGACATCGCCGCCCTCCTAGCCAAAGTCATCCCCCTCGCCCCAGGAGAAAATCGCCTCGACGCCTCCAAAGCCCTCATCCTCGCCCCCGAAAAAGACACCTACTACACCTCCACCTCCCGCTACCTCACCAACTGGAAAAACCCCGCCAGCCGCGTCGCCTGGGACCTCACCATCGCCGCCCCCGCCACCATCTCCCTCCGCGCCCTCCAAAGCACCAGCCTGCGCAGCCCACGCAGCTTCCGCATCCGCCTCGGCAACGCCAGCCGCACCTCCCCCGTCCAACCCACCGACTCCAACGAAACCTTCACCCTCGTCGACGCCGGGTCCTTCACCCTCCCCCGCCCCGGCACTTGGCGCCTCTGGCTCGAGCCCGCCCGCATGGAACCCGGCCAACCCCTCTTCAACCTGCGCGAGATAATCCTAACGCTTCCTTAGTCCAGTCTGAGCAAGCTTTCTAACGATCCACTATTCCCCTACTGCGGCGCCCCGCGCCTAAACCAAAAAGGGGCGGAGCGGGCCCCAGACATCCCTATGTCCGCTGGCACCTCTCCGCCCTCAACCACTTGGCCCAGCCAAAGCTACTTGGCCGCCGCCGGACTCGCATCCGCCTTCAACTCGCCCAGGGCATACTGAATCCCCGCCAAATAGTGCTCCACCACCACCGGATTCATGTAAATCTCGTCGTTGTGCCCCAGCGAGCAATAAAAGACCCGCCCTTGGCCCCAGGTATCAATCCAGGCAATCGGATACAGCTTGCGCGGATCGTCCTTGTCCTTGGCCAAGTCCGTCCCATTGGCGTCCAGCGCCAACAGCATGTGGCGGCCCGCCGGACTCGCCGTGTCCGCGCGGAATTTGTAAATCTCGTCCTGCAAGGTCAGCCCCTCCCCCTTGAACGAAGCGTTCACCGGATGCTTGGGATCCAAATTCTGCACCCGCACCGTCTCCCCAGATCCCCAAGGATGCCCCACAAACGCCCCGCCCATCATCTCGTTGTATTCCTTCCAGTCCTTGTACGTGTCCGTGGCGCTGTGCACCCCAATCAGGCCCTTACCGCTGTTGACGAATGCTAGCAAATTCCCCTTGCGCCGCTCTTCCACCGCCTGGTCCCCCGCCGCAAAGGCTTCGCCCGTCGTGTTCAGCATGAAAACGGCATCGTATTTCGCCAAGCTGTCCGCCTCAAACGAAGCCGGATCCTCGCTGTGGGTGACGTGAAATAAACCCGTCTTCTCTCCCAGCCGCTTCATGGTCTCCACCCCCACCGGAATCGACCCGTGGCGGAACCCGCCGGTTCGCGTGTATACTAACATCTCATGCTTCTTGCCCACCGCCGCAGGCGCCTTGCTCGGCAAAGCGGCCTCAATTTTGACAATCTTGTCCGCAGCCACTACAAAATGAGGGCCGTCTTTCTTGTCTTGTGCCAGCGCCAAGGTGAATGCGCCAGCCAAGGCCACCGCAGGAAGTACGAGGGGAGATAGTTTCATAAAAGGAAGTGCCGCAGTCGCCGAGCCCCGCAAAAGTAGGAGCCGCTCCCGCGGAAGTTTTCTATACGGAACCCACCTCCCCAGGCAATCACCAAAAATCAGCCCCGCCCCTACCGCATTGACTCCGCATTGACTCCTCAATAATGCCCCCGAAGCGGATTTCCGCAAAGTCTCCCTTGGGGGCGGTTGACTCAACAAGCATGACCCCGTGGGCCTGCCCCATTCCCTGAGCCACAAAGCCACCCGTGAATCCCTTCCCATCCAGCCGCCGTCAGCCCTGCCTGTTGCGGAGAGGTTGCCCTAGCACCTGATGTGCTGAAACCTGCAAACCATCGGCACAGGAAATAACCGATCAGTAGCCGTTCCCCGCCGTGCCACCCTTTCAGACCTCCGGTTATCCGCAGAATGTATGCCCGCCTCCTCCAACCCTGCGACGCCCCCCGCACCCGCCCTCAAGGAAATGTTCAATGCAGCGCGCTTCGCCATGGTGGCGGATGAGATGACCGCGATTGATCCGCAATTCGACCGGAAGCGGTTTTTGGCGCTGGCGCTGGTGGATCTGGAGGATCTCAGCCTGTGGCAACGGCTCCGGCGGATGACGGAGTGTTTTCATGTGCTGCTGCCGACCGATTACCGGAAGAGTCTGGACCTGCTGCACGCGTTGGCCCCGCGGATGGGAAGCGGATTCGTGACGCTGTTCCTGCCCGATTTCGTCAGCCTTTATGGCCAGCAGGATTTTGAGGCTTCCATGAAGTCCCTGAAGTTCTTCACCCCTTTTGGCTCCTCGGAATTCGGGGTGCGGGAGTTTCTGAGACGGGATCTGCGCCGCACCCTAACGGTGATGGAGACGTGGTCCCGCGATCCCGATCCGGAGGTGCGGCGTCTCGCCAGTGAGGGCTGCCGACCCCGCCTGCCGTGGTCGTTTCAGCTGGTGGAACTAGTGGCGGACCCCACCCCAACTTTGCCGATCTTGGAGAATCTCCAGGCCGACTCCAGCCGCTACGTCCGGAAATCCGTGGCGAACCATCTCAATGATATCACCAAAAATCATCCGGAGTGGGTGCTCGACCGACTGGCTGGCTGGCCTTTGGAACAGACCCACACGGCATGGATCGCACGCCACGCGTTGCGCACGCTGATCAAAAAGGGACATCCCCGGGCGTTACACCACATTGGAGCCACGCCCCGCACGGAAGTAGCGGTGAGTGTGACCGAAGTGACGGTGGAGCCCCCGCAGGTCCGGCTGGGCGACCGGTTAACACTTGGCTGCCATCTCCATTCCCACGCCGCCACGGCACAGCGGTTGGTGGTGGACTACCGGATTCATTATGTCAAGAAGTCCGGACTTACTTCTCCCAAAGTCTTCAAATGGAAGGAAGTAACCCTCGCGCCCGGCGAGGGTTTGTCCCTGAGCCGGACGCAGGTGATCCGCGACTTCACGACCCGGACCCATCATGCGGGCCGCCATGAAGTAGAGATGCTAGTCAACGGCCAGGTCTTCAAAGGCGGTTTCTTTGACCTGACCTGCTGAAGGCCGCATGGGGAGGCGCGGCCCCCCCAGATTTCCCGAGAAGGAAACATTTTCCCGCCTCATGGCCGCGGGGGTGGGATATGGATGAGTTTTCGAAGTGGCTAATGCGAACGTCCAGCGCGGCGGTGGCGGCTGCCCCGCTTTACCACCCCATCAAGGTCGGATGTTTCACCCCCGCGAGCCTCGCCAAACGATAAACCGAAAGCCCGCTGCGCGGGAACTGCGCCACCACCTCGGCGCGCCGCGCCGCGGTGACTCGCGCCCGGTCCATCACATCCTGTGTCCACATCAAACTGCTCCCGTGCATAGATGTCAGAGCATTCCCAAGTTCTCACACTTCTGCCATTCCTTTCAAACGGTGCCAGCCGCGACGCTTACCCTAAAAGCGGGAGTTGACTAGCGTATGCGGTGGGCGCAGAGCGCTGGCGCGTGGGCTTTTTGGGGGCGGCCGCGCTGGCACCCCTGCCGGGGTGCGGGCCCTCTCGGGAATGGAATCCGGTGGTGTCGCTTCGCTCAACCACCGGCTACCCGCTGGGATGCCTCCGGCATCATCCTGGGCTGCCTCTTGGCTCATATGCTGGGCTGCCTCCGGCATCGCCGCCCGACGTGTCTAGCGGCCACGCTATGGGGGGCTTTTGACCGCGCGAAGGGCTCACCCATG
>CANHIJ010000034.1 GCA_947460575.1 Verrucomicrobiales bacterium | reverse complement strand
TCGACCGCCTTGTGGAAGATCTGGACGTCGGGCAAGTGGCGGAGCAGTTCGGGCTTTTCCGCCAGCTTCCCGCGCAGGTCCTCGATGGCGGCGCCGAGGCGCTGGGCTTCGGCAGTGAGGGTGGCGCGCAAATCCTCGGGAATGGCCACGCCCGCGGGGGGCTGGCGGCGGACATTTTCCGCGAGGTTGTCCGCCACACCATCGGCTAGGGCGGCGGAGCAGGAGAGCAGCAGAAGGCAAAGCAGGCGTTTCATGAAAGCGGGCGTGAGGGTGACGGACCGTGAAACGGGCAGTCGGGCCGACACCTTGCAGAAACCCCGCGCCAGTGGCCGCCCGCCCCGCAGACCTGAAAGGCTAAAACTAAGTCGGCAGGCGCAGAACGAAGCAGGCGCCCTGCGGCCAGCCGTAGTCGATTTCCAAGCTCCCGCCGAGGTCGCGGGCGAGGCGGCGGCACAGGGAAAGGCCCAGGCCGACCCCGGGGCTGGAGTGGGCGGCGGCGCGGGCGCTCTTGTGAAAAGGGCGAAAAAGCGGGCGGGCTTCGGCGCGGGTGAGTCCCGGACCGTAGTCGCGCAGGGCGATGCGCAGGGCCTTTTTGTCAGCCGTCAGAACCAACTCCAAGCGGGCCGGGGCGTCGGCCCGGCGGCCGTATTTGCAGGCGTTGTCCACCAAGTTGAAGAGGATCTGCTCCACCGCGGCGGGGTCGGTGGCGAGCGAGAAGTCTTCCGCCAGGCCCTCGCTAGAAACAGTTAGAGAGGCGCCCGCTTGCGCCGCCCGCTGGTGGAGGCGGGGCTCGGCGCGGCGAAGCAACTCGCCCCAGGTGATGACGGCCCGCCCCCGGGCGGCCCGGCCCCGCTCCAGACGGGAATAGGAGAGCACATTTTCCACCAGGTGGCCCAGGCGGTCGGCCTCCGCGCTGAGGGTTTCCAGATAGGCCTGGCGCTTGGCCGGGTCTCGCACCAAGCCGTCCGCCAGCATTTCGGCGTAAAGCTTAAAAGTCGCTAGAGGGCTGCGCAGTTCATGGGTGACCGCCGACACGAAGGTGGCGCGGCGCTCGCTCAGGGCCATCATGCCGCGCAGCACCAGGGCTACGGCAGCGCTCGCCACCAGTACGCACCCCCAGGCCGCCGCCAGGGAAAGCTTGAGCGGGCTCCAAAAGGGAGGTGCCGGGAGTTCCAGCCGCCCCGGGCGAAAGCGCAGCGGCAGGGAAGCCAGGAGATCGGTGCCCCCTCCCGAGCTGTCAGGGGCCGCCTCCAAGGAGGCGGCGGGGAAGAGGTCGGCCACGCTGGCCAAAAGGGCCAGGCGGAGCTGCGGCCAGTCGATCCACGCCCCTTGAATCCAGGAGGCGCCGTCTCGAGTGACGCCGCGCGTGAGCAGCAGCGCCTCTCCCACCCAGCGCGCCCGGAAAGCAGTGATGGTCGCCGCGGCGGCAGGGAGGCGGACCACGGGCGGCGCAGCGCGGGCCGCGGCGGCCGGAACGGGGCTGACGGACGCCAGCGGTGGCGGGCTGTCTAAACGGGGAAGCAGCGCGTCGGTTTTGGCCTTGCCGTCGGAAAAAGCTTGCGGGACCCCGACCAGGGCTAGGGCCGCGGTCTTTTGTCGGAGGGCGACGTCTTTCTGTACCAGCTCCCCGGCGAGGGCGCTGGGAGCCTCGGCCAGTGCAGGAGGCGCTTGGTCGGGAGAAACTCGCCCGCTTGATGACCTCCGCAGTGCGGACTCGCCTTGGGCAGGCCGAGGGGGCGGGAGTGCCGAAGAGACTGGAGCCGCGCCGCCCGGGGCCGCGCTTTCTTGGCGGAGCCGCGTCCAGCGGTCGGGTTCTTGGTCGAGATGGGCGCGCAGTTCCTGCAGGCGGCGGGCGGGCTCATTTGGGACTGTCAGCGATCCGGATTCGACCTGAGGTGAGCGGATCTGGCCGCTGGGATCCAGCTCAAAGTGGAGCCGCATGCGCCCAGCGGGGCTGGGCGGAGGGGGTGAATCGGCGTGGTATTGTTCCGGAGAGCGGGCGCTTTCTTCCATCAACAAAGAAGCGGCGATGGACTCCATGCGCCAGAGGGCGAGGCGGGCGCGCTCCTGGAAAGTGGCCTCGGCGGCCATGCGCTGCTGGGTGCGCTCCAGGGCCACCAGCGAGCGCGTGGCCCAGGCCATGGCCCCGGTCAGCAGCAGCAGCCCCGCTAGGGCAATGATCCAGGGGAGGGCGCGCTTCATGGCGGGGGCCAGGCCAGGGCATAGCCCTTGCCCCGAACGGTGAGAATGACCTGGGGACGGGCGGGGTTGTCGCGCAGCTTGGCCCTGAGGTTGGCCACGTGCATGTCGATGGTGCGGGTGGCGCTGCGGCTGGCGGGGAGGCGCCAAACCCGCTGCAGGATTTCGGCGCGGCTGAGGGCGCGGCCAGGATGGGCCGCCAAGTAGCGGAGCACCGCGCTCTCGCGCTCCGAAAGCGGATCGCGGGCGCCGTCGCCGTGGCGCACCTCGCAGCGGGCGAAATCGACCACCCCCCCGGGAAAGGCCAGTTCCGCCATCTCCTGAGGGCGCTCCGGGGAGCGGCGCAGCACCGCGTTGACCCGGGCGAGCAGTTCGCGCGCCCCGAAGGGCTTGACCATGTAGTCGTCGGCACCCAGGTTTAAGCCTTTGACGCGCTCGGCTTCGGCCCCCATGGCGCTGAGGATAATGGCGGGGGTCGTGGGGCGCAATTCGCGCAGCTTGGCCAGGAGGGTGAAGCCGTCGACATAGGGCAGCACCAAGTCCAAGAGCAGCAAGTCAAAAGTCCCCCGCGCCACCACCTCCAGCCCGGCCCGCCCATCGGCGGCCTGCAGGGTGTCGTATCCGCTGGCTTCCAGGGCATCGATGAGGCCCCTGCGGATGGCGGCGTCGTCTTCGATGACCAGAACGGTGGGCATGGCAGCAGGGTAAAATACTTAAAAATACGCCGGGCGGCAAACTTGGGGCAACTGGGGCGGCCCCGCAAGGCCGGGTCGGCCCGGGCTGTGCCCAGGTTCGGCTGGCCTCCGCCACCCGTCTGTAAAGAGCCGGTAAAACTGCCGCCCGCGCGGGCCGGACCGCCCTGAGTCCCACCCGTTCAAAGAAATCCGGGGCACCCCTCGAAAATTCCCTGCTGACAGAGCAGGGAATCCCCTGCGTTTTATGGCTTCGGCTGGCAGGGGTTTGCCCGGCCTTTTTGTCAATGGTGTCCTCCCGCATTTTCCTTCTCTCCCTGGCGCTGAGCGCTTCCGCCCTCGCCGACCGCCGTCCCGCGGCCCCAGCGACGCCTCCGGCTCGCCTGACGCTGGATCAGGCCTACGACCGCGCCCTGGCCACGGACCAATCGATTTCCCTGGCCCTGCAAGCGGTGGTGCAGGCCGACCTCCAGCCCGCCCTGGCCCTGACCCGCCTCACCCCCCGCCTCAACGGCAGCCTCAGCGCGGACCACAACGGCTCCGGCGACGCCGGCTTCGATTTCGACCGCGCCACGGGGGGCCGCACCCGGCTTTCCCTAAGCCAACCGCTCGTGGACCCCACGGTGGGCCCCGCCTACCGGGCGGGCCTGCTCTCGGCCCAAGAAAGCCGCCTCGACTACCGGGCCACGGTTCGCGAAACCGCCCTGGGGGTGGCCGGCGCCTACTTTGAAGTGCTGCGCCAGCAGGCGCTGGTGGCGGTCAATCAGGAAAGCCTGCGCCTCGCCGAGGAGCAAAAAAAGCTCGCCCAAGAGCGCCTTGCGGTGGGCGAAGTCATCCGCACCGATGTGCTCACCGCCGACGTCACCCTACAGCGGGCCAAGCGCACTTTGGTGGAGTCCGAAAACGTCCTCAAGTTGGCCCGCACTCAGTTGGCCAATGCCTTAAACTACGATCCCGGTGCCCAGTTTGCCGTGGTCGAGCCCCCCGCCTACGCCCTGCCCGCAGACAGCCTGCCCGATCTCCGCGGGCGGGCCCGCCGCCAGCGCGACGACCTGCAGCGCCTCCTCAGCGCCATGTTGCGGCGCGGAGAAAACTTGAATCAGACGCGCGCTTCCTATCTTCCCAGCATGGATGCCTCCGTCAGCGCCGGGCGCAACCTCAACCACCGGGACAACAGCACCGAGGGCGCCACGGATTACTCCGCTGGAGTATCCGTTAGCATCCCCCTGTTCACCGGAGGCGAGCGCGCCCTCAACCTCAAGCGCGACGAGGCCGAAATCGCCAAAGCCACCCTGGACTATGAGCAAGCCGCCAAGCGCAGCGACGAGCAGGTCACTGCCGCCTGGCTGGAAACCCGCACGTTGGAGCAAAACCTCGTCAGCCTCCGCGCCGAAGTAAAATCCGCCGAGGAAAACTATTCCCTGCTCCAGCAGCAGTACCGCCTAGGCGAAAGCAAAAGCCTCGACGTGCTTCAAGCCCTAACGGACTTAAATACATCGCGCACCGAACTCGCCGTGCAGCTCTACCAGTCTCAACTAGCCGCTCGCCAACTAGCCGCGAGCACGGCCGACTTTGAGCGCACCCGGGTGGAGCGCGCCGCCGCGCTGGTGCGGGTCGCCCCACCCCGCTAGGGCGAGCGGGGGACTTCGCTCAAGCTTTTCAAAAAGGCCACCAGGGCCGCCTGGTCCGCTGAGCTGAGGTCGAGGCCGCGGGCGGGATGCTTGGCGAGGTTGGGATCGAGGGTGGGGCGGCGCGACATGGCTCCACTGTAGTGCTGCACGACTTCCTCCAGGCTGGCAAAGCGGCCATCGTGCATGTAGGGGGCGGTGCGGGCCACATTGCGCAGGCTGGGAGTGGCGAATTTTCCCTGATCAGCGGCGGCACCGGTGACGGCGGCCCGGCCCGGAGCCTCCCCCGCCAGCCCGTTGTTGTGGAATTGCTGGTCGCTGAAAAGTGGCCCGCCATGGCAGTGAAAACAATCGGCCCCCCGCTGGCCAGTGCGGGGATCATACTCGGTCATGAAAAGCTCAAATCCCCGCTGCTCCTCCTCGCTGAGCACTTCCTTGCCTATCAATGATAAGTCAAACCGCGAGCGCTGCGAAGTCAAAGTTAGTAAGTACTGTTCCAGCGCCAGGGCGATCTTGGCCGGGCTGATTCCCGGAGAACGATAGGCGGCCCGGAAGCGCGCCGCATAGGTGGGATTGCGACCCAATTTTTCCACCGCGCCCTCTAGGGATTGGTCCATCTCGCGGTGGTCGGCGATGGGCTGCAGCACCTGCTCTCGCAGGGAAGGGGCGCGCCCATCCCAAAAAAAGGACCGCTTCCACGCCAAGTTGTGCAGGGACATGGCGTTGCGCTCGCCGAGGCGCCCCTCCACGCCGCGGCTCACTGGCAGCCCGTCCGTGAAGGCGGCCTCCTGGCAGTGGCAGGAGGCACAGGAAAGACTGCCGTCGCGCGAGAGCAAGGTCTCGCTAAAAAGGGCTTCTCCCAATGTCACGCGCTCCGCGATGAGGGGGTTGTCGCGGGGCAATTCCGGTAGGGGAAAGGATCGACTCGTCACGAAGCGCCAAGGGGTGTAGGCCGTCGGCAAGTCGATCGGCGCCGCGGGCGGCGGGGCGGGCGCCGTGAGGGGCGGCGCGGCGGAGGCGGTGTTTTGCACCTGAAAAGCTCCTGGCAAATTGGCCGCGAGGGCCGCAGCCACGGGGTCGCCCTCCCGCGAGTGAGTGCTGGCTCCATCCTCTGCAAAGGAGAGGGGCCGCGGCGCGCCGCCGAGGAGGGCGAGGTCAAAGTTCAGCTGCAGGCCGCCATCTTGAGAGAGATCCAGCGGAGCCGCGAGGTGGAGGCCAACCCGGTGGGGGGCACCCGCCAAATGATGCGAATAGCCCTGCATTTCGCCCGCGCCGCGGCGGAAGTAGCCTTCCCAGGCGAGAAAAATATAGCCTTGCTGCCAACCCCAGTGGAGGCCGTTAGTGGCCGGGTGGAGCGGGTCGCCCGCGGGGATGGCGGCGACGTCAGCGCGGTCCGCCGCGGCATCGGGCCCGAGGTGGCAGCGCAGCGCCCGGTAGCGGCCCGCAGGGATTCCCTCTAGCACGAAGCTTTGTCGGTGCGCCGCGGCGTCCAACCACGCGTGGAAGCCGGGAAATTCCAGCCAAGACCCATCCGGGCGCTCCAAGGCAAAGCCGCCCAGCAAGTAGCTGAGGCGGGTCACCGAAAGGGTTTCCCCTGCGGCGTTTTTATAGCGCAGCGCGTCCAAGCGGAGCGGTTCGCCCTGGAAAATGGGCTCGATGGCCACCTCCAGGCGCGCCGCCGCCGCCAGCTGGGGCAGAGTCGCTGCCAATAGCAGCAGGGCTCGAAGCAAGCGCGGCACGGCTCAGTTGATCGTAAAAGCGTTAGGAAGAGTGTAGGTCGGCCCCGTAAAGACCACCGCGATGCTTTTGGCCCCCAGGACCAGGTCCGCTGGGAGGGCGAAAGTGGCCTGAACCGTGCCCGCCGAGGGACGGCCCAGCGCGGTCCCGCTCAGCCCTCCCAAGCTAATGCTCGTGGGCACCAGATCCGCCGGAGGCACGGGAGGGGAGCCCGGTAAGGTAATCACAATCGTCACCGAGGTGCCGCGCGGCGCGCTCCCGCCAGGCGCCACCGCACTACTCCCGCCGCCCCCGCCGCCAGCGGAAACATCAAAGCCCTTGCTATCAAATGCCGCCAAGCTGGAGCGAGAAACCCGATAAAACCGCATCCCCTGCGGCGCGGTCTCGACAAAGCGCGCGCGGGCCCCGGTGGCCGCGACCGCGGGAGCCACATCCGGCCACTGAACTAAATCGGACGAGGCCTCCACCACATAAGTGCCGCCTTCGACCGCGCTCCACGTCAAAGCCACGCGGTCCCCCTCGCGGGTGGGCGGCTGCAGTTGCAGCGCCGCATTGGGCCCCCCGTTAAAGTAAACCGTGACCGCCTCACTAATCGAGGTACTGCCTCCGCTAGGACTGCCAAAATACTGGCGCCCCGTCGTGTAAGGAAACATCGGTGTGCCATCCACTTTAATCGTCACAAAATAAGCCCAGGTGCCCGCAGGAAATTCGGGAGTCACGCTAAAACGGGCATTTTGCTCGTTGAGGTCGAAGTCAACGCCCACCGTGAAACCGCGGTCGCCCAAGTAGTCGAAGTCCTCCAAGTAGTGCCCCAAGGCGTAGGTCAAACTGACCGCCGGGCCCGCCTTGAAGGGCTTCGCCAGAAGGCGTTGCGCCCAGGCAGGCAGGCTAAGGCGACCCGTGGCACTCAAGTTATCAGTGCCCTTAGTTCCGTCGCGCAAGGTGAAGCCAGAGACCATCCGGCGAACCCCACTGGTAGGGTCCAGCGCCTTAGCATATCCGTAGGGTCCGTAAACGGGCAGGCCATCGGCCGCCCAGGCCAGAATGGGCGAATGCCGCGCCACCAGAGCCGCGCTTTCCGTATAGCGATTCGTGGCCGCTTGATAGTCGACGTGGTCGCCAAGCTGCCAGCGCAAGGCAATGGGCTGGGCATGGTAGTGATAGTGGTTCCCCGCCTGATGGGCCAGGGCGGGATCGAAGGTGATTCCCTCGTTGTGGTAGCCGTCGCGGTTCCACACCCCGTCCCCGGTCAGCCCATTGACGGGAGTGGCGTCCATGCTGCTAGCACTGACGTAAGAAAAGGAATCGCGGCTGTCGAACATGGAAACCCCATTCACCATGCAGCCGATAGGCCCGAGCCCCGTTAGGGTCTTCGTGGCCGGGATGACCGGGTGGCGCGGAATGCGATAAATCTTGGCGGTATTCGATGGGAAATTAGGAAAATTGGCGGTCTTGGCCGCATTGCCGTACCAGGGGCCCATGAGATGGCTGGCCAGGCCGCTGCTGCGAATATAGACCCAGTTGGCGGAGAAGGCGACCTGGCTGACGCCCGCGTAGGTGGGGGCACTCTGAGTGCCGGAGCCGCGGCTCCAGGTGGCGACGGCGGTGCCCGCCGTTTCTGCGGCGAGGCTCTCGTAGATGCGGGCATATTGGCTAGACCCGGCGGTATACCATGAACTCAACTGGGGATCGGCGGCCGCGCGGCCCGCGCTGCAGAACAGGGCCGCGGCGAGCCAGCGGGTGGCGGAGAGAGATAGGTTCATGACACATGTATAGGCGAGGAACCTGAAGTTGCGGTGAAGCCCGCGCCCGAGGAACCTTCAACTTCCCCCCAAATCGGAATTCTAATGGTAAATGTGCTGCCTTGTCCCAGGGCGCTCACTACCGCAATGCGGCCCCCGTGGGCTTCCACAATCGACTTGGCAATGGCTAGGCCCAATCCGGTGCGGCCCGCCGCAAGGCTGCGCGATTGATCCGCGCGATAAAAACGATCGAAAATGCGCTCCTGCGATTTTGCATCCATGCCCTCACCGTTGTCGGCAACTTCCAACACCGCTTCCGCCCCCTCCTGCCAAACCGCCAAGCTAATCTGGCCGCCCGCGCCAGTGTGATGAATGGCGTTAGTCAGGAGATTGGCCACGGCTAGACCCAAGCAGTCGGGATCGCCCTCGATCAACCGTGGGGGCATCTCTTGGTGGATCGCGATGCCGCGAGCCGCCGCGAGCGGGGCGAGGAGATCCACCTGCTCGCGGGCCGCACAGGCGAGGTCAAAGCGAAGTTGCTTGAGGGCCTGGTCACCGGCGTCGAGCCGCGCTAGGGCCAGCAGCGACTCAATGAGCTGCCGCATGCGCCCCGCGGCGCCCTGGCAAACCTCGAGGCTCTGGCGGTAATCCTCCGCCGAGCGGTCCCGGCGCAGTGCGGTCTGGGTCTGCGTCAAAAGCACTGCCACGGGGGTGCGCAATTCGTGGGCGGCATCAGAAACAAAGCGGGTCTGCTGCGAAAACGCCGCCTCCAATCTCCCCAGCATGGCATTGAGCACTCCCGCCAATTGGCCCAACTCATCGTTAGGACCCCTCACTTGAAGCCGCTCGGCGAGATTGCCCGCGGACAGGCGCGCGGCGGTGGCGCTGATGACGGCCAAGGGTCGCAGGGAACGGCCCGCCGCCCACCAGCCACCGGCTAGTCCAAGCACCAAAACTCCAGCCCCCGCCGCGGCCAACTGCCAGGCCGTCCCCTCCAGCGGAGCTAGGTCCGCGCGGAGGTCGCGGGTCACCTGGATCACTTCTCCAGGCGGAGTGGCCGCCTCCAAGGTCATGCGCGGGCCCTCCACTTCGATGCGCGGGCCGGGGCTAGCTGGCGAGACTCCCTCAGGCTTTGCTAGGTTGTGATCAGTTCCTGTAGTCGCCATGACCAGGCCATCGCGCCGCCAGATGGTCAGAAAATTTCCCCTCAATTCGTCCGCTTGCAGCATCGCCTGAAACTCTGCTAGGAAAAAATCGGGTGCCTCGCGGCCCTCGTGGGCGGGCAGGAAAAACGCACCGTCCCCGCGCTGGGGCGGCCGCCCGCGCGGCGGGGATTCCCCAGGGGGTCCCGGCCGCCCGAGCCCCCCCTCGAGGGGGCCGAATTGCCGCATGATGCGGACCGCGCTGTAAAAGCGCTCGAGGACCCGCTCCTTGGCGGTTTCGAGGGCGCGCTGCCGCTGCATCCGCCAAGCGGTCGCCCCAAAGCCGCCCAGCACTGCCAGCAAAATCAGGCCGTGCCACAGTTGGAGGCGCCAGCGGATGGAGTTAAAGAAAGGCATCGGAACTCAAGCAATGCGGTAGCCGTGGCCGCGGCGGGTGGCGATGAAATCGCGTCCTAATTTTTTCCGCACATTGGAGACATGGACGTCGAGTAAATTAGAGAGGGTGCTTTCATTCTCGTCAAAAAGGTGCTCATAGAGGCTGCTGCGCGTCACCAGGCGGCCTCGGTGAATGGCCAAATATTCCACCAGGGCATACTCCCGCGCGGTCAGGGAGACCTCGGCGCCGTCCAACCACACCAGCCGGGCGGCGACATCCATTTCCACCCTACCAAGCCGCCAGCGGCTAACCGCTTGGGTGCCAAAGCGGCGGATCACGGCGCGCAGCCGCGCAAACAGTTCCCCCAAATCAAAGGGTTTGACCACGTAGTCGTCTGCCCCGGCGTCTAGCCCGCGCACCCGATCGCGCGCGCCGTCGCGGGCCGTCAGCATGATCACCGGGGTAGCTTTGCGTCGCCGCAGCCGCTCCAGCACGCCCCATCCGTCCAGCCCCGGCAGCATGGCGTCGAGGAGGACCGCATCGTAATCCCATGTTAGGGCTTTATCCAATCCCTCGATGCCATCCGCCGCCACATCCACGGCATAGCTTTCCTCCCGCAAAGCCTGGGCGAGGCTGCGCCGGAGGTCGGGTTCGTCTTCGATGAGCAGGATTCGCATGGGCTGGCCGCATCAAGCCCCCACCTGGAACCGAGATCAAGCCCCCAGGGGAAGAAGGTTTGGGGCTATCACTGCTCGCTCCAGCTAGGGCGAAAACCGCGCCGCCGCCCGGCGCGTCACTCCCCGCAAGCCATAGTACAGGCCCGCCAGCCCCCACGGTGCCGCCAGGGCCCAGACCGCGATGCCCCGGGCGCCAGTCATGCCGTATTCACTCAAAAAGCGCGGCACATCGGCAAAAAAGCGCCCCACCATTTCTGGAATGGAGAGCGCCATTGGGGGCAGCCCCCAGAGGGCCTCGCCCGCCCGGTAAAAGGGCAGCAGCATCGCCAACTGCAGCGGGTAGGCTGCCGTCCCCACCGCCTGGATGAGCGGCTGGTTGAGCTTCAAGCCCCAAGCGGCCAGCCCGCAGAGCGCGAACCCAGCACCCAGGATCGGAAAGACCCCCAAGATCAGGCCCAGCGCCAAGGTCAAAGCGATTTTGTCAGGAGAAATCCCCTGGACAAGTTGCTGGCGGATAGGACCCACCAGACGCCGCTGCCACCAACTCCCTTTAGGCTCCACTCTCATAACGGCGCGTCGTGCGGCGAAGCAACAGTTTCTCGATGGGTGCCTCCCCAGAAATATGCCACGTCTGCAGCAACACATAAACCGCCATCGCGATGTTTCCCAACAAAACAATGGCCACCAACCAGCCCAGCCGCGCCAGCCAACTCCGCTCCTTGTAAATCACCCACAGCCAGAAAAAAAGAAATCCGCAATAGGCATCCGCCAAAGTGGCCAAAAACCAAGGGTTTCTCCACACCTCCCCAGGAATTTTCCACAGCGCCTGCACCGAACTAGCCCACGAGGTCAGCCCCAGCATGCCAACAAGCACCACTACAGCAAGAGTGCGAACATTTGTGACCATGTTTGACATTATATACTAGCATATGCGCATTCCAGCCGAATTGCGAAGTATTTTAAATAAAAAAGGGGAAAGACTTCCCCCGATGTCTAAAGCCGAGTCTCTAGTATTCCCTCTGCAGCAAGTATCCGGCCAACTCCCCCAGGCGCCGCGCGGTCGGGCCAAAATGTTCCAGGGCGGCGCGCGCCTCCTCCGTCAGCCGTGCGGCCTCGGCCCGCGAGGCCTCCAGCCCCAGCAACGCCGGATACGTGCTCTTCTCCGCCGCCGCGTCCTTGCCCGCCGTCTTGCCCAGCTTTTCGCTCGTCTGGGTCACATCCAAAATGTCGTCGATCACTTGAAACGCCAAGCCCGCCGCCCACCCAAACCGGCTCAGGTCCGCCAACTGCGCGGCGCTCGCCCCCCCAATCATGGCGCCCAGGCGCAGGCTGCTCGTCAACAGCGCGGCCGTCTTGCCTTCGTGAATCAGGCGCAGCTCGGCAAAGCTCAACCCCCGCCCTTCGCCCTCCAAATCCCGCACCTGGCCAGCAATGAGATGCCGACTCCCCGCCGCCACCGCCAATTCCCGCACCAAGTCCTCCGCGCCATAGCCCGGCCCCGCGGGCGACCGCAGCAGCATCTCAAAGGCCATTGGCTGCAGCGCATCCCCCGCCAACACCGCCATCGCCTCCCCATACACCTTGTGGCACGTCGGCCGTCCGCGGCGGAAGTCGTCGTCGTCCATGCACGGCAAGTCGTCGTGGATCAGCGAATACGTATGAATACACTCCACCGCGCAAGCCGCCGCCAGGGCCTCCTCCTCATCGCCCCCGCAAGCCCCGCAGGCCGCTAACAATAAAATTGGACGCAGCCGCTTGCCCCCCGCGAAAAGACTGTGCCGGATCGCGGCGTGCAGCGTGGTCGGCTCCACCGCAGCGGCGGGCACCAGGCGCTCCAAGGCGGCATCAACGCGGGCGGTTTGCGCAGTGAGGTAAGCAGAAAAGTTTGGCACGGCAGAAGGGAAGGATAAGAGTGTCCGCCTCCTCTGCCCTGAAAAGGCCCGCCTGGAAAACGGAAAAGTCGCCCCCCCCGCCAAGCACCCCGCCTCCGCCGACAAATCGCGCCTGACACCCACCCGGGCCTGGGCTTTGCTCCCGGCATGACTGCCTACCCCTCCTCCAGCGCCGCGCTGCACCGCCGCGCCGTGCTCTGGCTGAGCGCTGGCACCGCCGCCTGGGGCCTCAGTTTCCCCCTGCAAAAAATGCTCACCCTCCTCCAGCAGGAACTCGTGCCCGCGGCTGGCACTTGGTTTCTCACCTCCTGGATCATCTGCCTGCGCTCCCTCCTCGCCACCGCCATTCTGCTCCTTTGGAAACCCTCCCTGCTGCGCGGCATGACCCGCGACGAAGTCCGCCAAGGCCTCCTCCTCGGCATGGTTGGGGGTTTGGGGCTCACCCTCCAAGCCGACGGCCTAGCCTATACCTCAGCCTCCACTAGCGCCTTCCTCACCCAGGCCTACTGCGTCATCCTGCCGCTTTGGCACGGCTTTTCCCGGCGCCTCCCCCCCGATTGGCGCCTTCTCACCAGCACCGCCCTGGTCCTCTGGGGCATTTCCCTCCTCGCTGGCTTCGACTGGCGCCGCATGCACATGGGCCGCGGAGAATGGGAAACCCTCGCCGCCGCCCTCGCTTTCACTTTCCAAATTATCCTCCTCGAGCGCCCCCGCTATCGCGCCAACCGCCCCCTCCCCGTCACCGCTCTCATGTTCCTCGGCTTCGCTGGATGGTCCGCCCCCGTCGCCCTGATCGCCGCCCCCGAATTCGCCGACCTCTGGCGAGTCCTCGCCTCCGCCGCCGCCTGGGCCCACCTCGGCCTCCTCGCCCTCGTTTGCACGGTCTTTGGTTACGGCGTGATGAACCTCTGGCAACCCAAGGTCTCCGCCACCGAAGCCGGCCTCATCTACTGCATCGAACCGGTTTGCGCCGCCATCTACGCCCTCTTTCTCCCTGGCCTACTCTCCCACTGGACTGGCGTTTCCTACTCCAACGAAACCCTCACCGCTACCCTCATCACCGGCGGCCTCCTCATCACCGCGGCCAACGTCCTCCTCCAACTCAAACCCTCCTCGCCTCAACCCTGAACTCCGCCGCACCCGCCGCACCCTATCCCCTGCCGCCCAACCCCATGCTCTGGCGCACCCCACACCACACCTTCGACCTCACCTACCGAGGCCTCATCATGGGCGTGCTCAATGTCACCCCGGATTCCTTTTCTGACGGCGGCCACTTCTTCCAGCCCGCCGCCGCCATCGCCCGCGGCCTCGCCATGGTCGCCGAGGGCGCCGACCTCCTCGACATCGGCGGCGAAAGCACCCGCCCCGGGGCCACCCCCCTAGACGCCGCCGAAGAACTGCGCCGCATCCTCCCCGTCATCGTCGGCCTCCGCGCCCGCACCTCTATTCCCATTTCCATCGACACCATGAAGGCCCGCGTCGCCGCCGCCGCCCTCGACGCTGGCGCCGACATCATCAACGATATCTCCGGCCTCCTCCACGACCCCGCCATGGCTCCCCTCGCGGCTCAAACCAAAGCCGGCCTCGTCCTCATGCACCTCCGCGGCACCCCCCGCACCATGCAGCAGCAACCTGAATATACCGACGTCGTCGCCGAAGTCCGCCTCCGCCTCCTCGCCGCCTACGATCAGGCCCTCGCCGTCGGCGTCCACCCTGATTGCCTCGCCTTTGACCCTGGCATCGGCTTTGGCAAAACCCTCGAGCACAACCTCGCCCTCCTCCGCGCCCTCCCCGATTTCCAAATCCACGGCCGCCCCGTCCTCCTCGGCGTCAGCCGCAAATCCTTTATGGGCCATCTGCTCCAGAACAGCGACCCCCTCGCCCGCGAAGCCCCCACCACTGCCCTCACCGCTTGGTCCCGCCAGCGCGGCGCCCGCATCCTCCGCGTCCACGCCGTCCAAGAAAACGCCCAAGCCCTCCGCATGATGGAGGCCATCCTCGATCCCCATGGCGCCGCCCCGAGGCCAAACCTCCCCGCCTGCTACCAACATCCATGACCTCCGCGATTCTCCCCAGCGCCCTCCTCCTCGCCGTCTTCATCCCAACCTCAGGCGCTGCCGAACTCACCCTGGGAGACCGCCACTTCTCTTTCCCTGACGACTACACCCTCGAAGTCGCCGCCGCCCCGCCCCTCGTAGAACGCCCCATCGAGGCCAGCTTCGACGACCAAGGCCGCCTCTACCTCACCGAATCCTCCGGCAGCAATGAACCCGTCGCCGAGCAACTCAAAAACCAACCCCACCGCGTCCTGCAATTGCGCGACAGCGACGGCGATGGCGTCTTTGACCAACGCCGCGTCTTCGCCGACCACCTCATGTTCCCCGCCGGCTGCCTTTGGTACCAGGGCTCCCTCTACGTCGCCGCACCGCCCCAGATTTTAAAATTCACCGACGCCGACGGCGATGGCCTCGCGGAGCAACGCCAGGTCTGGTTTGACGGAAAAACCCTCACCGGCTGCGCCAACGACCTCCACGGCCCCTACCTCGGGCCCGATCAGCACTTCTATTGGTGCAAAGGAGCCTTCGCCGAACAATCCTACGCCCTCCCCAGCCAGCCCCTCTGGAAATCCAGCGCCGCCCACGTCTTCCGCGCCAAACCCAGCCCCGCCGGACCTCAAGACATCGAACCCGCCTTCACCGCCGGCATGGACAATCCCGTCGGCCTCGCCTGGACTCCCGAAGGCGACCTCATCGTCAGCGGCACCTTCTTCCAACACCCCGACGGCGGTCAGCGCGATGGCCTCATCCACGCCGTGCGCGGCGGCATCTGGGGCAAAGACCACGCCGTCCTCAACGGGCACCCCCGCACCGGTCCCCTCATGCCCCCCATGACCCACCTCGGCCCGGCCGCCCCCTGCGGCATGATCCGCTATGGCCGCGACCTCCTCGTCTGCCAATTCAACCTCCGCAAAGTCAGCCGCCACTCCCTCCTCCCCCAAGGCGCCTCCTACCGCACCCAAGATCACGATTTTCTCACCTGCGATCACCCCGACTTCCACCCCACCGACGTCCTCCAAGCCCCCGACGGCAGCGTCCTCATCGTCGACACCGGCGGCTGGTATAAACTCTGTTGCCCCACCTCCCAACTCGCCAAACCCCAGGTCCTCGGCGCCGTCTACCGCCTGCGCAAGAAGGGCGGCGACCTCCCCCTCCTCGCCCCCTCCCCCTCGCGCCCACCCCTAACGAACCCTAGCGCTACCGACTTACTCCGCGACCTCGCCGCCACCGACCCCCATCGCCGCCGCGAAGCCGCCGCCCAACTCGGCCAACAACGCCTCCCCCAAGCCGTCCCCGCCCTCCTCGACGCCCTCGCCCACACCAGCGCAGACCGTTTCCTCTTCCACGCCTACACTTACGCCCTCCTCGAAATCGCCGACCCCTCCCTCACCCGCCAAGGCCTCCGCCATCCCGACCCCTCCGTCCAAGCCGGCACCCTCTACGCCCTCGAACAAATGAAGTCCGGCGGACTGACCCCGGCAGACCTCCTGCCCCTGCTCGACTCCCCCGATCCCATCCTCAGCACCGCCGCCCTTTTCGTACTCGAGCGCCACCGCGACTGGGCCCTCCCCCTGGTCCCTTGGCTAAGCCAGCAATGGACCCTCGCGCCCGGAGCCGCCAGCCCGCAGCTCCTGAAAGTGTTGAGCCTGCTGAGCGCTCAACCCCCCGTCGCCGACTTCATCGGTCAGGAACTCTCCGACCCTTCCCACCCTGACAAAACCAGGCGTCTCCTCGAAACCCTGGCCGACTTACCTCCGGCGGCCCTCCCCGAGGCCTGGAAGGCGCCCCTCACCCGCCTCATAACCCAAAGCAACCCCCAAGCCCTCCCGCTCCTGCTCACCCTCCTGACAAAACTTCCCCCACAAGACCGCGCCGCTTTTTCCGCCGCCCTCACGCCCCTCGCCAGTGCCTCCCAGGCCGACCCCGCCCTGCGCCTCCAGGCCCTCGCCCTCCTGCCTCCCGCCCCCGCCGACGACGCCAGCTTCGCCTTCCTCCTTGGCGCTCTCGCCTCACCCACCAACCGCGCCGCCGCCGCCGCCCTCCTCGCCACCCGCTCCTTCACTCCCGAACAACTTCGCCTCCTCCCCGCGCACTTCGCCGACGCCGGTGTCCTCGAGCGCCCCCTCCTCCTCCAAGCCTTCCGCGGAAAATCCGACGAAACCGCCGGTCTCGCCCTCATCCAAGCCTTAGAAAATAGCGGCGCCCTCCCCGCCACGTCCCCTGATACCCTGCGCGAAACCTTCGCCAAATTCCCCACCCCCGTCCAGCAAGCCCTCGCCGCCGCCCGCTCCCGCCACACCGCCCCCGACCAGGGCGCCCGCCTCGATGCCCTCGAAAAAGACCTCCCCCCCGGCGACATCGCCCGCGGCCTGATCGCCTTCCAAAGCCCCCAAGCCTCCTGCGCCTCCTGCCATCCCATCGGCTACAAGGGCGGCCACGTCGGCCCCGACCTGAGCAAAGTCGGCGCCATCCGCACCCGGCGCGACCTCCTCGAAGCCATCGTCTACCCCCACACCAGCTTCGTCCGCAGCTACGAACCCGTCCAAATCACCCGCCGCGACGGCTCCACGGTCTACGGCATCATCAGCAATCGCAGCCCCCAAAGCCTCACCCTCGTCGTCGGTCCCGCCGCCCCAGACGTCCACGTCCCCCAAGCCGACATCCAATCCCTCACCCCAGGCCGATTCTCCCTCATGCCCCAAGGCCTCGACCAAGTCCTCCGCCCCCAAGAACTCGCCGACGTCGTCGCCTTCCTCCAATCCCGCCGCTGAACCCTTCCCGCCAGCCCTTCCCTCGCCCAAAACCCGCTACGGATTCGCGGAACCGCCCCGTTTGAATGAGATTGCCTCCTGCTGACGTTTTGCCATAGCCTTCACTTTCAGCCGCTTCCCGCGGCCTCACTTCCGCCGCCCTCTACCCCTACTCCGACGCCATGTCCACCCTCCTCCTTCCCTCCCGCCGCCGCTTCCTTCAGGGAAGCCTCGCCGGAGCCAGCAGCCTCGCCCTTTCCCCCCGCCTTTGGGCCCGCTCCCTCGGCGCCAATGACGACATCCGCCTCGGCTTCATCGGCCTCGGCCAAAATGGCGGCGGCCGCGGCTCCAACCACGTCGGCGACTTCGGCAAGAAAAAAGGCTGCCGCGTCGCCGCCATCTGCGACGCCGATACCGTCGTCCTCGACGCCATGAAAAAGAAACTCGTCGGCCAAGCCGTCGAGTACTACCAAGACTACCGCCAACTCCTCGCCAATAAGGACATCGACGCCGTCATCATCGCCACTCCTAACCACACCCACACCTTCCTCGCCATCGCCGCCCTCCAAGCCGGCAAACACGTCTACGTCGAAAAACCCGTCTCCCACAACCTCTGGGAAGGCCGCAAACTCGTCGAACACGCCGCCAAACATCCCGACCTCATCGTCCAACACGGCATGCAGCGCCGCTCCGACGGCGCCTGGCTCCAAATCCAAGAATTCATCAAAGGCGGCTCCCTCGGCAAACCCGTCGTCTCCCGCGGCCTCTGCTACAAAAAACGCGACTCCATCGGCAAAATCGGCAGCCCCGGCTCGGCCCCCGCCAGCGTCGACTACAACCTCTGGTGCGGCCCCCGCGACATGGCCCCCGTCCATCGCAAAAACTTCCACTACGACTGGCACTGGCAGTGGCCCTACGGCAACGGCGACATCGGCAACCAAGGCCCGCACCAACTCGACGTCGCCCGCTGGCTCATCGGCGACCCCATGGCTTGCCCCTCCCAAGTCCTCAGCATCGGCGGCCGCTTCGGCTACGACGACGACGCCACCACCGCCAATACCCAAATCGCCTTCTACGACTTCAAACCCGTTCCCGTCATCTTCGAAGTCCGCGGCCTCCCCGAAAAAGACCTCAATTTCCGCGGTCGCCTCCCCACCTACAAAGGCGTCGGCGTCGGCAATATCCTCGAATGCGAAGGCGGCTGGGTCGCTGAGGGCAAAGCCTACGACAAAGCAGGCAAGGAAGTTCAAAAATTCGAGAAAGACGAAGGCGCCCTCCACCAGGACCGCTTCCTCGAATCCCTCCGCTCCGGCAAACAAGCCGCCACCCACACCGCCCTCACCGGTCACCTCTCCGCCGGCCTCGCCCACATGGCCAACCACAGTTACCGCGTCGGCACCGCCACCTCCCTCGACGCCATCAAAACCAGCATCGCCAGCAATGCCCTCTTCTCCGAAACCTTCGCGCGCATGCTGACCCACCTCACCGACAACAAAATCGCCCTCACCGGCCTCCAAGCCGTCCTCGGTGCCAACCTCAGCTTCGACCCCCTCACCGAACTCTACACCGGCGAACACGCCGACGCCGCCAACCAACTCAATCGCGAGAGCTACCGCGAAGGATTCACCATCCCCAACGCCTAAACCCCTTCCCTCTCCGCGCCCCGGGGGCGGCTAAGGCAACTCGCCCTAGCCGCCCCCGCTTTGCACCCCAGCCCCGCCTCCCTCTCCCCTCAGGTCCCGCCGCTCCCATGACGCCCCCCCTCCGTCTCTTCCTCGCCCTCCTCCCCCTCGCCAGCTGCGGAAAACCCTCCCCTCCCCACCCCATCGACCGCAGCAACCCCCAAGCCACCCTCCCCTCCACCCTCCCCCCTTCCTCCCCCGCTCCCCCCGGTATGGTCTGGATCCCCGGCGGCACTTTCACCATGGGCTCCGACGACAAACCCGTCGAAAAACCCGCCCACCGCGTCGTCCTCGAAGGCTTTTGGATGGACGCCACCGAAGTCACCAACGCCCAGTTCCGCGCCTTCGTGGAAGCCACCGGACACATCACCACCGCCGAAAAAATCCCCCGCAAAGAAGACTTCCCCCCAGACATCCGCCCCCAAATCGACGAATCCATGCTCCAACCCGGAGCCAATAACTTCCGCCCCTCCCCCGAACCCATCCCCCTCGACAACGAACTCGCCTGGTGGGAATACATGAAAGGTGCCTCCTGGCGCCATCCCCTCGGCCCCTCCGGCCCCCCCGCCCGCGACCGCGACCCCGTCGTCTGCGTCAATTGGGACGACGCCACCGCCTACGCCAAATGGGCCGGAAAACGCCTCCCCACCGAAGCCGAATGGGAATTCGCCGCCCGCGGCGGCCTCTCCGGCCAACGCTACGCCTGGGGCAACGAACTCAAACCCGGCGGCCAATGGATGATGAACACCTGGCAAGGCCCATTCCCCTCCCGCGACGACGCCGAAGACGGCTTCCCCGGCCTCGCCCCCGTCCAATCCTTCCCCCCCAACCACTACGGCCTCTACGACATGGCCGGCAATGCCTGGGAGTGGACCGCCGATTGGTACCAAAGCGACTACTACGCCCACAGCCCCGCCTACAACCCCAAGGGCGCCGACCCCTCCTCCGACAACCACCAAGGCCTCCCCAGCAAACTCATCCGCGGCGGCTCCTGGCTCTGCAACGACTGCTACTGCGAAGGCTACCGCCCCGCCGCCCGCCAATTCACCACCCCCGACACCTCCTCCAACCACCTCGGCTTCCGCTGCGTCAAATAAACCTAAAAACGGGAGTTGAAACTCGACCATGGGGTCTTTTTCGTGCTATTTGCGGACCATGAGCCGTTTTTTGGGCCTCAGGAGACTCACCCTTCGGGTGAGTCCCTTCCGTTGTCAAAAGCCCCAACATCGTGGCCGGTGGACCAGCCAGGAGGCGATGCCGGAGGCATCCTAGCGTGTAGCCGGTGGTGAGCGGAGCGACACCACCGGATCCTCATCCCAGGAGGGCCCGCACCCCGGCAGGGGTGCCCGCGCGGCAGCCCCAAAAAAGCCCAAGAGCGAAGAGAAAGCCTCCCGCGCCAACGCTCCACTCCCACCGAATACGATAGTCAACTCACGATTTCAGGATAAAACACCCCCCACTCCCTTACCGGACACCCACCCCTCACCGGACAACTGCCCTCACTTGTCCACCGACCCCGCGCGGTACCGAAAAACCTGCCGCGTATACGCCGCATCCTGCCCCAGCAGCGTCGCCACCTCCTCAAACAGAGCTGGATTCCGCACCAAGGCCATCACCCCCGGCCGCACCGCCTCCGCCAAGCCCGGCGATCCAAAGTGCACATACAGCGGCTTCCGCCCCACGTCCGCCTCCCGCAGGTATTTCCGAAACGCCTCCGGCTCATCCGACTCCAGCGGCCGCACCGCCGGATCGTAAGCCCGCGTCGTCATCAACACATCGACCGTGATCACTTCGTCAATCCGCGGATCTGACGGCAGGGTAATCTGCCGGGTCAGCCGCGTCCCCTCCCGCATTTGTTCGCTCGGATAATCCCGCAAACTCTGCCGCGCCGGCTGCATCGCCCCCCAAGCCCAAGCCAACCCCACTGCCAGTCCCCCCGCCGCCACCCGCGAACCCACCAGCACCACCCCGCCCAGCAACAGCATCACCCCCACCAGGGCCGGAAACAAATACCACGCGTAAATAAAGCCCCTGGTCGCCTCCGCCTGCAACACAAACAGCGGCGCTTGCAGCAGCAGCCCCGGCAACAGCGCCCGGCACACCCCCCCCTGGCGCCACCACCCCCAAACTGCCGCCCCAACCAACCCCGCCAGCGCCACCCCCGCCCCCAGCACCCGCCCGCTTCCCAGCACCTGCTCCCAAGACCAACACCGCGGATTCCCCCCATCCCAGGGCCGCCACGGCATTCCCGTAAACAGCCACGCCACCGCATCCGCATACCAGGCCGACGGCATCGGACCCTGCATCCGCGCCGTCTTCAAATAAAACAGCAGCGGCTGCACGCAGGGCAGCAACAGCAAGGCGCTCATCACCGCCCCCAGCGCACACGCCGTCACCCAGCGCCCCGCCTGCGCCTGCCGCCACGCCCGCGTTGGCCCCCGCAGCCCGAACACCAGCGCCGCCGCCGAAACATTCAGCGCCACCACCAAGTGCAGCGCCCCCGGGTACGACCACAAGATGAAAAACTGCCCCCACCCATACCCAATCCACCACCGCCACCGCCCCGTCTCCACCGCCCGCACCAAACTCCCCAGCGCCAACGGCGTAAACAACAACAACAACCCATAGCCCCGCGCCTCTACCCCATACCGAATAAACCATGGATGCCCCGCCATCAGCAGTACCGCTAGCCCTCCCACCAACGGCCGCCCCAAAACCCACCCCAGCCATCCCAGCGCCCCCAATCCCAGTAACCCCGCCCCAAAAACCGGCCACCGCATCGCTCGCTCATCAAAATAAAACCCATCCGCGCGACGCAGCCCCCCCGCCAAAACCTCATGGCTCAACCGCGCCAAAACGCTGTTCAATGGGTGATTGTTGGGGTCCCGATAGCGAAACAGCGTCTCCGTCCACGTCACCCGATCCAGCGCCAAGCGGCCGTCCGCCGCCCGCTCATACTGCCCCACCACGTTCTTGCGCAGCGTCGATTCCTCATCTCCCCACAAGCTGAAACTCAGCCGCGGTCCATTCGCCACCGCACTGTAAAGGATCGCCAATCCCGTCACCCCGACCAAAGCCGCACGACTCCGGCCCCCCGGCCGAGGCAGCGTCGGCCCCTCCTCCGGCACCGGGCGCACTAGCCACCGCGCCCCCACCAAAAGCACCAGCGCTACTCCCAGCCCCCCCAGCGCCGCCCGCGGAACCCAGTGCGCCACATAGTCCACCGTCCCTCCCGCCCGGCCCGCCGCATGCGCTTCCGCCAACCGCCACCCCGCCTTCCCCGCCCGCGGCCCCGGCACCGCCAGGCACCCCAGCCCCAAAATCGCCACGCCCACCCACCCCATAAACCAACGCCGCTCTCGGCTCCATGTTGCCAGCACTGCTCGGACGCGCTCAAGTATTGCCATCTCCCTCTCCTGCCCTATCCAATTGCCGCCCGCAAGCGCTATCCAGTTTCCTTCTTATCTTCAGACCTCCCGCCCCACCCCCGGTAACACCCCGCCTCCGGCCCCCTCCCCGCCTTCCCATGCCCCTGCCCATTCCTCCTCTCCGCCTCATCGTCACCGGCACCGGCGGCCGCCTCGGCGCCGCCCTCGCCCGCGAACTCCGCCAGCGCCACCGCCTCGTCGCCTGGGACCGCAAGGCCCTCGACCTCTCCGTTCCCGCCCAGATCGCCGACCACTTCGGCGCCCTCGCCTTCGACGCCGTCATCCACTGCGCCGCCCTCACCAACCTTGACTACTGCCAACAACACCCCCGCCAAGCCCGCGCCGTCAACGCCGACGCCCCCGCCCACATCGCCGCCCTTTGCGCCTCCCGCGGCGCCCGCCTCATTCACCTCAGCACCGACTACGTCTACGACGGCTCCACTCCCGGCCTCCGCCGCGAATCCGACCCCTCCCTCCCCCTCAGCGTCTACGCCCGCACCAAAGCGGACGCCGAACAAGCCGTCCTCGCCGCCCACCCCGACTTCCTCGTCGCCCGTGCCTCCTGGATTTACGGCCCTGACCGCCCCAGCTTTCCCGACTCCATCATCGAGCGCGCCCAACAATCTGCCCAATGCCGCGCCATCTCCGACAAATGGAGCAGCCCCAGCTATAGCCGCGACCTCGCCCTCCTCCTCGAGGCCCTCCTCCTCAATCCCCAAGCCCGCGGCATCGTCAACCTCTGCAACGCCGGCTCCTGTTCCTGGCTCGAATACGGCCAAGCCGCCCTCGACCTCGCCTACCAAGTCGGCGTCCCTCTCCGCTGCCGCACCCTCAGCCCCCAATCCTGTGCCGAGATGCCCGGCTTCCTCGCCGAGCGACCCCGTCACACCGGCATGGACTCCTCCCGACTCGCCTCCCTCACCGGTCTCGCAGTGCGCCCTTGGCGCGAGGCCCTCGCCGACTACATCGGCACCTTTTACGGCCGCGCTTAGCCGCTATAGACCCCATATGGGTTTCCGCCCCCTCTCCGCAGGCCACGTTAGTTTGGCGCTTTCCCCCGCCCCCAAAATATTTCGCATATCCATCGACTAGCGGGCCCGTTTTCCTGGGCTCTAGCACAACTTCAAAATGTCCGCCGGGCTCGCCACCACGTGCTGCGCCCCGTGCTCGCGCAGTTCGGCCTCGCTGCGAAAACCCCAAAGTACTCCCACGGGCACCATCCCCGCCGCCCGCGCCGTGTCCATGTCCGTGGCCGTATCCCCCACAAATAGCACCTCGCCCGGATCTAAGCCCAACAGCGCCGCAATCTCCAGCGCCCCGGCCGGATCCGGCTTGCGCGGCACCTCCTCGCGCTGCCCAAAAATCGCGGCAAAGCAGTGCTCCCCAAAAAAGTGCCCCATGCACAGCTCCGTGTTTGCCTGCGGCTTGTTGGACAGCACCGCCAGGGGCACCCCACGCTCCGCCAATCCCCTCAGCAGAGCCTCAATCCCCTCGTAGGGCCGACTCTTCGCCTTCCACCGCCGCCCGTAGGCGTCCCGGTACACCGCCAGCAAGCGCCCCACTTCCTCCTCGCTCCGCGCCGCCGCGGGCAAAATCCGCTCCATCAGCACCGCCATCCCCTCGCCCACAAAGTCGCGATAGGCCGCCACCGGGTGCGGCGCATAGCCGCAGCCACCCAGCGCCTCGTTCGCCGAATCCGCCAAATCCTCCAGCGTGTTCAAAAGCGTTCCGTCCAAGTCAAAGATTGCTGCCAAAGCCATCTGCCCACCAAACCCAAAAAAAGCCTCTTGGGAAGCCGATTCTCCCACCCTTCTTTCTTCCAACAAAAAAGAGGCGCCTTCCCAGTTGGGAAAGCGCCTCAAGAGAGAAAACTTAATTAAAGCCTAGCGGCGGCGGCGCAGCCCAAAGAGGCCCAAGGCGAACATTCCGGTCATGGCGGCACTTGGTTCTGGAATCGAGATCGAATCCACCACCAAGAAGTTGGAACCAGAGAAATCAGCTCCATCCGGGTTGGTGCTGCGGAAGTTGATTCCCACTTGCTCAATCATGGAACCAGCCTTGCCTGGCAAGACCCCAGAGAAATTGATTTTCCCGTGGGTCTGATCGGCGCTGCCCGTATAGGTCAAATCAGAACCGCTCACTCCAAACTTAATTCTTAGGTTGAAAAGACCGATAGAGGAATAATCGCTGGGGGCGATCCCATCGGGCTCCAAACCAGTGGGCGTTCCGCCCAACTCAGTAACAAAAATCTGGCGCTTTTCCTCAACCGGGGTTGGGGACGTGGGTCCAATTCCGATCGTCAAGAGGGGCCCGGAGTTGTCAGAAAAGGTAAACCCAAAGGAGTCATCGTAAGCATAGAAAGTGTCCGGGAAAGGCGATTCCTCATCGAAGGGAGCGCGGCTATTGACCAAACCATAGCTGATGTTCACGATGCTGGTGTTGGCCGGTTCGTAGACTGCCCGAGTCAGATTGACGTTGCGCAGCGTCGGCGGGTTAAGGTAGCCGCCAAGGGCAAGCAATTGGCCACCCCCGGATTTGTTAAGCAAGAAGCTCACCCCGACGTTGGTGGTGTCGTTGATCGACCACCCATCCTGCCGCAAGGGATTGCCGGTGGCAAAGTTCGCCCCGCCATCCGTGGCCACCGAACTATCGAAATTCGTAATGTAGGCCGCCTGGGAAACCGCAGCCGTGGTGAGCAGCCCGAGGAGAGCAACCTTGATGATGTTTTGTTTCATTGATGTATAATAATGGGAAGGATATAGATAGTCGAACGCCGTCGCAAACCTATCTGAGGCTCACAGCAGATCCCGTGCCAGAAGTCACAGGGGCTAGGGGGGTCGTTGAGCCCCGGATGGGCCGGGCCTTGAGGGGAACCGTTGTCCCAGGGGTCGTCCCCGAGGAGGGTGGTGGCGTCGTAGACGACGACACCGGGCGGGCCAAAACAGCCGTGGACAAACCGGCCGCAGCCATCACGACAGAAGCCCCATAGAGCCAGATTTTTGAGGAGGAAGATTTCATACACCTCCAGATAGAACCTTTTGCAGAAACAGTCAAGACTGTTGTGTGTTTTTTTAAAAAATCTTCCCCGTCGCTGACCCGGTTTTTTTCAGCACCCAAAAGAGGACCCCCACGCTTTCCCGCCTGGTTCTCGCCCACCCCAAGAAAACGGTTGTCTTTCCCCATATATTTCCCTATCTTGGAACTCGAATGTACCGAAGACCAACCAGCCTTTTTCCTTGGACCCCGCGGGGCCATTTCCTTGGGTTCGGACTCGGCCCGGCGCTAGGGCGCACTCTAGCGTCCAGCCTTTGCCTCGCCTTGCCCGCCGCAGCCCAGCTCGCCCCACCCCCCATCGGAGCCGCTCCCCCTCCGGTTCCCGCCGCCACCCCGCTCCCCGGCCTGCGCAGCGACACCCCTGCCGCAGCGGATCCAGCATCCCTCAATCCCCCGCTCGCCGGCACCAGCGCCGTGGGCGGCCCCGCTGAAGACGCCGCTCCCAACGACCAAGCCCCCGACGACACCGCTGCCCCCGATGGCGAGGCCGCCCCTCCCAACGGCGCTCTCGATCCCATCCCCCAAGACGATGCCGAGGTCGGCGGCGAAGCCTATGCCAAGTTAGGAGAGGCCTCCCAAGAAGAACTCGCCGGGCTCGCCGGCCTGATTCCCCGCTTTCTCCACTTCAGCTTCGCGGTCGGAGCCGCCTACGACGACAATATATTTCAGTCCAGCATCGACCCCGTTGGGACCACCATCCTGCAAGCCCAATTCAACACCAGCATCCCCCTGCTCACCTTGGGCAAAAATAAGCTCGTAGGCAGCTACACTGCGCTGGGATCGCTGTACACCGACTACCCGGACTTGAGCGGCGTGGAGCAGGCCTTTAGCCTAGGCGCAGATGGGGGACAGAGCTTTCAGTTCACCCTCGGGAAAAATACCATCACCCTCAACGCCAATTACTCTCGCCCCTCTGGCGGCCCCCAGGGCAGCCTGGGCCAATTGAACAACGGCGCCTTTTCCAGCAATGGCCTCAGCCCCGCCGTCAACCAGACTGGCGACCCTGCCCAGCGCGACGTCGGCCAGTACAGCGGGCGCACCCTGCTCAGCGCCGGTGTCAACATCAGCCGCCCCCTCGCGGAACTGGCCAGCGCCAATGTTGGCGTCGTCTACACTTCCATCCTCTTCGACGACTCCCAATACCAATCCAGCCAAGACCTCTCCGCCCAGTTGGGCCTGCAGTACCAAATCACGGGCAAGACCGCCGTCGGCCTGCGGGGAAGCTATGGCACCCTCTCCAATGAGCAGAACGCCGATCAGATTTACCAAAACATTTCCCTGACCTCCTCCTACCAGGCCACTGGTAAGGTCATGCTCACCGCCTCGAGCGGCGTCGATTTCCGCCAATACGGCGATCTGGAGCCGAACGCTTCGGACTCCAGCCCGGCCAACCCTTATGCCGCCTCCCCTTACGGACAGGAAGACAGCACCAACTTTGTCTTCGATCTCCGCGCGAACTATCAAATCCGCGTCCGCACCTCCCTCTTTGTCGGGGCCAACCGCGGCGTCACCGGCTCCGCCATTCAGGGCAATTCCGCCGTGCTCCGCAACGCCCTCAACCTCGGTCTGAGCCAAAGAATCGGAGACCGCCTGGGCCTATCCCTCGTCGGCGGCTACGAGTTCTCCGAGAGCAGCACCCTGCAGCCCGCGGGAGAATCCACGGTCGATGCCGATCCCATGCAGTATTGGACGAGCCGCGCCAATCTCAGCTATCAGCTAAACTCTTACTGCAATCTCGGACTATTTTACGAGCACCGCAATAACGAAGGCGGTTCCAACGGCCTGACTTTTTCTGGCAATCGCTTCGGCCTTTCCGCCGGAATTGCCTTCTGATCCCCCCACCCCACTATCTGCCCATGCGCTCCCTCGCCCGCCTGCTCTGCCTCGGCCTTCTTTTTTCCGCTGGCCTCCTCTGCGCCCCGGCCCAGACCACCCCCGCCCAAGACCGCCCCGACGAACACCGCCTTGGGCCCAAGGACAGCATTTCCATCGAGGTATTTCAGGAACCGGAACTCAGCGCCCTGGTCACGCTCGACCAGGACGGCGCCATCAACCTCCCCTTAGTCGGCCAAGTCTCCGTCGGCGGCCTCACCATCGCCGAGGCCTCGCAGGCCATCACCGCCAAATACAAGCAAGGCTACCTGGTCAATCCCAGCGTGCGCACCCTCATCAAGGCCTACGCCAAGCGCCGCTTCACCGTCCTCGGAGCCGTCAATAAAGCCGGCTCTTTTTACTTCCCAGACGGCGAGACCGTGAGCCTCCAGCAAGCTATCGGCATGGCCGGGGGCTACTCCCGCGTCGCCAGCCCCTCCAAAATTCGCATCAAGCGCAACGCCCTGAGCGAACCCCTCAAGGTCGATGGCAAAAAACTCGCCAAGTCTGGCGAAGCCGCCACCTTCTTGATTCAACCCGGCGACATCATCGAGGTCGGAGAGTCCCTCTTTTGATTCCCTGGGCGCGCACGCCCAGGCTCCCCGCCTCTCTGATTGCCGCTCCTTTCGTGAAGGGGCTTTCATTTAAGCTTTTCCCAGTGCCTTTTTTAGATTATAAGTTTGCTCGTCTCTGAGGTTGCGCACTGCCACTCCAACCACTCCATCTCGTCCCCCCGCCCGTTCGCTGCGAGGCCCCCCCCTGGCCCATGAATATCCAACACTATCTCTTCCTCCTCCTGCGCTATTCCTGGCTCGTCATCCTCGTGATGGCCGGCACCTTGGCCTACAAGTACGCCCAAGTCAGCAAGCAGACCCCCGTCTACGCCTCCCGCGCCGTTCTCGAAATCGAAATGGAACAGGACAAGGTCGTCCAAATTCAGGACGTCAAGGACAACCGCATCACCGGACTCGACGCCGTCAACACTGTCATCCAGTCCCTCACTAACAACACCCTCATGCTCGCGGTGGCCCGCGCCATCGGACGCGCCGACGAGTGGGCCCAACTCAATCCCTCCGGCAAAATTACCCCCGAGCAGGAAGGCGCCCTCGCCCAGTCGGTGCGCAGCCAACTAAGCGTCTCGCTCCGCCGCGGCACCCGTCTCCTCGACATCCTCGCCGAGGACGGCTCCCCGGAAAAAGCCCGCGCCCTCGCCGACCAGGTCATCAAGCAGTTCCTCCTCCTCCAATCCCAGGACCGCACCGATAGCTCTCGCAACGCCAATACCTTCCTCGTCAGCGAAGCCAATAAACTGCGAACCAAGCTCGAGGAGTCGGAGAAAAAGCTCGCCCAGTACCGCATCGACAGCAAAGAAATCTCCGTCAAGGAGGGCCAAAACTTGGTCGTGGCCCGCCTCACCTCAATCAATGGGGAAGTCACCGCCGCTCGAAGCAAGCGCGCCAGTATCGAGTCCGACCTCGCTGCCCTCAAGCAAATCCCGCCCACCGACACCGAAGGCATGCTCCGCCTCAACAGCGTGGCCGCGCTCCCCGAAGTCGCGGCCTTCCGCTCCGCCCTAGCCTCGGAAGAGTCCGCCTTCGCCGCCATCAAGGATCGCTACCTCCCCCTCCACCCCAAATACCAAGCGGTCACCAACTCCATCACGGACCTCAGGGCTAAGCTGAAATTGGCCATCGCCAAGGCCGGTGAGGCCCTCAACCAACAGTACAAAATTTTCCTCCAAAGCGAGGACAACCTCAAAAAAATGCTCGCCGAACAAGAGAGCGAGGTCTTCGAACTCGATAAAACCACCATCCCCTACGACGTCCTCAAGCGCGAGGCGGAGACCGACCGCGGGCTCTACGAGACCATCCTGACTCGCCTCAAAGAAACCGACGTCACCCAGGGCCTCACCAAAAGCCCCTACCGCATCAACGAGGAGCCGATCATCAACCCCATCCCAGTGCGACCTGACCGCAACCAAGTCATGGTGAGCGCCGCCATCATGGGCTTGGTCGGCGGCCTCGGCTTGGTCTTCCTCCTCGACAAACTCGACTCCACCATGCGCACCGTCGACGACGCCGAGGCCACCTTTGGATTGCCCGTCCTGGCCGCGGTTCCAGACAGCGATCTCAGCAAGCTGCCCCGCTTTGGCACCACCGTCAGCGACGACTCCGGCAGCGCCCCCGCCGAGGCCTTCCGCACCCTGCGCAGCTCCCTCTCCCTCCTCGGAAGTGAAGACCAACGCCGCCTCATTCTCGTCACCAGCGCGATTCCTTCAGAAGGCAAAACCTTCACCTCGACCAACCTCGCGGCCGCCTTCGCCACCCAAGGCCTCCGCACCCTCCTGATCGACGCCGACTTGCGCCGCCCCGCCCTCAGCGCCAGCTTGGTGGACCGCAACATCCGCAAAGAGGACGACTTCCGCGGACTCACCGACGTCCTCAGCAACCTCTGCAAGCCGGAGGAGGCCATCCGCGAAACCCGCATCGCCAATCTTTTCCTGCTGCCCTCCGGCCGCCGCGCCCCCAACCCCGCCGAACTCCTGGGCCAGGCCAGCATGACCCAACTCATGCACACCATGGCGGACCAGTACGATCGCGTGATCGTCGACAGCGCCCCCGTCAACGCCGTGGGTGACACCCTTTGCCTCGCCCCTCAAGTCCACGCCGTCTGCCTGGTGGTGCGCTTCGGCAAAACCCAGCGCCGCGCCACCCTCCGCGCCCTCACCGTCCTCCAAAATGTCGGCGCCCGCATGGCCGGCCTGGTCATGAACCGCATGCCCTCCCGGCGCGGGGCCTCCTACTACTACTACTACTACGGCGATCCTTACACCTCCGACAGCGTCTACGGAGAGGGCAAAAAGGGCAAAAAAGGCAAAGGGGCCGCCGCCAACGCCTGATCCCCAGAGAGTTTGCAGATTCTACCTCTTTTCCGTCCCCCGCTTCGCCCCAAGCGAGGCTACAGAAATAAGGCCTCTAAGCAGATACCGGTGCGCGAATCAGGCGCTGTCCGCCGACCGCAAGGACCCTCTTCGAAGTCTCCTCGGAAGAACCACCGCGCCCGTTTCCCGCTAAACTACAGCCTTTCGGCGTGCTTCCCCCACGCACCGCGGAGGCCTGGCTCTTTGGGCAATCCTAAAACCGGGAGTTGCAACGAGACCAATAGGGCGTCCTTTTGATATTGACGGGGGATGAGCCGTTTTTTTCTCCTCAAGAGACTCACCCTTTGGGTAAAGTCCCTTTCGCGGTCAAAAGCCTCCAATAGCGTGGCCCGTAAACACATCGGGCGGCGATGCCGGATGCCTCCCAGTGTGTCGCCGGGGGTGAGCGGAGGGCCCCACCGGATCCGCATCCCAAGAGGGCCCGCACCACGGCAGGGGTGCCAGTGCGGCAGCTCGAAAAAAGCCCACGCGCAAAAAAACGTCTCCCGCACCAGCGCTCCGCGCCCACCGAATACAATAGGCAACTCATGCGTTTAGGCAGATAGCAGAAAGCGACGCAAGACCATCCTGCGGCAAATGAAAAAGCTGTCCCGGCCCGTGCAGGCCCATGCGCAGGCCCATCTGGACGTGCTGGGGGCCCACCGCGGGAAGAGTGCGTTGAGTGAAAGACAGGCTCGCGTCATCATCCGGCGGTTGGAAAACGTGATCGGGCCATTGCCCGTTGCTATCAAACAAGCCCACGAGCGCATCATCGGCGGGCGGCAGGTCAAAATGGGAATAAATTCTGAGCTTATGTGACGGCCACGTCGAAGTCATGGTGCGCGGCAAGGTGGGTGCGTCGGGGGAATTTGGCAACAAATTCTCCCTCGTGGAAAACAAACAGGGACTCATTATCGACTATCAATTGAACCAGGATAACCCCAGTGACTCCAAGCTCGTCGTCCCTAGCGTCAAGTGCTTGAAGGAAGTCACGGGTATGCCCGTCAAAAAGCGGTGGACCGATCGCGGCGTGTTCAGTGTCGCCAGCGAAGCGATGCTGGCCGCCCATGGCATGGAAAGCGGCTTGTGCCCGCGCCACCCGCAGGAACTTAAAGCTAGGCTGGCGCCGCCTTGTGAGAAAAAGGGCATGAAGCGGCGCGGCCGCACCGGAGCGCGGTGGTGAACTTCAAGAGCGTGATCATGCACAACCCAGTCAGCGAAAAAAGCACCGGCGTACGCGGCAAAGCCTGTGGATGGGCGGTCCTGAGCCCCAACCTTTGGGTGCTGGGGCGCATGCCGCAGGCCCGCGTGCTGCGGAAGCAGACCCCGCCAAAAGCCAGAGCCAAACCGGACCCACCACGCCGCGCGCCGTACAAAGCCTGGCCGCGCTGAGCCGGGAGGGAGGCAAAGAGTCAAACCGCGAGGAACCTCCCCCCACCCGGAAAGCGGTACCCACAGGTCACGCAAAAGAGGCTGCGAAGAGCCCAAACCGCCCGTTGGCGGCCCAAACCGAACCCTGAGCCCATAATTCAGAAGCCTTGACCCCAACCAGAAAACCGTTAGAATAAATCAACCGCCCGTAGGAAAGGGTCTAGATAAAACGATGGTTGCGAGTTGTGGTTTGAGAGTTGTAGGTTATGCGGGGTGGTGGGTGAGTTGCGTGCCAGGAGCTTAATGAATGTTAGCACCGAGCTGCACCTCGCAACCCAAAACGCGCAACACAAATCCCCCTCAACCCCCACTTTTCATTCGCTTTAAGGCAAGGTTTTCTTCGCAAATAACAACCATCATGAATACGGTTGATATCGCCGCCGTTATGAACCCTCAAGCTCAATGGCGAACTGGTTACTGCGCGCCTCCTGGGGAACAAAACGTAAATATCAATGCGTTACGATTCGGTAGAACTTCCGGCTCACATTGTTGACTTTATCAACGTAAATATTAATCGGAGCAGTGGCTGGAATGTTGGAATTAAGAATTATATTAAACCCAGCATTCAGATTAGTTGTAGCTTCTACCGTATACATCCGGCCGGGGGTGCTTTGCCAGTAAAGAGTGACCTCGGCAGCATTTGCCGGGCCGGTGATCATCGCGTAAAGAGTATTCGGAACTGTCGGGGCATAGGGAATTTTCTGCCAGAGATAAATCGACGCAGGCGTCGCCACGGGGCGGGGCGGAGTGGCCGCGGCGAGTTCGACAGCCGGCAGGGCTTGATTCCCCTGGTTCAGCGCCGCGTCCGCAACCCCTGCGACGATGGCACCGCTGCCACCATAGACAGTATTTCCCACCAACTCGATACCCACACAATCCGGGGTTCGCAGATAGAGCATGGGCTTTGCGGAATCCTTCAGGACGAAGACATTGTTGCGGATGATGGTATCGAAAAAACCGCTCTCGGCGTAGAAGCCTCCGGCGCCGATGCCGTCTACAACGAAGCGGTTATGCAGGAAGAGCCAGTTCTCGCTGGCACCACGGCCGTAAACGCCATCCCGCTGGGAACGGACGTCACAGTTATAGACCACGTTCCTCGGTCCATTGGGCCCGTGATCAGTATCATTCGAGGGCGTGGAATACATGCCAAAACCGTATGCACCGTAGCCTCCTGCTTTGTAGCGAGGCGTGGAGTCTGTAAAGGTGGTGCGGGGAGGAAGAATGACGCAGTTCTCAAATAGGTTCTCAGTCGACCAACCGGCGTGCCACTGCGCATCGCTCCCCTCCATGGTGCAGTTGCGAATCACGTTTCCTTGTGCGCCAAACTGGACCATAGGGGCATGGCGGTAGTTGATCCATTGGCAACCATCCATCAGGCAATCCGAAGCCTGGGTGAAGCCCCCGTAACCCATGCCCCCCCCTCCGTGATTCCAGCAGGAATCGAATTCGCAATCCCGCACCTCGCACCACTTGGCACTCATCCAATGGACGCCGGAGCGACCACTGTTCAGCACCCTGACATTCTTCACCCAGCAGTTCCAAGCCCATTGGGAGCTCACGGTGTGAATCGGCAGGGTATCTGTATGTTCAATCGTCAACGCCTCGACGCCACAGCGTTGAATCGGAAACATCCGCCGCAAGTTGCTGCCGTCAATAACCGGGAAATCGATGCGTAGCGGTTGGCCGATCGCGATCGTGTTGCCGGTGGTGTTGATCGCCCGAATCTCGTAATAATTGGAGCGATTTCCCCATGCCCCCGGCGATTGGTCCTTGGTGATTGCTCGCCAGCGCGCGGTAACCGGCGCGCGCAACATAATTTTGTCGCCAACTTGAAGATCGCCGATCGTATTGAGAGAGAGGACCGTATCGCCGCGCTTACCGTCCGCCGCCAGAGGCCGCTCCAATGGCTCCAAGGCCCCACCCTTAAAAAGAAACGCCGCCGGCTCAGGCCAGGTATTCATAATCTGCCAAGCCGTCATGGCTTTTGGATTGACCAAGCTATAACGGAACACCAGCCGCGTCACATCTCTGCCTGATCCGCGAATGACCACGTTGCTCTGGGTGATTACAACGGGACTGTCGAGGAAAAAGGTGCCCGGCCCGATCAGGATCGCCCCCCCGCCCAAGGCGGCCGCATTTGCGCAGGCCGTGAGGATCAGGCCGGAGATATCAGTAGATGGCTGGGCCCCCAGATCCGCCAAGCTCACAACCACCGGTACATCTGGAATACCACCTTGCACGCCGACGTTCTTCCAGTTTGGATAAACTACGCCGTCAGGGCCCACTACGTCCGCTCCCGTTAGTCTGTCTGTCTCACCAGGCCTCAGTTTGTATTGGCTCTGCCATGGCGGAATCGACATCGGAATTGGCACTTCCCAATAGCTGCCACCCGCCGCGTATGCATCCCCTGCACGCGCCGAGAAAATTCCGATGATCCCCAAGCCTAGCAGCAAAAGCACCCTGACTCCAAGAATGCTTATCTTAATAATGGGATGGGTCATCAGCGCGATAAAGTAAGCTTAAAATGACCCACGACGCAGCCAAATATTTTTTCGTTGGGCAAATTAAAAGATTTGCATTGACACTATCCGTATCAGTTTCAGGGTTTTTGTCAAGACGTACCCGCAAAAAGTCCGAAATCTGATTATTACTCAGGATTTTGCTGATGATTCACAAAATCCAAAATGGTCAATATCAGATATTTAAATATTTTTGCGGGCACGCCTCGTCAATCCATCTCATGATCGCGGCAACGCGCTAAAATCTGGGGAGTTTGGCGGGCTAGCCCCCACTCTCAACATTTGCGCAAAGTCCCAAAATTTTTGAAAAGTTAGGCCGGGTATACTCATCTCGCCAGCCCATCGCTTCCCATCCTATCCTCCGTTTTAGAATTTTTTTACTCTCCCTACCGCAGGTGGATGGCCACTCCGGCCGCTCTCCAGCGTTGCCCCATCTTGCCTCCGCCCGCTTACTCCCATGGCGCTTTCGTCGCCGGAAAGC
>CANHIJ010000033.1 GCA_947460575.1 Verrucomicrobiales bacterium | reverse complement strand
GCCGGAGGCATCTCAGCCGGTAGCCGGTGGTTGAGCGGAGCGACACCACCGGTTTCTCCGTTTTCGCATCATCCGCACCCCGGCAGGGGTGCCCGCGCTCCGTACCCCCAAAATACCCAACGCGCTGGGAGAAAGCCTAACACACCGAGGCCTTGCGCTCGCGAATAAAGCTAGTCAACTCCCGTTTTTAGGGTTAATTCCAAGGTCCGAGGCCCCCGCGTTCTGAGGGGATGCCGCAGGGCGATGCGCCGCGGGCTCAGGCCTCATTCACCGCGGATGCGGCGCTCCTTCAGAGCGCACCGGTTTGCGGCCCATGTTACCCAGGGCGTTGCCCTGGGCTGGGATGCGCTAGCCCCGTTGGGGCTCAGAAAACCAGGGCGTTGCCCTGGGCTGGGATGCACTAGCCCCGTTGGGGCTCAGAAAACCAGGGCGTTGCCCTGGGCTGAGGAATATTGCCCCGCTGGGGCTGCCAGAGAGCCAGGGCCTTGCCCTGTGGGGCGCTGGGGATGTGCTGTGCGGGCGGTGGGGCGGTGCGGGCTTGCGTTCGCGGGGGAAACCCGCATGATGGGGGGATGAAACGACTGCTGAACTGCTTGCTTTTGGGGCTGAGCCTGGGGTCTGGAGGGCTCCAGGCGGCGGGAAAAAACAATGGGCCCTTCATTGCGCTGCACCCTGAAGGGGCAGAGGACGAGGGGCGGCGGATGGTGCGGAGCGACGAGGTGGGGGCGGAGCGGTATTGGTTTCGCATTTCGCCGGAGGTGAGCGGGCGGCATTTTTCGGGGTATACGGCTTTTCAATCGGAGGATGGGCTGAGCTTTGGGGCGGTGCTGTACCTCAACGATGAGGGGAGTCGGGCGGTTCAAGTGATGTGCTCTACTTTTCAGGGAAAGTTGGCGCGGATCATCGTGAATGGGCGTCCGGTGGACACGGTGCGGATCGACCGGGCCCCGACGGATCGCCGCATGGTGATATGGAGCGGGCTGACGGAGGCGGATTTTAAGGCCTTCGACAAGAGCAAGAAAATGAAACGGGTCGGGGGAGTGCAGCCTGGTTAAGCGGATGGCTCGACTGCGCTTGCCGAAGCATCTGCCGTCTTGGATCGCCTTCTTGGGGGTGCTCTTGATGGGGTGGGCCCTGCTGCTGTGGCTAGGAGAGAAGCGGGAAAGGCCTGCGGAGGCGGGAGCGGCGCGCCCGTCGGTCGCGCTGCCGCAAGCGGAGGTGGCGGCGCCCGTGGTGGTCCCGGCGGTGGTCCCGGCGGCGGCGGTGGCGCCGCGGGTGGAGCGGGTGGAGCGGCCGGAGCGGCCGGAGCAGGAGCGGCCGGTGCTGGAGTTTGCCTTGCCCACGGACAACCAGCGGCTGTTGCAGAGCCAGCCGGAGCAATTTTTTATGTTTGTGGACCGCTATACGCCGACGGGGCAGATCCAAGTGTGGCAGGGGGGCGCCTATGGATTTGTGCGCAATCCCCGGGAAACCGCCCAGGGGACGGTTTTCACTAAATTTCACGAGGGCATCGACATCGCGCCCGAGGGCCGGGATGGGCGGGGCGAACCCACCGATGAAGTGCGGGCGGTGGCGGATGGTGCGGTGGTCTACGTCACGGCATCGGCGCACACGAGCAATTATGGGAACTACGCCGTCTTGCTGCACCGGGTGGGGGCGGCGGGGGAATTTTACAGTCTCTATGCGCACCTCAAGGAGGCCTCGGTGGCGGCGGGGACGCCGATCCAGCGGGGCCAGCGGGTCGGCTTGCTCGGGCATACTGGGGACGGCATCGACCGGCGCCGGGCCCACGTGCACTTGGAAGTGGGCTTAGTGCTCTCGGAGCGCTTTGAGGACTATAACAAGCGGACGGGGGCGCTGGCCAATCGGCACGGCAACTACCACGGGTCGAACCTGATGGGGCTGGACGTGGCGGCGTTTTTTACGGCGCAGCAGGCCGACCGACGGTTGATGCCGGACCAGTTTTTGCGCGGGCAGGAGGTCTACTACAAGGTGTTAGTGCCGAACCGGGGGCAAGAGTTAGAATTGGTGGGGCGCTATCCGTGGCTGCGGCAACCGGGGCCTGCGGCGGCGGCCTGGGAGATCAGCTTTACGGGTCCGGGGGTGCCGGTGGCGGTGGCGCCCGCGAGCCAGGCGGTGAGCTTTCCCAGCGTGTCCTGGGTCCGGGCCTTTGCGGGGTACCACTCGTGGAATACGCGCTCGATGTTGGGCGGGAGTGGGAATAGCGCCACCTTGACGGCGGAGGGGAATCGCTTTTTGAGCTTGGTGGCGGGAGATTTTTGAGCCTAAAATCGTGCGTGGACTATCGTATCCGGGGGGCGCGGAGCGTTGGCGCGGGAGGCTTTCTCCTCACGCTTTGGGCATGTTGTGGGGACGGGGCGCTGGCACCCCTGCCGGGGTGCGGATGATGCGAAAACGGGGAATCCGGTGGTGTCGCTCCGCTCAACCACCGGCTACCGGCTGAGATGCCTCCGGCATCAGGATGTTTACGATATCATGAGGGGATGCCTCCGGCATTGCTGCTAGGCGTGTCCACCATTCACGATTCGGTAGGGGCATGAGACAACGGAAGGGACTCACCTCAAGGGTGAGCCTCCTGAGGCGAAAAAACGGATCATCCGCCGAGGTTGTCACCAAGGAGAGCCCCAGGGACGCGTTTCATTAGTTGAGCCACCTGGGGACGCCGCGCCGAGGTGGGGCGCGGCGTTGCCAGGGCGGGAGGGGGCTATTTGGCCTTTTTGGGGGCTTCGGCGGCGGCGCACTGGCAGAGCCACTCGGGGTGGTTGCAGGACTCGCAGTTGGAGGGGTCGAATTTGAAGCGGGCGGTCACGGGTTTGCCAGTGGCGGAGTCGCGGAACTGGAGGACGACGGTTTGGCCGGCGGCGACGGCGGGGAAGGCGAAGCCGGTGGGGGTTTTTTCTACGGCGAGCTTGGTGGGTTTGGCGCCGGTGCCGCTGGTGGCGGTGAGGGTGGCGGTGGGGAGGGCGGTGGGCTTTTGGTCCTTGTCGAGGAGGGCGACCTGGAACTTGTCGGCGGCGAGAATGACTTCGCCGTGGAGGGTTTCGTTTTTGCTGAATTCGAGGATGCGGCCGCCGTTGGGACCGAGTTCCACGCCGCCGTGGGCAAGGGCGAAACCGGCGCTGAGGGCGAGGGCGAGGAGGGCAATGGGGGTTTTCATGGGTAGGTTAGCAGTGGGTTGAGGGCCGCGGGGTCGGGAGAAGTCCCGGCCGCGCGGAAATTTATTGGCTGGCGGCGGAGTTGAGTGCCAGGGAGTGGGCGGCGGCGCGGCGCCCGAAGGCGAAGAACAGGGCGGGGGTGACGACCAGGTCGAGCAGGGTGGAGGAAAGGAGGCCGCCGACCATGACCACAGCCACGGGGTGGAGGATTTCCTTGCCGGGCTCGTGGGCGGCGAGGAGGAGGGGCACCAGGGCGGTGCCGGCGGCGAGGGCGGTCATGAGCACGGGGACGAGCCGCTCTTGGGTGCCGCGGATGACCATGGCGCGGGTGAAGCCTTCGCCCTCGTGGCGCATGAGGTGGAGGTAGTGCGAGATCATCATGATGCCATTGCGCGCGGCCACGCCGCCCACGGCAATGAATCCGACCAGGGTGGCGATGCTGATGTTGTGAATCATATAGTAGGTTAGAGTGAGTCCCCCCATCAAGGCTAGGGGAATATTGAGCATGACCTGGAGGGCGAGGGAGCAGCTGCGGAAATAGCCGAAGAGGAGGAGGAGAATGACGGCGAGGACGAGGGAGAAGAAGAGGGCGATGCGCTGGGTGGCTTGTTGTTGGGCGAGGTATTCGCCTTCGAAGCTGACGTAGTAACCCTCGGGGAGCTTTATTTTTTCTGCGACCTCGCGCTGCCAGCGCTGCACCAGACTGGCGAGGTCTCGCTGGTTGGTGTTGGCGCCGATCACGATGCGGCGCTGGGTGCGCTCGCGGTTGATGACGTTGGGGCCCTTGGCCTCGCGGATGTCGGCGAGGAGGCGCAGGGGGATGCGGGGGCCGGAGGGGGTTTCGATGAGGAGTTCGCCGAGCTGGCGGGGGTCGCGCTGCCACGCTGGGCTGAGGCGGCGGACCAAGTCGACGCTGCGGGGGCCTTCGCGAAGTTCCGCTAGGGTGGTGCCTCCGAGGAGAGCGGCGACTTGTTCATTGATAGCGCCGGGGGGCACGCCGTGGGCGAGGGCGCGGTCGCGGTCGACCTCGACTTTGAGTTGGGGGATGGGGACCTGGGCCTCGAGGTTGACGTCAGTTAGGCCGGGGATGGCCTTAGCGAGATCGCGGACCTGGGCGCCTTTTTCGCGGAGGACGTCGAGGTCGGGGCCGAAGATTTTGACGGCGACCTTGGCGGAGACGCCGCTGAGCATGTGGCTGAGGCGGTGGCCGATGGGTTGGCCGACGTTGCAGAACGTGCCGGGGACGGAGCCCAACTTTTCGCGGATGGCGGCGAAGACTTCGGGGCGGGAGCGGCCGCTGGGGTGGAATTCGACGTCGTATTCGTTGACGGAGACGGGCATGACGTGGTCGTCTTTTTCGGCGCGGCCGGCGCGGCGGCCGACGCTTTTGACTTCGGGGATGGAGAGGAGGAGGCGGGTGCCGACTTCGCCGATGTCGTTGCTTTGCTGGAGGGAAGTGCCGGGGGCGCTGGCGAAGGAGATGGTGGCGCTGCCTTCGTTGAAGGTGGGGAGGAACTCTTGGCCCATTTTGGGGTAGAGGCTGAGGGCGGCGAGGAGGAGGAGGGAGACCGCGGCCATGACTAGGTAGGGAGCGCCCAGGGCGGCTTTGAGGAAGGTGTGGGCCACGCCCTTTTTCACGGCGCGGATGAGGAAGCCGTCGCGGTGGACCTGGCCCACCCGGGGGCGGAGCAGGAGGGAGCAGAGCACTGGAATAACTGTTAGAGAGACCACGAAAGAGGCGGCCATGCTGACGATGGTGGCGATGGCGATGGGGGTGAAGAGGCGGCCTTCTAAGCCTTCCAGGGCCATGAGGGGGAGGAAGACGAGAATGATGAGGAGGGTGGCGTAGAGGATGGAGTGGCGGACTTCTCCGGAGGCCTGGGCGATGACCTCCAGGCGGGGGCGGGGCTGGGGCTGAGCGGCGTTTTCGCGGAGGCGGCGGAAGACGTTTTCGACGTCCACGATGGCGTCGTCGACGACCATGCCGATGGCCACGGCGAGGCCTCCGAGGGTCATGGAATTGACCGAGATGTTGAACCACTTAAAAGTGAGGACGGTGATGGCGAAGCTGAGGGGCATGGCCATGAGGGTGATGAACGTGGTGCGAAAATTGAGGAGGAAGAGGAGGAGGACCACCGTGACCATGAGGGCGCCGTCGCGAATGGCTTCTTTGAGATTGCCGATAGCGCTTTCGATGAAATCGCCCTGTTTGAACATGATGCCGATTTCCACGCCCGGGGGCAGGGTGGGGCGCAGTTCGGTGAGGGCCTGTTCGATTTCGGAGGTGAGGCGCAGGGTGTCGAAGCCGGGAGCTTTGTCGATGCTGAGGACCACGCCGAGGGAGCCTTGGCGGTCGCCGGGGAGGGCGATGCTGGCGTCGCCGCGCATGGATTGGGGGGCGTGGGTGACGGTGGCGAGGTCGGAGAGGAGGATGGGGCGGTCGGCGACGGTTTTGACCACGGTGCGGCGGAGGTCGTCGAGGCTGGTGGTCATGGCGAGGTTGCGGACCATGACTTCTTGGGGACCGGCTTGGAGGTAGCCGCTGGTGGCGTTGCCGGCGGCGAGGCGGATTGCTTCGTCTAGTTCTGATAGGGTTACGCCGTGAGCGGCGAGGCGAGCGGGGTCGGGCTGGACGTGGATTTGTTTGACGCCGCCGCCGATGGTGAGGACTTCGGCGATGCCGCCGATGCTTTGGAGGCGGCGCTTGATCGTCCAGTCGGCTAGGGTGCGCAGGTCCATGGGGGCGATGGACTGGTCGGTGCTGCGGAGGCCGACGAGGAGGATTTCGCCCATGAGGGAGGAGACCGGGGTGAGGCCTGGTTTGGCCTGGGCGGGGAGGCTATTGAGGACGGACTGGAGGCGTTCTTGGACGAGTTGGCGGGCGCGGTAGATGTCGGTGCCCCAGGCGAATTCGGCGAAGACGAGGGAGAGGCCGACGTCGGAATTCGAGCGCAAGCGGTCGAGTCCGCCGACGCCTTGGATGACGGCTTCGATGGGTTGGGAGACGAGGGCTTCGACTTCCTCGGGGGCGAGGCCTGGGCATTCCGTCAGGATGGTGACGGTGGGTTTGGTCATGTCGGGGAGGACCTCTACGGGGAGTTGGCGGGCGGTGTAGAGGCCAAAGACGAGGAGGATGAGGGCGCCGACCAGGACGAGGGGGCGCTGGCGGAGCGAGAAGCGGATGAGGGCGTTCAGCATGGGAAGGGGGGGCCGCGGGGAGGAGCAAGGACCTAAGGTGGCGTTAGGCGGGAGGAGCGGAGAGGGCGGGCGGGGAAGCGGGAGGGCGCTTCCAGGTAGCGAGCGCGAGGAGGGCGGCGAGGAGGCCGGTGGCGATTTTCCAGAAGGGGGAATCGGGGGCGTTGGACTCCGTGTTAGAAGAGGAGGTGCCGGGGCGCTGGGCTTGTTGTTCCTTGCTCATTTCGGAGCCGTCTTCGTTGTGGGGGTGGCCGTGGGCGGCGTCGAGGGCCTCGCGGAGGGAGACGCTACCTTTTCCAGCGAAGGCTAGGGAATAGGCCCCGCGGACGACTACTTCGTCGCCGGGGAGGAGGCCGGAGAGGACTTCGGCGGACTGGTCGTTGAGGGCGCCGATAAGGAGGGGAGTTTTGACAAAAGCATTAGGGAGCTCGTAGTCTTTGACGAAGACGAAGCGGTTCGCGGGGTCGCCTTGGAGGGCGCCGCGGGGGATGGTCATGACGCCGGGGCGCTGGCTGGCGACGATGGAGAATTCGGCGCGCATGCCGGGGCGAAGGCGGGCGTCGGGATTGGGGAGGTGGAAGGCGGCTTCGAGGGTGCCGCTGGCGGGGTCGACGGCGGCGCCGAGGTGGACGAGGGGGGCTTCGAAGGGGGGATCGCCGGCGGCGGGGACGCGGATGCGGGCCACTTGGCCGGGCTGGAGTTTGGCGGCGAGGTATTCGGGGACGGCGGCGGCGGCTTCGACGGTTTCGAGGTCGACGATTTCGAGGAGCGGGGTGTCCGGGGTGACGGGTTGGCCGGGGGCGACGTGGACTTGGGAGATGAGGCCGCTGAGGGGGGCCTCGAGCATGATGACGGGAGGAGGGTCTCCGGGTTGGCGGCTTTCGATCCAGAGCAGTTCTTGGCCTTGTTGAACGGCGACGTGGGGGCGGGCGAGGAGGGAGTGGATGCGGCCGGGGATGCGGCTGCTGAGGACGGCGCTTTTGCCGGGGAGGACGGCGATGTGGCCGAGGGCGAAGAGGGTTTCTTCGAAGGCGGTTTCTTCGGCTTCGGCGGTTTCGATGCCGAGGTTTTGCACCGCGGTTTCGTCGAGGATGACGGTGTTGGCGAGTTTGGCGGGGTCGGGGGCGGCGGCGAGGGAGAAGGGGGCGCAGGCCAGCAGGAGGAGAAGGCGTTTCATGGAAAAAGGGGGGTGGGATCAGCGCGCTAGGGCGGCTTGATAGCGGATCAGAGCGAGGTGATAGGAGAGGCGGGCGTCGATTTCGGCTTGTTCGAGGGCGAGGTGTTTTTCGCGGGCGCGGAGGAGGTCGCTGCGCTGGGCGCCGGGTTGACCAGACTGGAGGTGGGCGAGGAATTGGGCTTCGAGTTGGGCCGCTTTGGGAAGGAGTTGGGCGGAGAGTTGAGCGAGGACGCGGCGGGCGGCCTCCATGATGTCGAGGGCGGCGGCGGCTTCGGCGCGGACCGCGGCGTCGAGGGCGGCGAGTTCTTTGGCGGCGCGGTCGGCGGCGGCGGCGGTTTCCTGGATGCGGCCTTGGTTTTGTTGCCAAAGCGGGAGGGGGAGGGTGAATTTGAGGCCGATGAGGCCCTCGGTGCGCAGGCCGTCGGGGGCGTCCTCGGCGCGGTCGAGTTTGGCGCTGAGGCCGACCCCGGCGTCGCTCCAGCGCTGAGCGCGCGCGAGGGCGGACTCTTGCCGCGCGGCCTCGAGGCGGGCCAGGGCGGCCTGGTAGTCGGGTCGAGCGGGGAGGTTAGGAGAAGCGGGCTGAGGTTGCGGGAGGACGGCGAGGTTTCCGGTGAAGCTGAGGGATGCGCTGGGGGGGAGGCCGAGGAGGGGGCGGGTGGAGCCGACGAGATCGGCGCGGGCGGACTGGAGTTGGAGGAGGTCGAGGGAAAGCTGTTGGGCTTCGAGTTCGAATTGGGCGGCCTCGAGGGAGGAGCCTTCGCCTTGGGCGGCGGTTTGGCGGGCGGCGGCGGCGAGTTGGCTGCTGTTAGCGGCGAGGCGTTCCTTGAGGGCTTGGCTGGCGTCGAGGCTGAGGAGTTTGACGGCGGCGCTGCGGACCGCGGCGGCGAGGCGCTGTTCGGCGGCTTGGACTTCGGCGATGGCGGCGGCGACTTGGGCTTGGGAAGCGGCGCGCTCTAGGGCGAGGCGCTGCGTTAGGGGGAAGCGCTGCACCAGGCCGAGCTCCGCGGAGAACTCGCGGCCGTTGAGATTGGGCTGGAGGTTGGCTTCCGCTTCGGGGTTGGGGAGGCGGCCGGACTGGGCGAGGCGGCCGCGGGCTTCCGCGATGGCGCAGCGGGCAGCGGCCAGGTCGGGGTGGTGGCGCAGGGCGTGGGAGACGGCGGATTCGAGGGTGAACGAGGCCGCCCCGGCGGTAAGGGGGAGGAAAAAAAGCAGGGAGCGAAGCATGAGGGCACGGGGATAAGAAGTGAGGGACGCCGCGGGGAAATCCCGGGGTAGTCGCGAGGCGGGGGCCGTCCCGCCCGATCCGGGGGGAGGCAAGGGGGGGGCGCTCAGCTCAAATCATCCGCACCATGGTCTGGGCCACCAGCAAGGCCGAGGGCGGCGCCTGGCCGGGGCAGCGCTCCGGCCGCGGGGGCGCGACCAGGGCCACTTGGAGGTGGAGTTCGGGCAATTGGAGCGCGGGGGGGAGGTCGAAGAGGACCACTGCCGGAGGGCTAGGGGGAGGAGGGGACGGGGCGGCCACGAGCGACTGGCGCAGGGCGCGGTGGTCGTGGTCTGAGTCTTGGTCTGAGGGCGCGCCGCCGCGGAAGGCTTCGCAGGCGTGGGGCTCGGCCTCGGCGTGGCAGGCGGCGGCGCAATCCGCTAGGGGAGAAGTTTGTCCGCTGCAGGGGCAGAGGTAGCCGCCGTGGACGCCGAAGAGCTGGGCGGTCCCCACGGCCACGAGGGCGAGGGTGAACATCAGCTTCTGGAGGCGGGAAAACATGGGCGCGAGGAGGACCGGAAAACTGTGGAACGGGCGCCGGGGAGCGCAAGGCGGAATGCGGCTCGGAAAGGGGGCTAGTGGGTGTCGAGCCAAGCGCGCAGGGTGGTGGCGAGTTTTAGGCTGATGCCGGGGAGGCGGGCGATGGTTTCGGGGGTGAGGCGGCGCAGGCGGGCGACGCTGCCAAATTCGGCGAGGAGGGCGTTTTTTTTGGCGGGGGAGATGCCGGGGCAGTCGTCGATGATGCTTTCGGCGATGCGGCGCTTCATGAGGACTTGGTGGTAGCCGTTGGCCCAGCGGTGGGCTTCGTCGCGGATGCGCTGGAGGAGTTTGAGGGCGCCCATGGTGTGGGGCATGGTGATGGGATCGGACTGGCCGGGGAGGAAGACCTCCTCGCGCTCTTTGGCTAGGCCGATGATGGGGAGTTGAGAGAGGCCGAGGCGCTGCAATTCGGCGCAGGCGGAGGAGAGTTGGCCCTTGCCGCCGTCGACGATGACGAGGTCGGGGAGGCGCACGAAGGGGGTGCGGGCGGGGAGGTCCTCGGGGTGCGCTTCGAGGTGGCGGGCGAGGCGGCGGAGGGCCTCGGCGGTGGGTTCCTGGTTGCCCTCGAAGACCGCGGGGGCAGCCTGGGCGGCTTCGAGGAGAATGCGGGAGTAGCGGCGGCGCACCACTTCGGCCATGGAGGCGAAGTCGTTTTGAGTGGCCACGGTTTTGATGCGATAGCGGCGATAGTTAGCGGTGTCGGGGACGCCGTCCTTAAAGCGGACCATGCTGGCGACGATGTGGCTCGATGAGATGTTAGAAATGTCAAAGCACTCCATGACCTGAGGGGGGTGGTCGAGCTGGAGGATTTCGCCGAGTTCGCGGAGGTCGGCTAGGGGGTTGAGGTGGCCGGAGGGGGTGCCGCGGCTGCGGGTGAAGCGGCGGGCGGGCTGGAGGGTGCGCTGGAAATCGAGGAGCATGTCGCGGAGTTCGGCGGCGCGCTCGAAGTCGAGTTCGGCGGCGGCGGCGTGCATTTCGGCTTCGATTTCCTGGAGGTGGTCTTTGAAGCGACCGTCGAGGAAGGCGGCGGCGGCTTCGACTTTTTTGAGGTATTCGGCCTGGAGGGTGCGGCCGATGCAGGGGGCGCAGCAGTTTTTGATAAGGTCGTTGTGGCAGTGGCGGTAGTCGGTTTCGCTGGGTTCTTGGGGTCGGCAGGAGCGGAGGCCGAACTGTTTTTGCATCCAGTGGAGGGTGGTGCGGAGGCTATTGCTGTGGGCGAAGGGGCCGAAGTAGCGGGCGCCGTCGTCCTTGCGGGTGCGCGTGAGGAAGAAGCGCGGCCAGGGTTCCTCGGGGTGCATTTTGAGGAGGAGGAAGCGCTTGTCGTCGCGGAGGGCAATATTGTATTTGGGGCGGTATTCCTTGATGAGTTTGATCTCGAGGAGGAGGGACTCGGGCTCGTTGCGCACGGTGTGGTATTCAAAATCCCAGATGCTCTTGATGAGGGCGCGGGTTTTGAGGTCGGCCATGTGGCTGCGAGCTGGCTGAAAGTAATTGCTGAGGCGCCGCCGCAGATCCTTGGCTTTGCCCACGTAGATGATTTTGCCAAAGCGGTCGCGCATCAGATAGACGCCCGGCTGGTGCGGCACCTCGTGAAGGCGGGCATTGAGGTCGGGTTTTTCGCGGGGGATCATGGAGCGGGCAGGGGCGGGGGCGGGCGGCCGGATTAGGGCTGAGCTACGAGGGAAGGCGGCGCGGAGATGCGCGCAAGGGAACTGCGGCTTAGACGGCAAAGAAAATCGCCGGGGGGAGGGGTGGCTGGGATAGGGATTGACAGCGCGAAAACGGGTGGGAGCCTGGCGGAATGATGCGGCGGCTTCCGGCCACTTTTTATGGGGCGATTTTGCTGAGCTTGGGCCTGGCGGGCTGCGCGCGGCATCCCGAGGTGACGGTGCGCAATCTTGCGGGTGTGGCGCTTCGGGAGGTGGTGATTTCGGGGAACGGTTTTGAGGAGAAACTGGGGGACATTGCGCCGGGAGGCAGCGCTGGATCCGCGGTGCGCTTGCGGGGGGCGTCGGGATTGCGGGTGGCTTTTGAGGCCGAGGGAAAGCGCCACCTTGCTGCGGAGGCGGGCTATTTTGAGGGTTCGGGGCTCTACCGGGTCACGGCCACGGTGGCGGCGGACTTCAGCGTGGCGGTGGAGGCGGGGATCGGGCCAGGGGGATTTTAGGGGGAATGTGGGCGCGAGTTTACAAGGGGGCGGAGCTGCGCTAGGAGTAGGGAGGATCGGCTTTCTGGCCCCTTGCAACGATGGAAACCCAAACGCTGCTGCAAATCACGGTCTCGCTGGCCCTGGGGTTATTGCTGGGGCTGCAGCGGCAGCGCACTGATGCCTCGGTCGGGGGGATTCGGACTTTTCCCTTGTTTGCGCTGTTGGGGACCGTTTGCGCCAAAATTGCGGCGGTCTATGGGGGGTGGATTTTGGGGGCGGGTTTGTTGGCCCTCGCGGGGGTGTTGGTGTTGGCCAAGGTGCTGAAAGGGCAGGCGGGCGGACCGAATGGCGGCATCACTTCCGAGGTGGCGGCCCTGTTGCTCTACGCCGTGGGGATTTTGCTGGCTTCCGACCAGATGGCGGCGGGGGTGCTGATAGGGGGGGTGATGCTGTTGTTGCTGCACTTAAAGCAGCCGATGCACCAATTTGCCGCCGCGGTGGGCGAGCGAGACATGCGGGCCATTGCGCAATTTGCCCTCCTCAGTCTGATCATTCTGCCCGTCCTGCCCAACCGAGCCTACGGGCCCTACGCGGTGTGGAATCCCTTTTCAATTTGGCTGATGGTGGTTTTCATCGTGGCCATCAGCCTGATCGGCTACGTGTCCTACAAATTGCTGGGGGCCCGCGCGGGCACTTTGCTGGGGGGCGTCGTCGGGGGGCTCGTTTCCAGCACCGCGACGACGGTGAGCTTTGCCCGGCGCAGCGCGCAGGACCCGGCGCTGGCTCCGCTGGCGGCCTGCGTGATCATGGCGGCATCCTGTATTTCGCTGCTGCGGGTTTTGGGCGAAGTGGCGGCGGCGGCGCCGGGGGCGGTGGGGGCCATCGCGCCTCCCCTGGCGGCACTGCTGGGGGTTTGCGGGCTGGTGGCCGGGGGGCTCCACTGGATGAGTTTCCGGCAAAGTGGGGAAATGCCCGCGCCGAAAAATCCGGCTGAATTCCAGGGCGCCCTGGTGTTTGGCCTGCTCTACGCTGGGGTGCTGGTAGCGGTGGCGGCGGCGCGCGACCACTTTGGCGCCGCCGGACTGTATGTGGTGGCGGGCTTGTCGGGCCTGACCGACGTCGACGCCATCACCTTGTCTTCGGCCCAGCTGGCCCAGGCGGGAAGCTTATCCCCGGGCAGCGCTTGGCGGGCGATCTTGCTCGCGGTCCTGGCCAATTTTGGCTTCAAGTTCGCCGCCGTGGCAGTGTTGGGAAGTTCCGGACTGGCCTGGCGCCTGGGAGCCGCCTTCGCGGTGGTGCTGGCCAGCGGCGGACTCCTGTGGCGGTTTTGGCCCGGATGAAGTTGAAGGAATGTGGATTTTCTGCATTTGTCATCCGGCAAGGGGGCGTGAAAGGTGGCTTTCGCAGAGTATTCCCCCCTTTTTTTGATTTTCCATGCAGCGCTGGTCCTATGTTTTGCTTTTGGCGGTGACGGCGGTGCTGGGGTGGGTGGGCCTGGCGCGGCTGAATTACAATGTGGAAGTGCTGGACTTGCTGCCGCAGAAGATGCCCGGCTTGGAGGGGACCCGGATTTTGCGGGATTCCTTTCAGAAGGCCAATCGGCTGGTGATTACGCTGGAGGCGGCGGAGGCGGCGGCGGCGGAAGCGGCGGCGCTTTCGCTGGCGAGCCACTTGGAATCGCTCGCGAAACTCTGCCACAAGGTCAGCGCGCGGCCGCCGCTGGACCAAGAAAATCAAGAAGTGGCGGGCGCGGAATTGTCGGGGATGGTAGCCTATGCGCTGTTGAACGCCGCGCCCGAGCAGGTGCGCGCTTTGACGGAAAAGCTGGCAGGCGATGGGGCGCAGCGGCAGGCGGAGGCGACTTTGGAGGAGATGGCGACTTCGCAGGACTCCCAGGTGCTCGCCGCGGGGGCGTACGATCCGCTGGGGTTGACGGGGCCGCTTTTCCGCGCGGCCGACCCCAAATTGCTCGGGGCCACGGGGGCGGGCAATGGGTATCGCAGCAGCGACGGCACCTTCCACCTCGTCTATGCCGAACCCCTGGAGGCCACCCCCGATTACCGGGTGGTGGCCCAATGGCTGGAGCGGATGCGTCAGGAAGGCGTGGCCGCCTGGCGGGTCCAGCACCCCGAGTTTGCGGCCGTGGCGGTGGCTTTTACGGGTGAACCGGCGTTTCGCGCCGAGATCGCCACCGGGATGGAGCGGGACATGTCGCAGTCGGTGGGGGGGATCACTTTTATCGTGGCCTTTTTGTTTTGGCTGCTGCACCGGACCCTGAAGCCGCTGATTTTGCTGATGGCGGCACTGTTGATTACCAATCTGTTGACGCTGGGTACGGCGGGGCTCATTTACGGGGGGCTGAACGTGATGTCGATGGGGTTTGCCGCCATCTTGACGGGGATGATTGAGGATTTTGGAGTGGTGGCGCTGCACGAAGCGCAGGCCATGCCGGGGGCGACCTGGCCGCGGGTGTGTCGGCGGGTGTTGCCCGGAGTGCTGTGGTCGGCCCTGACCACGGCCCTGGTGTTTGGCTCGCTCTCGATGAGCTCGCTTCCGGGGATCTCCCAGCTGGGAACGCTGACGGCGCTGGGGATTTTGATTGGGGCGGCCATCATGCTGTTCGGCTTTTTGCCCCTGGCGATGCGGCTGAAAGTCCGGGTCAAAGCGGCAGGGGTCGCCGCGCCGCCGGTTTCCCGCTGGCGGCAAGCCCTGCCAGGCTGGTGCGCCGCCGCCCTCCTGGTGGCCAGCATGGCGGTGCTGTGGCACCGCGGCCTGCCGGGGATTCACCGCGGACCCAACGTGCTCCGCCCCGTCAAAAGCGAGGCCTTCAACGCCCTCGAGCGCATGCAGGCCAAAATGGAGCCGCCCGAGAGCAAGGGCGAGTGGTTGCCCCTGGTCGCCAGCGGGACTTCCGAGGTCCCCGTGGCCGCGGCCATGGCGGCGGCCCGCGCGGTGCTGGAGCCCGCCCTGGCTCGCGGCGAACTGCTCTCCTGGTACTTGCCCGACCGCCTCTTGCCCGACCGGGAGCGCCAAGCGGAAAATCTCCCGCGCCTCCAGGCTCTGGCGGCCGACGGACCGCGGCTGGAGGCGGCCATCGGGGCGGCGGGCTATGAAAAGGAAGCCGGGATGTTGGCGCAGCGCGTGTTCGCCAAACTGGCGGCCTATGCCGCAGAGCCGGGCGCCGCGGCGCGCTGGCCGGAACCGAGCTTGCTGGAGGGCACCTTGGGCCACCTGTTGCAGCGCCGCCCGGGGCAAGTCAACGCCTTGGGCTTCATGCAGTTGCCGCCCGCGGTGGTGCCTGGCGACGCCCCCGTGGTGGCGGCCCTGGAAAAAATTTCCAGCTTTTACCCCGCTGGCTGGCGCTATCTCAACCAGAAAATTCTCCCCTTGGTCCGGGAAGAGGCGCAGCGCATCTGCCTGCCAGCGGGCGCGGTGCTGGCGGCGCTTCTCTTCGTCGTTTTCCGCGGGGCGCGGGAAATTCTGCTGGCCCTGGCGACCCTGGCTTTTAGCGGGTTGATCCTGCTGGCCTACATGTCGGCGCGGGGCATGGAGTGGAATTTCGTCAACATCGCGGCCATCCCCCTCAGCTTGGGCCTGGGCTTGGATTTCACGATCCACATGATTTACGCCCTGCGGCGGCACGAGCGCGAAGGCGGGGACGGCACCCACGGAGTGGGCCGGGCGCTGGCCTACTGCGGGCTGAGCACGGGCTTGGGCTTCGGAGCCCTCGCCGTTTCCGGCAACAGCGGACTAATCAGCATGGGGCTGTGCTGCATGGTGGGAGTTTTGGCCACCCTCTTCACCGCCGCCTTCCTGCTGCCCTGGGCCTGGCGCATCTGGCCGCGCTGGGGGCGGCGCTTGGCCCCCGCGGAACTGGACTGACCCGCTCCGGCCCCAGGACCCGGTGGCGGTGGGAATCCCTCATCCTCTTCTCATTATCCTAAAATCGCGAGTTGACTATCGAATTAGGTGGGCGCGGAGCGCCGACGCGGGTGGCTGTTCTTGCGCGCGTGGGCCTTTTTAGGGCGGTGAGTCGCGGGCTTAGGGCGGTGAGTCGCGGGCGCGCCAGCTGGCGCGCCCGCCGAACGGTTTTATTTTCTATTAGTAATCTCCTGCAGGGCTTGAATTTCTTTGCGGAGGGGAAACCTAGGGCGTTGCCCTGGGCTGACTTGTGGTGCCTCGCCGGGGCGCAAATGGAGAGCGCCCACGGCGCGTCCTACGCCAGCCCAGGGCAACGCCCTGGGTAGCGGGCCAAAAAGCGAACCGAGCCCTAAAGGGGCGGCCTAATCGGCGGGCCACATCGCGCGCTTTTCCAAGACGCTGGCGCGTTGTGCTTGTGTGTAGCCCTTGGGGGGCTGCTGCGCTGGCACCCCTGCCGGGGTGCGGGCCCCCTTGGGGCGCGGTCCGGTGGTGTCGCTTCGCTCGACCACCGGCTACACGCTGGGATGCCTCCGGCATCTTCCTGGGATGTCTCCGGCATCTTCCTGGGCTGCCGCTGGCACCCTCCCGAGCTGAGTCCGGCTTCATCCCGGGCTGACTCCGGGCATCGCCGCCGGGCGCGTCCCGCGGACCGATTTCAAGGCGGATTTTGACTGTGGAAGGGACTTGTTCAATGGGTGAACCTCCCGATGCAAAAAAGCGGATCATTCCCCGTTCTCATCGCGAAAAAGAGCCCACCAATCAGCTTTCAACTCCCGGTTTTAGGATCCATGGACCAGCGCGCGCTGGCGGGCGGACTATTCCATTCGGGGGTGGAGCGCAAATTGCCGGGTAATTTGCGCGGACCACCTCCACTGAGGAGTCGGCTGGATCGGCAAAGCCCGACGCTTCCCAGGGTGCGGGTCCGAAGCGTGCGAATTACCGGGTGAAGCGCACCCGTCGGGGTCTGTTTGGATCGCAGCGGCGAACCCCAGAGGGGTTTTCCTGACTCGCTGGCGGTTTTCCCCCGGGAGCCCAGTGCGCCTTTCGCCGCTGGGCCTGGAGGAGGGGGATTGGCAAAACCGCCTCTTGTCGGATGGCGGGGGGGAGGCTATAAGCGAGGGGTTGCGCCGCTTATTTGAATCCCCGCTTTGGTATGCCCAAAATCATCATTCACCTCCCTGACGGAAGTTCGGCCAAGTATGGGCTGAACGGGCCGACCTTTACGATTGGTCGGGCTGCGGACAACGATATCGTGCTGCCGCCGGGGGCGGCTTCGAGCCACCACGCGGTGCTGCGGGTCAGCGAGGGTGGGGATTTTGTGTTGACGGATCTGGAGTCGACGAACCAGACCAAAGTAAATGGCCAGGCGGTGGAGCTGCGGGTGCTGGAGCATGGGGATGGGCTGCTTTTCGGGGATGTGCGGGCGGAGTACCACTCGGAGGTGGCGGTGCGGGTGGTGCGGATGGAAGAGCAGCCGACGCGGATTTATGAGCAGGGCGCCCCGGGGGCCCCCGCGGCGGCGGCGCGACCGGCGCCGGTGGTCTTGGCGCCGGCGTCGGTGCAGCGCCCGGTGTCGACGACGGCGCGCCGCAGCAGCCATTCGCAAGACGGGGGCTGCTTCGCGCTGGTGGTGTTCGCCCTGGTGTTGCCCGCGGCCTTTTTTGGAGGCTTGGTGCTGCGGTACCACCAGGAGAAGGGCGAGTGGTTTTGGAATTATCTGGCGAACTACCTGCACCCTTAGAGCGGGGCGGCGCGGCGCGAAGGGGCGAGAGCTTGTGAAATTTTTCACAAATTCGCCTTGCTGCGCGGGCGAGGAACCGGAAATTCCCGAGTTCCGGAAGGGGCGGGCCGCGGGTCCGCTCTGGCGGCGCACTACCTCCTTTTTTTGATTCCCATGGCCATCCAATACAAGCCCGGCAAAGCACCGCATCCCCGCGAACACCGCATGATTTTCCGCAATGTGGATCGGGTGGGGTGGAATCCATCGATTGAGCGGTACTTGGAGGAAGGGGGGTATGCGCAATTGCGCAAGGCGCTGACGATGGAGCCGCGGGCGATTACGGAGGAGGTGAAGCTGAGCGGCCTGCGGGGGCGGGGCGGCGCGGGATTTCCCACGGGGGTGAAGTGGACGTTTATTCCGCCGACGAATACCAAGCCGGTGTATTTGATTTGCAATGCGGATGAGTCGGAGCCGGGGACGTTTAAGGACCGCTACATCATGCACCAAGACCCGCACCAGTTGGTGGAGGGAATGGCGATTTCCTGTTTTGCGGTGGGGGCGCACTTGGCCTATATTTATATCCGGGAGGAGTTTCCGGAGGCGGCGCAGATTTTGGAGAAGGCCATCGCGGAGGCGCGCGGCAAGGGATTTTTGGGGAAGGGGATTTGCGGGAGCGGCTTTGACCTGGAAATCTACGTGCACCGCGGAGCCGGGGCCTATATTTGCGGGGAGGAGACCGGGCTGATTGAATCGCTAGAGGGCAAGCGGCCCTATCCGCGCATCAAGCCACCGTATTTTCCGGCCGCCCTGGGACTCTACATGTGCCCGACGATCGTGAACAACGTGGAGAGCCTGTGCCACGTGAAGCACATTTTGGAATTGGGAGGGGCAGAATACGCCAAGTTAGGCACCCCGCGGAACAATGGCACCCGCATTCTCTGCGTCAGCGGCGACGTGCAAAAGCCCGGCTACTACGAAGTGCAAGTCGGCAAGATCACCCTGGGCGAGGTCATCAATGAACTCTGCGGCGGCCTCAAGCCGGGGCGCTCGCTCAAGGCCATTATCCCGGGCGGGTCTTCCGCCAAAGTGCTGCGCGCCGACGAAGTCTTCAAGCTCAAGCAGCCCGACGGATCGATCCGGGAGCTGACGGTGTGGGACATCCCGATGGATTTCGACACCATTGCCCAGTGCGGGTCGATGGCGGGATCGGGCGGGGTCATCATCATGGACGACAGCCGGAGCATGGCCTGGGTGCTCAATAACTTGAACAACTTTTACGCCCACGAGTCCTGCGGGCAGTGCACGCCTTGCCGCGAGGGGAGTTTGTGGATGAAGAAATTGAGCGACCGCATTGCGGCGGGGAACGCCACGCCCGAGGACGTGGATACGCTGGAAAGCGTTGCCTATCAAATTGATGGCAAGACCATTTGCGCTTTTGGAGAAGCTTGTTCGTGGCCGACCGAGAGCTTTGTCGCCAAATTCCGCGCCGAGTTGATCAGCAACACCAAGCCGGAGCTGCGCGGGCAAAAGTTCAATGCGGAGACGGCGGTGGCGGCGGCCGCGCTGGCCTAAGCGCAGCCGCCCGGCGGCCTTTTCCCCGAGCCGCGCTCCGCCGACCTGGAGCCGCGCCGCCCAGCGCGGGCGGGCGTGGGCTCATAGGCGTGGCTGCCAGGCTTCATGGCGCGGCTGCCCGGCGAATCGTACAGTTGGCGAGCGAATGGCGCAGGCGAACAGACCATTTTGCGGTACCCGCCCAGGGCGCGGCCGCCCATGGGCGGGCGGTCATTTGGACCGCCGCGGCAACCCCGGAGGGGTTACCCGTGACTAGCCGGGGTTTTCAACCCCCGGACCGCCAAGCAGCCATTTTCACAGCCACAGCGTGGCTGGCCCATGCGCGGTCAATCGGCGCGCGGTTTCTCTGCGCGGGCCGACGGCCTGGCGCGGGGGGCGGGCGGGGGATCCCGTGGGGGCGCGGGCTTTTGGGGGCGCGATTAAGAAAAGCGCGCGGTCGGCACGGCAGTTGCTTTGATGGCAAAGCGTGCTGCTCGACCAATACGATACCGAGGATCTCTTTGATGAGATGTTTGCCAGCAATGGCGAGGTGCGCCCGCACTATCAATTGATGCGGGAGCGGCTGGACACCCTCTCGAAGGCCGAGTTGGACCAGAAGATCCGCAATTTGGAGACGCTGTTTCTCAAGCAGGGGATCACGTTTACGGTGTATGGGGACCAGCAGGGGACGGAGCGGGTGTTTCCCTTTGACCCCATTCCGCGGATTATTCCGGCGGAGGAGTGGCAGGTGGTGGAGGACGGGTTGGTGCAGCGCATCACGGCGCTCAACTTATTTCTCTACGACGTCTACCACGAGCAAAAGATTCTTAAGGACAAGGTAATTCCAGAAGAGGTGGTGTTGAGCGCGGCGCACTACCGGCCGGAATTTAAAGACGTGGATGTGCCTCGGGACATTTACATCCACATTTGCGGGACGGACCTGATTCGGGATCGGGACGGATCCTACCTGGTTTTGGAGGACAACGGGCGATGTCCCTCGGGGGTGTCGTATGTGCTAGAGAACCGCATGGCGATGAAGCGGGTATTTCCGCATTTATTTGGGAGTGCGGGGGTGCGCAGCGTGGACAGCTATGCGGCGGATTTGCTGGGGACCTTGCAGTACATTGCGCCGCACGCCAAGGCGGATCCGGTGTGCGTGCTGCTGACGCCGGGGCACTATAACAGCGCCTATTTTGAACACAGTTTTTTGGCGCGGCAGATGGGGATTGAGATCGTGGAGGGCAAGGACTTGATCGTGGTAGGGGCGCAGGTCTATATGCGGACCACCCGGGGGCTGCAGCAGGTGGATGTGATTTACCGGCGGCTCGACGACGATTTTTTGGATCCCAAGGTGTTTCGGTCCGACAGCATGCTGGGGGTGCCGGGGCTGGTCAGCGCGGTGCGGGCGGGCAATGTGGCCCTGGCCAATGCCATTGGAACGGGAGTAGCCGACGACAAGGTGACGTACGCCTATGTGGATCGGATGATAAAATACTATTTGGATCAGGACCCGATTTTGCAGCAGGTGCCGACGTATTTAGCGTGGGACGAAAAGGACCGCGGCTACATATTGGATCACCTGGGGGAGTTGGTGGTGAAGGCCGCCAACGAGAGCGGGGGCTACGGCATGCTGATTGGGCCGCGGGCCAGCCGGGCCGAGATCGAGACATTCCGCGGGCTGATTTTGGCCAATCCGCGCAACTACATCGCCCAGCCGGTCGTCTATTTCAGTCGCCATCCGACCTTGACCGAGGGCAGCGTGGAGGGACGGCACGTCGACTTGCGGCCCTTCGTGCTCAGCGGCGAGCGGACCCACATTCTCCCTGGCGGGCTGACCCGCGTGGCCCTGAAAAAGGGCTCCATCGTGGTCAATTCCTCCCAGGGCGGCGGAAGCAAGGACACCTGGGTGCTCCACCCCTCTTGAAGCGCGCGGCCCTCGCTGGCGGCGGGGCGGCCCTGAACTCCCTTAATTACTAACAAATGCTATCTCGAGTTGCCGACAATTTGTATTGGATGGCCCGCTTTATGGAGCGGGCGGAGAATTTGGCCCGGCTGTTGCAGGCGAGCAATGAGTTATTATTGGATGGGGAGACCATGGGGAGCCGGAGTTTGAACGACTACTGGGACCCGGTGTTGGTGGCGACGGCGATGGAGGATCAATTTGCGCTGCTTTACCCGCAGGGGACGGTGGCGGATGTGGGGTTTTTCATGACGCTGCACGAGGGGAACCCGGACGCGATCACGATGTGCTTGCGGCAGGCGCGGGAGAATGCGCGGACGGTGCGGGATCAAATATCTGACGAGATGTGGACGGAGCTCAACGATCTCTATCTTTTCATTACGGCGGGGAGCACCTTGAGCTTGTTTCAGATGTCGCCGCAGAGCGTGTACGATCGGATTATAACGGGCTCGCTGTTATTTCACGGGATTACAGATGCGACCTTGGCGCGCAGCGAGGGCTGGCAGTTTATCCAATTGGGGAAGCACTTGGAGCGGGCGGACAAGACGAGTCGCTTTTTGGACATTCGGGTGCACATGGCGCCGCACGGGAACGCGCTGGACTCGTTTCAGTGGACCTCGATTTTGCGGTCGGCGAGTGCGATTGGGACGTACCGTGCGGAGGTGGGAGGGGAGCCGGAGGCGGAGGGGGTGATCGACTTGTTGATGTTTTCTACGGATTTCCCGCGTTCGGTGCGGTATTGTGTACGGCAGATCGACGCCAACTTACACGCCATCTCGGGGACGCCGCTGGGGAGCTATGGGAATTCCGCGGAGCGGCTGGCGGGTCGCTTGCTGGCGCGGCTGAATTTTGGGAGCAGCGCGGAAGTGCTGGAGCGGGGATTGCAGGAGTACACCGACGACATTCAGAATGTATTGAATGAATTGGGGCAGCGCATTTTTGAAACCTATGTGCTCTTGCCCCAAGACCAGCAGAGCGTGACTTTCATCCCGTCGGTGGACAGCCAGCAGCGCCGCTGGGTGGAGTTTCAGCAGCAGCAGCAACAACAATAATAAGTACCTTTAGCCCTGTGGGGCCCCCATGAAGCTGCGCATCCAACACCGCACCGAATACCTCTACACCGCCGCGGTGCGGAGCAATTGCAACGAGATCCGCCTGCGGCCGCCGAGCACGCCCTGGCAAACCTGCAGCTTCTACCTGCTCAAGGTGCTGCCGAGCACCCGGCTCAAGCAATACCACGACTTTTACCGCAATGGGGTGCAGCACTTTGAGATTGAGGAGCCCCACCAGCGCCTGGTGATTGAGGCCCAAGCGACCGTGACGACGGCGGCGCGGGGCGAGGGGCTGGCGGCGGCGGCGCCGGGTTCGTTTTTGGAGTTGGCCCAGTGCCGGGAGTCGGAGGAAGTGGGGCTGTATGTGGGACACAGCCGCTACGTGCGCTTCAATCCGCAGCTGTGGAAGGCGGCGCTCGATTTACGCGATGACAGCGACGACATTTTGCGCACCGCGGAGGTGCTCAACAGCCACGTCTACGACAGCTGCCGGTACCAGGCGGGGGTGACTACGGTAGACACTACCAGTGAGGATTTTTTTGTCAGCCGCGTGGGAGTTTGCCAGGACTTCGCCCATTTGCTGCTGGCGCTCTGTCGCTCCTTGGGGATTCCGGCGCGCTACGTGAGCGGCTACCTCTACGACGCGCAGCGGGGTGGGTTGCGGGGGGCCCACGAATCGCATGCCTGGGTGGAAGTGTACTTGCCGGGCCGGGGATGGATCGGCTTTGATCCGACGAACCGCCAGGGGGTGGACGAGCGCTACATCACGCTGGCGGTGGGGCGGGACTATGAGGACGTGGCGCCGGTCAAAGGGAGCTATGTGGGCGCGGGGACGCGGACCATGAAGGTCGCGGTGTCAGTGGAGCGGTTGGACTAGCGCGGAGCGCCCAGGGCTCAGGGCAGGGGGGCGTCGGCGAGGGCGGCCTCGGCGCGGGCGGCGGCGGCGGCGGCGCGGCGCTGGATTTCGTCGGGGCTGGGGAGGCTGGCGAGGACGTCGGCGGGGATCATGCCTTCGGCCATGAGCTTGGCGAGGCATTTTTTGCGTTCGGCTAGGGCCTTGCTAGCGTCGCGCTCTTGGGAGAAGCGGCTTTTGGCTTCGTCGCTGCGCTCGCGGAGGCGGGCGTAGAGGTCTCCGCCGAGGAGGGCGGAGATATCTACTTTCATTTTTTCGCGTTTGATGTCGCTATCGCTGACTGGTTCTCCATTGATGGGGCCGCTGCTGTATTTGGGGAACATGATGGCTACTTCCGGGCAGACGCGGGAGCAGGCGGGGCAGTTGGTTTTGCAGTTGTCGTTGTTTTGGACTTGGAGTTTGCCTTCCTTGCTGACGCCGTAGACGTCGAAGAGGCAGAAGCTGAGACACTGCATGCAGTTCGTGCAGCGGCTGTAGTCGATGACGGGGAACCACGGCTTCCAGAGGCCGGGCTGGTTCATGGGGCGGTCGCCGCGGCGGCGTTCTACGAGGTCGGTGACGGCGGCGGGGTCGAGTCCAGTGATATCGCAGGCGGAGAGGGCGATGGCGCCGTCGGCGTCTTCGAGGTCGGGGGCTTGGCCGCGGTCGAATTCGCCGAGGACGATGAGGGCCTTTTGGCCGGGGGCGAGGCGGGCGCCGAGTCCGGCGCGGCTGAGGGAGTAGCCACGGTCTAAGAGGGCGGCGCAGAGGGCAAAGCGGCGCTCGGGGTCGAGGGGCTGGCTGCCGCGGCCTTCGTAGAGGAGGAGGGAAAAATCGGGGGAGAGGGACATGGGCGGGGGAGGCTGGCGCTTAGGCGGGCGGGGGAAGGAGCTGGCAGGCTTCTGCGGTGGAGAGGCTGCGCAGGTTGACGATTTCGGTGGATTCGGGCAAAGGGGCGTTGGCGGCGTGGAAGAGCCACTTTACGGCGCGGGGGTGGCAGGCGATGATTTTGAGATCGGAGCTGGCGAGTTCGGCGAGGCGGGGGTCGCGGCGGGCAGACATTTCGCAGAGGTCGGCGACGCTTTCGAAGGGTTGGGCAGCGGAGCAGAGGTGGCGGAGCACGCCGTCTTTGACCTCCTGGGGGAGGACCTGGGCGTAGGCGCAGCGGCAGTAGAGGAGGCGGGGAGCGGACATGGGGCGGCGGTTCAGCGGGCGGGCGGGGCTTCGTCTTCCACCGCGGTGGCGCGGGGGGCCGGAGGCTCGGGTTCGGGCGCTGGGGCGGGTTCTGGCGCTAGGGCGGGCTCGGTTTCGGCGGCGGGTTCGGTTTCGGCGGGTTCGGGAGAGGGAGTGGGGGCTGCGGTGGGAGTGGGGAGGGATTTGGGGGCGGGCTGGGAGGCGGCGGGGGGCGGGGGTGCCGGGGTAGGTTTGGCGGGTTTAAAGAGGAGCCAGGCGGCGGCGAGGAGGAAGGCGATGAGGGCGATTTTGTCCCAGGGAAGGCGGGGGTTGCGGCCGCGGCGGGTGGCGCGGCGGGAGTGGCGCATGCGCGAGGGATTGAGGACGCGGGAGGGGTGGGACTCTTGGATGTGGGTCTGGACGGGGCGGCCAGGGGGGGCGCTGGGGGCGAAGTCGTCGAGGGTATCGCCGAGGTCGACGTTGAGGAAGCGGCTGTAGAGTTTGAGAAAACCCTTGGCGTAGGTGGGGTTGGCGAAGTGCGAGAAGTCGTCGTTTTCGAGGTCGCGGAGGTGTTGGTGGGGGATGTGGGTTTTGAAGGCGGCGTCCTCGACGGTGAGTTTGCGGGCGACGCGGGCCTGCTGAAGTTGTTGGCCAACGGAAGACATGGGGTGGGAGGGGGGGAGGGGCATCGGGGATGCCGAAAAGAAATAGGAAAAGTGGGGGGCGGCCCGGGGAGGAAGCGGGCGGGGGGGAGGGTTGCGCTACTCGTCCTCGGCGTCAAGTTCGATCAAGATTTCGCGAGGTTTGGTGGGGCCATCGCTGGGGCCGATGATGCCGCGCTGTTCCATGAGATCCATCATGCGGGCGGCGCGGCCATAGCCGAGGCGGAGGCGGCGCTGCAGCAGGGAGGTGCTGGCCTTGCGTTCCTGCATAACCACGTCGATGCAGGTTTGGAGCGTTTCCTCGTCTTCTTCGCTGATTTTTTCGACGGGGCGGGCCGGGCCGTTGATGGCTTCGTGGACGGACTTTTCGACTTTGAGGCCGCCGCTCTGTTCTTTGCAGTGCTGCACGAGGGCGACGATTTCGTCGTCGGTGACAAAGGCGCCCTGGGCGCGCACCATTTTGGCGGTGCCGGGGGGGACGTAGAGCATGTCGCCCTTGCCGACCAATTTATCGGCGCCCTTGGAGTCGAGGATGACGCGGGAGTCGAGGGCGCTGGAGACTTGGAAGGCGATGCGGCAGGGGATATTGGCCTTGATGGTGCCGGTGATGACTTCGGCGCGGGGGGTTTGGGTGGCGAGGATCATGTGAATGCCGGCCGCGCGGGCTTTTTGGGCGATGCGGGCGATGAGGCCTTCCATGTCCGCGGGGGCGGTCTGCATGAGGTCCGCTAACTCATCGATGATGACCACGATGTAGGGAATGCTGTCGGGGACGACGTCGATGGCGGACTCGGGATCGTCCTCGGCGACGAGTTCGTTGTCGTCCCAGATTTCGGCGGGGGCATTGCGGACGTTTTGTTCCTCGCGGTAGGCCTCGCGGAGGCGAGCTTGGTGCTTGGAGTGGGCGGCGGTGGGGGCAGGGGCGTCGGGGTCTGCGCGGTCGTCCGGGTCGAGGTCATCGCTGGGGTCGCCGAGGGCGAAGCCGGGGCCGAAATCGTCGAGGGCCTGGCCGGAGGTGAGGTCTTCGGGGAGTTCGCATTCAGCGAGGGGGGAGGGGGGGCGCGGGGAGATTTCGGCGGGGGAAGTTTCGGCGGGGAAATCGCCGAGCGGGTCGTCCTCGGGGAGGGGGAGTTCGGCGGGGGCGGAGTTGAAGAGAGGGAGGAGGGGGGTGGCGGCGGCGGCGTCGGATTTGGCCTTGGCGTCGGCGGCCTTTTGCTTGCGGGCGTTGAAGGTGTCGAAATTGCGCACCCCTTCACCGGCGAAGAGGCGGTAGCGGTGTTCCATTTCGTTGACCACCCAGCGGAGGGCCATGATGACTTTTTTGGGATCGGTGACCACGGGGACCACCAGGTGGGGGAGGTCGTTGTAGGTTTGCATTTCCACGACCTTGGGGTCGATCATGATAAAGCGGAGTTGCTCGGGGGTAAATTGGAAGAGCAGGCTGGCGATGATGCTATTGATGCAGACCGACTTCCCGGAGCCAGTGGCGCCGGCGACGAGGAGGTGGGGCATGCCGGCGAGGTCGGCGACGATGGTTTCGCCGTAGACGTCTTTGCCGAGGGCGAGGGGGAGGCGGCACTTGCCAGAGTGGAAGGCGGGGTCTTCGAGGAGTTCGCGGAGGGGGACGGCGACTTTATCTTTGTTGGCGATTTCGATGCCGACGGTGTCCTTGCCGGGGATGGGGGCGAGGATGTTGATGCGCTCGGCGCGGGTGGCGCGGGCGAGGTCAGCTTCGAGGGCGGAGATGCGGCTGACGCGGAGGCCATCGCTGGGGTAGATTTCGTAGCGGGTAATGGTGGGGCCGCGGGTGATGTCGCCGGGGAGGACCGTGATGCCAAAGGTGGCTAGGGTGCGGACGATGTTGTTTTGCGTAGAGCGGAGATAGGAAACGTCGGCGGGGGCGGCGGCGGCGTTTTCGTCCCAGTGGAGGAGTTCGACGGGGGGGAGGACGTAATTGGAGAAATCGCCAACGGCAAGGCCGCGGGCGGAGCCGTCGGAGGCGGGCTTGATTTTATCTTGTTGCTGCTTGCGCCACTCGGAGAGGGAGAGTTTTTTTTCGCCGGTGGCGGCGCGGCGGGCCGAGCCGTCGATGATGCGGGGCTCCGGGACGTCGGGGTCGAGGGCGACTTCGAGGGGGAGGTCGTCCTGGGTGAGTTCGGGGTCGGGGCCGTCGGCGTCGCTGAGGAGGGAGGCGGGGACCCGGACCTTGGTGCGGAGTTCGCGCTCCAGGCGGCGGCGCTCGCGCTCAGTGCGCTGATGTTCGGAGAGGAGGCGCTCGGCTTCGGAGGAGGCCGACGGGGGCGAGGCCTGGTCGCGGCGGCCGGTGGCGAGGGCGCAGAGTTCGCCCCAGGCCCGCTGACTAGCGGCTATGAGGGTGGGTAGCTCCAGGCCCACGAGGAGGCTCAGGCCGCTGGCGTAGCCGAGGATGCCGCCGATGATGCCGCCGAGAGAGCCGATGGTTTTTTGGGCGACGAGTTGGGCCATAAAGCCGATGCCGCCGCCGGGACCGAGGATGTTGTAGTCTTTCCACCACGACTGAAAGAAGCTGCCCTGGAGGCCGAGGACCACCGAGGCGCTAATAAGTGTTAGGGCGAAGCCGCAGAGGGGTCGGCCGAGGGGGCGCGAGGGGCGCAGAAAGCGGGACATCCCGAGCCAGATCAGGCAGGCGGGGATGAGGAAGGCGGCGGCGCCAAAGAGGAAAATGGTGTAGCCGCCGACGACTGCGCCGAACGGGCCGATGGCGTTGAGCACGGGGTCGTTGGGCTCGGAGCGGCTCGCGATGCTGAAGCGGGCGGGGACGTCGTCGGGGGTGTAGGTGTAGAGGGCGAGGAAAAGCAGGGCGCCAAAGGCAATCAAGCCCAGGGCTCGGACGTCGGACAGGGGGTGGCGCAGGAGGGCGGGCGCTTCATCCTGGCGGCGGCGGGGGCGGCGGGCGGACATGGTAAAATGAGGAAACTCGGTCTCGGTAAAGGGCGGGCCCGCGGCGCAGATCCCGCGGGCCACCGGCCAGTCTACGCTCGGCGAAAAGATCGGCAACGTGGAAATTTTATAAACATTAAGGACTTCGGTTGGGGGTGGGGGGGCGGGGGCTTTTTGGAGGGTCCAGGAAGGCCGGGGATTGACAGCGGGGCAGGGATTGCCTAGGGGCAAAGATGGAGAAACCTGATTGCGTCGTGATTCAACTGCAGCCGCTGTACCAGGAGCGAGTATGGGGCGGCCGGATGCTGCAAAGCCGGTATGGTCGGCCCCTGCCCGAGGACGGGCGGCCGTATGGGGAGAGCTGGGAGGTGGTGGATCGGGCGGACGAGCAGAGCGTGGTGGTGGGGGGGCGCTACGCGGGTTTGACTTTGAACCAGCTGTGGCGGGAGCACCGGGAGGACATTTTTGGGGCGGAGGCGCCGCAAGGGGAGCGCTTTCCCCTGCTGATTAAGCTATTGGATGCACGGGACGTGCTTTCGCTGCAGGTGCATCCGCCGGCCGGGGAGGCGGCGGCTTTGCAGGGCGAGCCCAAAACCGAGATGTGGGTCATCGCGGGGGCGGCGCCGGGGGCCTGCGTGTACGCTGGGGTGCAGCCGGGCACGACGCGGGAGCTTTTTGCGGCGGCGCTGGCGGACGGCAGCGCGGCGGGCCTGGTGCCGCAACTTCCGGTGGCCGAAGGCGACTTTATTTTTATTCCGAGCGGGCGGCTGCACGCGATCGGGGCGGGCCTGCTTATTTTTGAGATCCAGCAAAATAGCGACACCACCTATCGGGTATTTGATTGGAATCGGCTGGGGCTGGACGGCCAGCCGCGGGCCATGCATGTGGCGGAGAGCCTGCGCTGCATTGATTTTGCGGACAGTGCGCCGAGTTGCGGGGTAGCGGCGGTTGACGGCTTGTTGGTGGAGTGCGCCTATTTTGCGGTGCATCGCCGGGAGGCGGCGCCGGGAGCGCTGAGGGGCTGCGGGCGGGCCGGGCAGTTTCTCATGGTGGGGATGGTGGCGGGGACCGCGGCGTTTGGGGACGTGCGGCTGGGGCCGGGGGATTGGGCGCTGTTGCCGTCGGGCGCGGTGGGGGCGGAGCGCGAGGCCACCGCCGGGGCGGAGGGGGCGCAGTGGCTCGAAGTGGGCTTTGGTGGGGCGGGGGGGACGTGAAAAGCCTAGAGGGGAAAGCGCGACCTGCGGGCCGGGAAGTTTCAGCGTTTCCCGGGGCGGAAGGCCAGCATGCGCAGGCCGTTGAGGCAGACCAAGACGGTGCTGCCCTCGTGGGCGACGACCCCGATGGGCAGGGGTAAGTGGAAGCCCAGGGCGGAAATGACCAGCAATAGGATCACCGCTAGGGCGAATCCTAAATTTTGATAGATGACGCGGCGGGCGCGCCGACTGAGCGCTAGGGCGAACACGATATTGTGCAAATTGTCGCTCATCAGGACCACGTCCGCGGTCTCCATGGCGACATCCGTCCCGGCGGCTCCCATGGCGATGCCGATGGTGGCGGTGGCGAGGGCCGGGGCGTCGTTGACTCCGTCGCCCACCATGGCCACGGGCCCCAGGCTTTTGAGTTCCTTGATGACCCGCACCTTGTCTTCCGGCAGGAGGTCGGCGTAGTATTCATCGACGCCCGCCTGGCGGGCGATCGCCTGGGCGACCCGAGCGTTATCGCCAGTCAGCATGACGACCCGGGCGATGCCGTCGGCCTTGAGTTGCTGAATCACGGCGGCGGCTTCCGGGCGGAGGGTATCGGCGATGGCCACCGCGCCGAGCAGGGTCGCGGTGCCGGCGAGTTCGTCGAGTTCGCCCACCACGACGCAGGTTTTGCCCTCGTCTTGAAGGGCGGCCACTTGGGCGCTGAAGGCCTCGGGGAAGGCGACTTGCTGGGAGGCGAAGTAGCGGGCGTTGCCCACCGCGATGCGGCGGCCCGCGACGAGGCCGCTGGCACCCTGGCCGGAGATGGACTGGAAGGCGGTGCACTCCGTTAGGGTCAGGCCGCGCTGGCGGCACTCGCTGACGATGGCTTGGGCGAGGGGGTGCTCGGATTTCAGCTCCACGGGGCCCACCAGGCCGAGCAAATCCAGGGCCGCGGGGCTGGGAGCGGCGGCGAAAGGGAAGACCGCGCCGCCCACTACGACGTCGGTGACGCGAGGTTTTCCTTCCGTTAGGGTTCCGGTTTTGTCGAAGGTGACGACCTTGATGGTGGCGGCGCGCTCCAGGTGGACGCCGCCCTTGAAGAGGACGCCGCGGCGGGCGGCGCCGCCGATGGCGGAGAGGATGGAGGCGGGGGTGCTGATGATGAGGGCGCAGGGCGAGGCCACCACCATGACGGTCATGGCGCGGTAAAAGGCGCTTTGGAAGGCCTCGTGGTAAAAGAGGGTGGGCACCAGAATCAGCCCGATCGTGAAGAGGATGACGCCGATGGCGTAGAATTGTTCAGCGCGGTCGAGGAAGCGCTGGGTTTCCGCCTTCTCGCTCTGGGCTTCTTCAACCAGGCGCACTAACTTTTCGATGGTAGAATCCTTGGCGAGGCGAGTGACGCGGATTTCGAGGCCGCCGGTTTGATTGATGGTGCCCGCGAAGACGGGGTCGCCCACGGCTTTGGCGACGGGGATAGACTCTCCGGTGAGGGAGGCTTGGTCGATCGCGCTGTGGCCCTCGACGATGACGCTGTCGAGGGCGATGCTTTCGCCGGGGCGCACCACGAGGATGTCGCCGATCACGAGGTCGGCGACAGCGACGAGGGCGGTGCCGCCATCGCGGCGGGCCAGGGCCTTGTCAGGGCGCAGCTTCATGAGCGACTTGATCGCCTTGCGGGTGCGGTCGATGGCAAAAGCCTGCAGCACGTTAGAGAGGGAGAAGAGGAAGAGGAGCATGGCGCCCTCGAAGGGGGCATTGACCACCGCGGCGCCCAAGGCGGCTAGGATCATGAGGAGGTCGACGTCGATGGTCCACTGGCGGAGCGACTGGAGGCCGGCGCGGGCGCCGAAGTAGCCGCCGGTGAGGTAGGCGGCGGCGTAGAGGGCGGCGTGGAGGGGGCTTCCGGCGCGGTCGCTGAGCCAGGCGGCCATCATGAAGACGAACGTGAGGACCATGAAGAGGGCCTCGCGGCGCTCGCCGGAGATGGCGTATTTGATCCAACCGAGGGCTGAGGACGGGCGCACCGCGGCGTCGGGAGCGTAGGGCTGCACGGGGGCGCCCGTGGCGCGGACTTGGCGGATGACCTCGGCTTCGGTGAGGCGGGCGTCGTCGAAAGTCACGGTCATGACCCCGCCGAGAAAGGTGGCCCGGGCGCGGCGGATGCCCGCAATTTTTTGGGCCTTGCGCTCGAGTTTTTGCTCCGCGGCGCCGGAGGCCCGGCCGCCCAAGTGCAAGATGGTTTTGCAATAGGCCTGGTGGCCCACGGGGGCAAGTTGGGCCGCGATTTTGCGGACGCCCTCTTCGGTGAGTACTTTGGGGTCGAAGTCGATGAGCACGGCGTGAGCCAGCGGGTCCACTTCGGCCTGAATGACTCCTGGCATGCGGTCCGCCGAGACCGGCAGCAGGGGCGAATGTTCCGGGGTGGGCTCAGGCTTCATTCTGTAGTTATCACGCCAGCAACGGAGCGGCGCAACGCCAAGCGCTGGCGAGTGCATGGGTCGGCCCCGGGGGCGGGCCCGGCGAATCAAGAGAGCGAAAAGGGGGGGCGGACCAGCCTGGCGCCGCCACGGTGCGCCAAAGGCCGGGAGTGCTAGGCTTCCGACCTTGCGGTTTAGCTATGGAGGGGTCGGCCCTGCTCAGGGTGTCGGCGTCACGAGCAACCGGAGGAAGCGCTTGCCCGCTGGCGCACCAGGTGACAAACGGTAACTGAGATGGCCGCCCGAGGGCACGGGCTTGGGATCGACGTTCGTCCAGGTGACGAGGTCGGGCGAGGTTTGGACCTCATAGGTGCCTTGGTAAGCCGGATCCATCGTCCAAGTGACCGTATTGGTCGCGTCGAGGCCGGGTATGGTAGTGAAAGACGAACCGGTTTGGCCCATGAAGTATTCGATGCCGTTTTCCCTGCCGTCGTTGTCGTGGTCCTGCTGCGGGGTTTGCCCAGTCGCGTTGTTGGCATCGGCCCAACTGGTGAAACCGGAAGAACCACCCACCGTCACGGTGCCAGTTCCGGCGAAGTGGACGTCGTCCTGATTTGCCAGCGGTGCTGGTGAGGAGGAGGAGCCGTAGACGCCCGGCCGTTTTACATTATCGCCAATTGTGAGCCTCGGGATGTTTCGGTTCCCGGTGTAGGCGAGGTCGACCTTGGCGGCGGCGGCGATTTCGAGGGTGGTCGATGCCAGGGAAGCGGCGGTCGCGCAAGCCAGCGTGCCAGCCTGCACCTTGGTCGGGCCGGTGTAGGACGAATCCTGAAGCAGTTTCAGAGTTCCCAGACCTTGCTTGGTCAGACCGCCATCGAGGGCCGGGCCGTCAAAGTCGTGCTCAAGGATCTGATCAATTGAAATGAGGTGGCCCGCACTATCAATGACCGCCCCAGACTGCACTAGCACTTGGTTCAACCCCTGTATGAAACTGGTTTGTCCTACAGCGGCGGAGAGATCACCGATAGGGTCAACAATAATAAGGTCGTCGCTGTTTGGCACGAGGGTGCCACCGTTGAAATAGAACATGCCATTGCCGCCGAGACCGAAGTTGATCCCCCCACCGCCAATCGTGCCGCAGTGCAAAGTGCCGCCGTTGAGGTGGTAGTCGGCAGTGCCAAAATAGCCAAGCATAAGCGCTGGACGCCCCACCGTTGTATAGTTAGCAGGCGTGGTGACCAGAGTGACCGTTCCGCCATTCTGCAGGACCGTGCCGGTGCCGGGGCCAAACAAGGCCACGCTCAGGAACGTCGAGTTCAGCTGGGCAGTGTCCTGGATGATCAATCGGCCATTGTTAGCACCAGAGATGCCGATCGCAAAGTCGCCGCCGCCGGTGTGGGTTTGGTTCCACTGGCCGGAGCCTTTCAAGAGCACCGTGGCGGTATCGGGCGAGCTGCCGGAACCCACGGGCATCACCTGTCCGGCGGTGTTTAACGCGCCGGTCACTTCCAGGGTGCCACTGCCATCGACGCGGAAACGCTTGCTCGGGTCAACCGTGGTGGTGCCGGAAATGGTCAGGACCCCGTCGCTGACTATCATCGCGATGTTGCCACCCCCTGCATGATGGGCGGCCACGGTGCCGGAAAGGGTAACCCTGCCGGGACCGAGCTTCGTGCCCGAGGTGATATCGACAGCGGCGCTGATGGAGTGCGTCCCCTCTGCGACTTCCGACGTCAAGCTGGCGCCGCTAGCTAATGTGAGAGTCTTGCCAGCCGGGGAAGCGATGACCTGCTGGGCCACCAGGTTGTTGAAAGTCAGACCGGCGACCGCAGCGTCGGAGTCCAGGATAAGCGTCTGGCCTGCGGTACCGCGGTCCGCGAGGATGGCGATATCCGCGGCACCGGGCACCGTGTTGTTCCAATTGGCCGCATCAGTCCAGTTGGCGCGGTCCGCGCCCTGCCACCGGAACGCGGTTGGAGGGGGACCGTCACCCCCGAAATTGGGGCCAACCAAGAGGCCCCATTTGCTCGTCGGCATCCCGGCTCCCGGGGCACCGTAACGCCCTTCGAGATGGGATATCTCGTTAAAGACTTCCCATTCGGCCGTATCTGCGCCCTCCCGCTGCCGGTCCCCGGTCTCACCGTAGTCGGCAGCGATGACGTATCCCGTGTTCGCGGCCAGAATTACCGGGGTGATATTGTGGCCGCGGAAGTTTCCTGCCAAAGCGTCGGTGGTGAGGACCGTCGTCTCTGCCACCAGGGTTCCATCACTCTCGAGCCAGATGCTTACCCGGTGCGAAGCTAGGAGACCATCACCCGCGGACCCGGTCTCATCGTCGTTGGCAGCGTCATAGAGCCCTAGCCAGTTCACGGTCAGGGCCGAGCCTCCGGTCTGGAATCTGTAGCCGTCCGCCTCGCCATTCTCCAGGAGAGTGCCGGTGGTGCCATCTCCGGTCAGCGCCATGAAGGGGAGTTGCGCCTGCGCGCAGGGCACCCAGTGGCCGAGGGCGGCCAGCGGCAGGGCGAGGGCGGTGCACAGGTGGCGCCGCGGCTTGCGCGGCCGGGATGGCGCAAGTTCTGTCAGTTTCATCACGGTTAGTGGTTTCATGAATGGCTTGCGGGGTTGCTGAAGGATTGGAGTCGGTCGGACCGAGGCCGTTTGCCTGAGCACGACCTGGGCATGCTGCATTCCATTACAGAGAGAAGGAAGAAAATGGTTGATCCCAGGGCCAGGTTTTTTCCAAAACGGTTGTCCTAAATTGGGGCAGGAGAGAAGCTCGGTTCGGGGGCGGAGGCCATCGCTGCGAAAGCAAGTAGCGGCCATGATCCCGATCCGGAACGCGACTTGAAATCCTGCAGGTTCACCAGCGCGGGGGCCGCCCCGACTTTCTCTAGGCACTCACCGGCCCGGCGCCGGACCAATCGTGCCACCCTCGATGAACTCGGCGTTGATCAAGCTGTGCTTAATCAGGTCCTTTCCGGCCGCAATCTGGTTAGCCCAGCGGATTAAATGAGTCCACACCGGACGGGCATCCCAGTTGAAGTGCGAAGCCACCGGATCGCACCATGTAAACCAGCGATCCGGGTCATGACAGACGATCGACACATCGCGCGGCACACAGAGCCCTCGCCGGGAAAGAAATAAGAGGGCCGCGTAAAACAGGGGAGGTTCATCAATGAACAGGGCCGTGGGCGGGGTTTTGCCGAACAGCGCGGCGAGGCAGCCATGGTAGCTTTCCACGTCGTTGTCCCAATCCGGCAGATTGTAGGGACCGGTCGGGATGCCATGCGCCTCCAGTTCTGCGAGAAACATCCGCTCGTGGAGTCCTGGGCCCGACTTGCGCCGATCCGTCCTCGCGAGCAACACGATCCGGCGGTGTCCCAGTTGGACCAACCTCTCCACGGCGCGCTGCATCGCGGCCTTCTTGTCGATCCTCACCGAAGAAATCGGGAGCTGGCTACTGCGTCCGAATACGGCACACGCCGGAACCGCTTGCCGGGAAAACCACTCAAGCACTTCCCGCGGGCCACCTATAATCACCCAGGCATCATTCTTGATGCCTTTCACATACTTTGCCACGCGGCGCAAATCCATGCCCAGATCCGTCAGCGACTTCCCGGCGATCGTGGAGGAATGGCCGGCACGGGTCAGTTGATGGCTAAAATCGTTATAACTGATCTGCGCGGGATCGTTGTAGCTGATCTGCACGGGACCTAGCTGCTCATAGACCATGAAGGTAATTTTCAGCGCGCCTTTGGCCTGGGCCTGGGCTGCGATGCGCCTCCTGCGCCCGGCACCTTGGGCAAGGAGCAGTCCTTCTCGCTCGAGCAAGCGCAAGGCGCTTTCCACAGTTTTGGCGTTCACGCCGCATTCGATGGCAAGGTCTTCCCGGCCCGGAATCTCATAGTGCCATTTGCCGCGGGCCAATTCATCGCGCACATAAGCCGCCACTTGCTCGATTTTACTCAGAAATCTCAACAGCGCCATGGCTCGGGATTAGCCCAAGGAGCGGAAACTGTCGATTTGAATCTTAGGGGTGCGGGGGCCGGGTTCGCGCGCGCGGGGGGTCGATGGCGTTGCCAGGTATCCGCAGGTTCCGGTCAACCTGTCCCATTTTAGGTCATTCAGATGAATTTTTTTAAATATTTTTTCTACCATTTTCTGCCGGGGTCAGCGTTGATGTGCCAAAGCCCCCCCCGAACCATCTATGAAGAAATGCCTCATCCTCGTCCTTGCCACTTTTTCGCTCTTGCCGTTCGACGCCAGGGCGCAGTCGGGAAAGCTCAAAGTCTTCATCCTCGCGGGCCAGTCCAACATGGAGGGGCAGGGCTCGGTGGATCATGACGGCGAGAGGGACTACAACGGCGGCAAGGGGAATCTGGTCTGGTCGATGAAGCACTCGAAGAGCGCCGACAAGATGAAGCAGCTCAAAAATGACAAAGGGGAATGGGTCGTCCGGGAGGATGTGCGCATTTCCTTCAAGGTGGGCGACCAGGTTTTGAAGGGTGGCCTCACGGTGGGCTACACCGGTTATGCCGCCGACGGATCGAGAAGGCACATAGGACCCGAGCTGGGTTTCGGTTTTGTGCTGGGTGACTTCTACCAAGAGCCGGTGCTGTTGATCAAGACGGCCTGGGGCGGAAAGAGCCTGTATCAGGATTTCCGACCGCCCAGTTCTGCTGGCCAGGTCGGTCCCTATTACACCAAAATGGTGGAAGAAATCCGCGCCGCCTTGGCTGAGCTTGGGGACCAGAAATACGAAATGGCGGGTTTTTATTGGCAACAGGGCTGGAATGACATGTGCACTGCACCGGCGATACCCGAATATGCGCAAAATCTCGTCAACCTGGTGAAGGATCTCCGCACGGAATTCCAAGCGCCGAACATGCCGGTGGT
>CANHIJ010000032.1 GCA_947460575.1 Verrucomicrobiales bacterium | reverse complement strand
GAAGAGGTCGCGGTCGGCGGCGGCGGGGCTGGCCATGATGCCGTCGGGGAGGGTGTTTTCGGCGAGGGGGGAGTAGGCGCGATTGGGGAGGAGGACGTAGGATTGGCCGCGCTCGTTGCAGAAGAAGAGCTTGCCGTCGGCGAAGAGGGGGGAGGCGCTGCAGGAGGCGCCGGTGCGTTCGCTGAAGAGGAGGGAGCCGTCTTTGGGGTCGACGGCGCTAAGGAGGCCGTTGTCGGCCATGAGGAAGATGAGGCCGTTGGCGACGACGGGGGAGGATCTGGTGGGGATGTATTTGGTTTGTTCCCAGACGAGGGAGCTGGAGATATCGCCGGAGGATTCTGGGGTGATGCGGTAGGCGCGGAGGGCGGCTTTGCCGTGGCCGGTGTTGAGGACGAGGAGACCGTCGACCCAGGCAGGAAGGCTGGCGTTGGAGAAGCCCGGGTAGGTAGCGCGCCAGATTTCTTTGCCGGTGTCTGGGTGGTAGGCGACGGTGGCGCGGGAGCCGGTGCAGACGAGTTGGGGGAGGCCGCCGACTTCGATGGCGATGGGAGTGCTGTAGGCTTTGCGGAGGTCGCCTTCGAGGGTGGGCTGGCCTTTTTCGTCGAGGTCGTTGAAGGCGGTGTCGCGATTGGTTTTCCAGAGCGTGGCGCCGGTTTTTTTATCCAGGGCGGCGAGGTATTGGAGGTCGGCGCCGTCCATGGTGAGGATGATGGCATTTTTCCAGGGGAAGAGGGAGGAGCCGGGGCCGCGGAGGTGGCGGCAGGGGAGGTCGGTGCGGCGCCAGAGTTCTTGGAAGGTGGCGGTGTCGAGGCAGGCGGTGCCGTAGCTGCCGAAGTGGAGGTAGACGCGGCCGGGTTCGAGGAAGCCGGTGCAGGAGGCGTAGGAGTTGAGGGGGTTGCCGAGGGGTTCGGGGTTTTCGCTGGTGAAGAGTTTGACTTGGTGGAGGATTTTGCCGGAGGAGCGCTCGAGGCAGTAGGCCCAGAATTCGCGGCCGTCTTCGGTGGCGGAGGTGAGCCAGACTTGGTTGTCGAGGATGAGGGGGGTGGACCAGCCCTGGTGGGGGACGGGGGTTTTCCAGGAGACGTGCTCGGTTTCGGACCAGGAGGTGGGCAGGTTGGCGCCTTCGGCTTGGCCGTTGCCGAAGGGGCCGCGGAATTGATTCCAGGTGGGAGCGGACCAGGAGGTGGCCAGGGACCCCAGGGCGAGGCTGAGGGCGAAGAGCGGGGAGCAGAGGCGAGGGTACATGGCAGGAGGTGAGTGCCATTGGGGAGGCGCGGTGTCAAACATTCTCGTGGGGGAAGGCTAGGAGGGGGAGTTGCGTCGCGCTTTTGATAAAAGTCTAAATATAGTGGGTTCGGGCATTGACACCACTACGGGTAGTCTTCTAAAGTGGCCGACGGATTCCCGAGGGGTCCTGATTTTATGCGCTGCCCGAAATGCCATGCCCAGGACGACAAGGTGATCGACTCGCGGATATCGCGGGACGGGGCCTCGATCCGGCGGCGCAGGGAGTGCTTGGGTTGCGGGACGCGGTTCACGACGTATGAGCACGTGGAGCAGGCGGATTTATTGGTTTTGAAGCGGAATGAGGCGCGGGAGCCGTTTGACCGGGAGAAATTGATCCGGAGTTTTACGAAGGCGTGCGAGAAGCGGCCGGTGAGTTTGGAGGCGCTGCACGGGGCGGCCGACGACATTGCGACGGATTTGGCGGCCACGGGGCAGCGCGAGATTCCGTCCCGGCTGTTGGGGCTCAAGGTGATGGACAAATTGCACAGCATCGATCCGGTGGCCTATGTGCGGTATGCCAGCGTGTACCGGGAATTTCAAGATGTGGGGGAATTTATCCACGAGATTGAGTCCATGGAGCACCGGGTTCCGGCGAGCGTGTTGCATCCGGAGTTGTTTACGCCGGGCTGAGAGCCGGGAGATTTTTTTAAACCAGTGATCGCTTTACCTGCACAATTGCCGCTTTTGCGGGTCGGACGCTACGCGACGGCGAGCTATGGGAAGGACTGGCTGGAGGAGAGTATACGGGAGGCGGCGCGGGCGGCGGGGGAGGTGGACTGGTGGTTTACCCCGGATATTGTGCGCAGTCTGATGATCTACCTAAGGGAGCGCTTTCCGGGGTCGACGATAACACTGGAGGAGTTGGGGGGGAAGATACGGGGGATTTTGGAGCGGATTGGGTTTGAGGAGATCGGGGCGCGGGTGGCGCTGACGCCGCCGACGGTGAGTTTGTCGCTGGACGAGATGGCGCGAGAGGCCGGGGAGGGTTTTGAGCTGCGGTTTTTCCAGTTGTTGGACGCGCGGCTAGAGGAGTTGACGGGGCTGGGGGCGAGTGCGATTGCGCTGACGGAGGCGCACGAGGGGGTGAAGCGGCTGTGTGCGGCGAAGTATTGGACGCAGAGTTGCCGGGATTTGGAGGAAGAGATCGCGCATTTTTTGCGGCAGCGGGCGGCGGCGTCGGGGGGGTGTCGGCTGGAGTTGCGGGCGGCGGCTTGAAAGTTGGAAAAGTTGAGGGAGGATGGGGTGGCCCGCGGGGGCAGGTGAGGCGCGGGGAAAATTGAACCAACGATAAAGCGATGACTATTTTTGAGCGACTGGTGGCTGGAGAAATTCCGTGCGAGGTGGTGTATGAGGATGGGGAGACCTTTGCGTTTCGGGATGCGGCGCCGCAGGCGCCGGTGCACGTATTGATCGTGCCGAAGCGGGTGATTGCGCGGGTGGGGGAGGCGGAGGCGGGGGACCAGGCGTTGCTGGGGGCGTTGTTGTTGGCGGCGGGGGAGGTGGCGCGGCGCCTGGGGGTGTGCGGTGCGGAGCAGGGGTTTCGCCTCGTGATCAACCACGGCCGGGACGCAGGGGAGACGGTGCCGCATTTGCACGTGCATTTGCTGGCGGGGCGGGCTCTGGGCTGGCCTCCGGGCTGAGGGCGGGGGGCGATAGGGATGGAGCGCGGATGGGGCGCGGGGTTTAGCCTAGATGCGGGAGTTGACTATCTTCATTCGCGAGCGCGAGGTACTGGTGTGTTAGGCTTTCTCCTCACGCGTTGGGCATTTGGTGGGGACGGAGGGCTGGCACCCCTGCCGGGGTGCGGATGATGCGAAAACGGGGAATCCGGTGGTGTCGCTTTGCTCAACCACCGGCTTCCGGCTGAGATGCCTCCGGCATCAGGATGTCTCGGGCATCATGCGGGGATGTCTCTGGCATTGCCGCTGGGCTTGTGCACCATTCACCCTAAAAACGGCAGTTGAACCTCGACCATGGGGCTTTTTTCGTGATAAATGAGGGAAACAAGCCGTTGCTGTCCACCTCAGGAGGCTCACCCTTTGGGTGAGTCCCTTTCGCCGTCAAAAGCCCCCACCGCATCGTGGCCGGCGGACACGCCGGGCGGCGATGCCGGAGGCATCCTAGCGTGTAGCCGGTGGTGAGCGAAGCGACACCACCGGATCCGCATCCCAAGGAGATCCGCACCCCGGCAGGGGTGCCAGCGCTCAAGCCCCAAAAAGGCCCACGCGGGTGGAAAAAACCTAACGCTCCTCCACCTCGCACCCGCCAATTAAGATAGGCAACTCCCCTTTTTAGATTCTCGATTCGGTAAGGGTATGTGACAATGGAAGAGACTCACCCAAAGGGTGAGTCTCCTGGGGCGGAAAAAAGGGCTGATTCCCCGCAGTTATCACGAAAAAGGCCCCGTGGTTGAGTTTCAACTCGCGCTTTTAGGTTTAGAGAACGAGCCAGGCTGGGCTGCGCTGGCCGGGGGTGTAGGGGCTGGCGGGATCCTTGGCGATGAGGTGGGGGTGGCCTTGGGCTTGGGCGGCTTGGCGGGCGGCATCGAGGGTTTTTGGGGAAGCGGCGCGGTAGACGGCGCTGAGCTGAAAACCTGGGGGGAGGACGAGGGTTTCGAGGCAGCGGCGGCGGTCCTCAAGGGGGAGGTGGAGGAGGGTTTGGCCGTCGAGCCAGAGGAGGTCGAAGACGAGGAAGCGCTGGGGCGGGGCGTCGGGGAGGAAGAGGTCGGCGTGAGCGCGGGAGGGTTTTGGGGGGTGGGGGGAGGGGAGGAGTTGGCCGTCGAGGATGACGTCGCGGTCGAGGGAGCGGGCGCGCTGGAGGAATGCAGAAAAACTGAGGTCGAGGGAGCGGAGGGTGGGGGAGAAGAGGGAGGCGCGGGCGGAGGTGCGGTGGAGTTGGGCGCGGGAGCCTTCGGCTTTGGGTTCGAGCCAGAGTGCGGGGTGGGGTGGGGGGAGAAAGGTTTTTCCGAAGGAGGCGGGGGCGGGGGAGGGGAGCATGGGGGCCAGGGGGCGGAAGGGGTGCAGGGAGGCGGGGGCGGTGGAGCCGGTTTGGGCGCGCTGGGCGGTTTCGCCGATGTCGCCAGAGAGGAGGTGGGCGGCGCGGAGTTCGAGTGGGGAGCGGTGGAAGGCGGCGGCGAGGGCGTCTTCGAGGAGGCCCTCTTTGAGGGCGGCGGCGGAGTGGCCGGTGAGGATGTGGAGGGCGTGGCGGGCGCTGCGGGGGGAGAGGTGGAGGAAGGCGTGGGCGAGGAGTTCCGCTTGGGCGGAAGGGCCTGAGGCGAGGTGGAGGCGGTCGAAGAGGTGCTGCATTTCCTGGAGGGTCCAGGGCTGGGGGGCGCTGCGGTTTTGCAGGGCGAGGCAAGCGGTGTCGCCGAGGTGGGCTTGGGAGCGGGCGAGGATTTTGAAGGCGGCCGCGGGAAGGCCGGAGGCTTGGCGAAGGGCGTGGCGGAGGATGGCGGGGGAGAGACGAAGTGTGGGGTCGGCGGCGGATTGGGCGGCCAGGAACCGGGCCGAGGTGGCGAGTGCCGCGGGGTCGGCGAGCAGGCGGAAGTGGTCGGCGAGGAGAGCGATTTGGGCGGGGCGGCCGGAGGTGGCGGCGAGGGTTTCGCAGAGGGTGCCGAAGGCGCCGAAGGAGCCGTCGCGGGAGGGCTCTGGAGGGGCGGGGGCGGGGGAAGGAAGGGTGGAGGGGAGGGAAAGTTCGAGTTGGTCGGAGCCGGCGAGGGACCAGGCGTTCCAGCCGCGCTGGCGGAGGTCGCGGGTGAAGGCGGCGCTGTCGCCGTGGGTGGCGAGGACGGTGTGGGGGCGGGTGAGTTCGAGGAGTTCGAGGAGTTCGGGGTAATCGGCGTGGTCGCTGAGGGGGAAGGCGGCGTCGACGTGGTAGGAGAAGCGGGCGGCTGGGGAGAGGGCCCAGCCGCTGAGGAGGGCGGTGAGTTTGGGGGCGATGGGGTGGAGGGCGGAGGCGGACTGGGGGGGGAAGACGAGGACGCGGCCGCGGGGGTCGCCGCGGTAGAGTTCCCAGGGGGGGAGGGGGACGCCGAGGGATTGGTAGGCGCGGTTCATGGCGGCCACGGGCGGGGGGACCGCGATGGGAAAATGGCCGCCGCTGAGGAGGGCTTGGATTTCCTGGGCCTTGCCGAGGGAGTAGCCGAGGAGGATGGGGGTTTCGCCGTGATCGAGGGCGTTGCGGCACCAGCGCTGGATGGCGGCGGCGGTGTCGGTGAGGGGCGGGAAGCAGAAGTGGGGGCGGCCGAAGGTGCACTCCATGATCACGGTGTCCGCGGGGAGGGGGCGGGCGGGCTCGGCGGTGAGGCTGGGGCGGAGTTTGAAGTCGCCAGTGTAGAGGAGGCTGGCCCCGTCGGCGAGGCGGGTGAGGTGGATCATGGCGCTGCCGAGGATGTGGCCTGCGGGGGTCAGGACGACGCGGTAGCCGAGGTGGTCCCAGGGTTGGTCCCAATCGAGGGCGATGATTTCGGCCTTAGGGGCGAAGCGGGCGCGGAGGAGGTGGGCGGTGGGGAGCGAGCAGAGGATGCGGCGGTGGCGGGCGAAGTGGTCGGCGTGGGCGTGGGAGACGAAGGAGCAGTCTTGGGGGCGGCGGGCGTCGAGCCAGAGCTGGGGCTCGGGAAGGAGGAGGCTGCCGCCGAGGAAGCGATAGGGAAGGGGCGTTTTCAGGGCTGGGGTGAAAAAGAAAGCGGGGCCGCGCTTTGGCGCGACCCCGCTGACGAGTTAGGGGAATGGGAAGCCGGCGGAGCCGGAAAGGAGTAAGAGGGGGCGGGGGGTGGCGCTAGGGAGGTGGGGTGAGGGGGGGCGTGGGGAGGACGGGTATGAAAAGAACATGGCGCGAGAATCTCGAGGTTGAAATACATCTTTCCTGTCGGGGGTATAGTCTAGAGCTATGGAAATGCAGCAACTTCGGTACGTGGTGGCGGTGGTGCGGACGGGGAATTTTTCGCGAGCGGCGGGGCATTGCCATGTATCGCAGCCGTCGTTGAGCCAGCAGGTGCAGAAATTGGAGGAGGAATTGGGGGAGCGGTTATTTGATCGGCTGGGGCGGGAGGCGCGGTTGACGGCGGCTGGGGTGGCCTTTGTGCGGCGGGCGCGACGGATTTTGGAGGAGGCGGAGGCGGCGGTGCGGGAGGTGGGGGAGATGCGGGAATTGCTGCGCGGGGAGGTGCGGGTGGGGGTATTGCCGACGATTGCGCCGTATTTGTTGCCGGAGTTGATCGTGGGATTTGCGGGGCGGTATCCTGGGGTGGAGTTGGTGATTGAGGAGGACACGACGGCGCGGCTGTTGGAGTTGTCGCTGAACTGCGAGATCGACTTTGCGATTGGGAGCCATCCAGTGGTGGATGAGCGTCTGGAGATTCGGCAGGTGATGGGGGAGGAATTATTGTTGGCGCTGCCGATGGGGCATCGGTTGTTGCGGCGGGAGTTGGTGGGGTTGGAGGACTTGGAGGGGGAGCGGCTGATCGTGATGAAGGAGGGGCACTGTTTGGGGGATCAGGTGAGGCAGTTTTGCGGGCGGCCTGGGGGGGGGCTGGCGATTAGTTTTAGCAGTGCGCAGTTGGAGACGGTGCAGGCGTTGGTGGGGACGGGTTTTGGGTTATCGCTGATTCCGGCGATGGCGGCGCGGGAGGGGGCACAGCGGGGAGTGGAGTACCGGTCGTTTCGGGCGCCGGGGCCGCGGCGGGAGATTATTGCGTGGTGGGCGAGGGGGCGACCGCTGGGGCGGGCGGCGGCGGCGCTGCTGGGGCTGCTGCCGAGAGGTGGGGCCGGGGATTAGCCGCGGGCCACGGTGAGGACAATGACGGGGCCGGCTCCGGCTTTTTTGAGAACGGCGGCGCATTCGTGGGCGGTGGAGCCGGTGGTGAAGACGTCGTCGACGAGGAGGAAACCGGCGTGGGGCGGGAGGGGGGTGCGGGGTTTGAGGGAGAAGGCGCCGGCGAGGTTGCGGAGGCGCTCTGGGCGATTGAGGGCGGCCTGGGAGGAGGTGTAGCGGGTGCGGCGGAGGAGGTGGCGGCAGGGAAGGCCGGTGAGTTTGGAGAGGGTGAGGGCGAGTTCGGCGGACTGGTTGAAGCGGCGCTCGCGCAAGCGGCGGGGGTGGAGGGGGACGGGGACGAGAAACCAGTTGGCGGCGGGGGCAGGGGGGAAGCGGGGGTCGGCGAGGGCATCGCGCAGCTTGTGGGCGAGGGGGAGGCGGAGGTGAAGGTGGCGGCCGTATTTGAAGCGGTGGATGGCCTCGCGGAGGGGGCCGGAGCTGCGCCAGGCGGAGAGGGCGCAGTCGAAGGCGAAGGATTGGCCGCGGCAGTTGGGGCAGGCGAAGGGGGCGGCGAGGCGGCCGGAGAAGGGTTCGCTGCAGGTGCGGCAGTGGGGGCCGTCGATGGGTTGGAGTTGGGCGGCGCAGGGGGGGCAGAAATCGCCCGGGGCGGGAAGGCGGGCGAGGCAGGCGGCGCAGCGCGGGGGGTAGAGGAGGTTGAGGGCGGCTAGGGCGAAGCTGCGGAGGGGGGCGAGGGAGGGCATGGCGGGGAAGAGGGCAACTTGGTGAGGCGGAGGCGGAGCCACCAGAGGACAGCGAGGCCGCTGAGGAGGAGGACGGCGAGGGGGAGGAGGCCGATTTTGAGTTGGGCTCCGATGAGGGGGATGGCGGAGTCGCCGGAGCCGAGGTTGAATTCGCCGCGCTTGAGGGCTTTGGTGGTGAGGGTGGAGCCCATGTAGAGGGTGTTCATAAAAATCCAGCCGGAGTGGAGGCCGAGGGGGAGCCAGAGGGAGGCGGTGCGGGTGCGGGCCAGGGCGAGGATGAGGCCGATGGCGAAGAGGGTGAGGAATTCGGAGAGGAAGAGGGCTGGGCGGGCGAGGCGGCGGAAGATTTCGGCGGTCATGGCGAAGCCAGAGGTGGGGCCGATGTGGGAGGGGGCGAAGCGGGCCAGGGAGGGGTCGGTGAGCCAGTCGTTTTGGGCGGGGTTGGCAGCGTGTTGGGCGGCAAGGGCGGGCCAGTCGGCGGAGCGGAGGGCGGCGGCTTGGAGCCTGGTGGGGCGGTCCTTGGCGTTGAGGTCAGGGGCTTGGATGAGGTGGAGGATGGAGAAGAGGGCGGCGACGAAGACGATGGCCTTGGCGGGGGAGGAGGCGCGGAGGGCGACGCCGAGGAAGATGCCGCGGAAGAGCCATTCTTCGATGAGGGAGGCGCCGAGGGCGGCGAGGGTGGCTTGAGTGAGGAGGGCCGACCAGTCGGGGTGGGGTTTGGCGGTGAAGGCGCCGATTTGGAGGAGGGCGAGGCCCATGGTGGCGAGGAGGCCTCCGGCGATGAGGAGGCCCATGAGGTAGTCGGCCAGCTTGAGGGGGTTGGGGGCGAGGCCGAGGGCGTGGCGGGAGAGGCGCATCCACTTGAGAAAGGGCCAGAGGAGGCCGAGGGCGGCGACGAGGAAGGCGCGGTTGAAGTAGCTGTCGAACTCGTGGATTGTTAGTTTGTTGGCGACCCAGCCGAGGAGTGGGGTTTGAGTTTGCTTAAAGCTGACGAGGAGGGCGGCGAGCCATTTTCCGGAGGCGTAGAGGACGGGGGCGAGGAGGGCGCCGAGGAGGAGAACGGAGGCGAGGTAGAGAGCGATTTGGAGGAGCGGGCTGGGGCCGCGGGGGGAGGAGGGCGGAGAGGAAGACAAAATGGGGAGGGATTGGGGGATTGAGGGAAAAGCGGGCGAAGGAGTGTACGCGGAGAGTGGGGGGAATGCACCTCGGGAGTGGTGGGGTCGCGGGGAAAAAAGGGGTTGGGGGCGAGGGCCAAAAAAAGACCCGCCTGGGGAGGGGCGGGGCTCGGTCCAGGGAGGTGGACGGAAGCCGCGGCCGCGCCAGGCGGGTCGGGGAAGGGAGGGGGCTTTTTAGACTTGGCCGAAGATGGATTTGCCGTCGGAGCGGAGGTCGAGGCAGGCTTGGAAGAGGCGTTTGGCGAGGCCTTCTTCGCCTTTTTTGAGGTAGACGCGGGGGTCGTAGATTTTTTTGTCGCCGATTTCGCCGTCGATTTTGAGGACGCCGTCGAAGTGGCGGAACATGTGTTCGGCGATGGGGCGGGTGAAGGCGTATTGGGTATCGGTGTCGATGTTCATTTTGACGACGCCGTAGTCGAGGGTTTCGCGGATTTCCTCGAGGGGGGTGCCGGAGCCGCCGTGGAAGACGAGGTCCATTTCTGCGGCGGGGCCGTATTTGGCGGTGACGGCGGCTTGGCCGTCGCGGAGGATGGTGGGTTTGAGTTTGACGGCGCCTGGTTTGTAGGCGCCGTGGACGTTGCCGAAGGTGGCGGCAAACATGTAGCGGCCGATGCCTTGGAGAGACTCGTAGACTTCGAGCATGTCCTCGGGGCTGGTGTAGAGTTTGTCAGCGGAGACGCCGGAGGTATCGTGGCCGTCTTCCTCGCCGCCGACGACGCCGGCTTCGACTTCGAGGATGATTTCGTTGGCGGCGCAGAGTTGGAGGAGGTCCTTGGAGAGGCGGATATTTTCCTCCAGGGGGAGCTCGGAGGCGTCGAGCATGTGGGAATTGAAGAGGTTATTGAGACCGGCGGCGCGGCGGCGGGAGGTTTCGGCGATGAGGGGTTTGAGGAAGGTGTCGACTTTGCCGGGTTGGCAGTGGTCGGTGTGGAGGGCGACGAGGACGTTGTAGCGTTCGGCGAGGCGGTGGGTGGCTTCGGCGAGGACGATGGCGCCGAGGGCCATGTCTTTGACGTTGATGCCGGAGGCAAACTGGCCGCCGCCGGTGGAGACCTGGATGATGCCGTCGGATTTGGCGTCGGCGAAGGCTTTGAGCGCGCCGTTGATGGTGGTGATGGAAGTGATGTTGATGGCCGGATAGGCGTAGCTGCCTTTTTGGGCAGCGTCGAGCATGGCGGCGTATTGCGCGGGAGTGGCGACGGGCATGAGGATGTCAGGTAGGAATGGCTTGAGAGAGGGGAAAGGGTGGCGCGCGATGTGGGGGGGAGCAAGGCGGCAAATCGGGCGGAGGCATGTGGGGTTGCGGCCGCATCGGGGCGCGGGGACTTCTAGGGCTGGACCCAGCCCTCCTGGAGGAAGGATTCGATGAGCACCTGGTTCGTGGTCCGGCCTGCGGGGGGGAAGTGGAGGCGGAGCATGCAGGAGGTGGCCAATTTGCCATCGGTGTTGTGGATGCCCTGGCGGCGGGCGCGCCTGAGGTTGAAGAGGATTTGGGAGGCGGCCTCGGAGTCCTTTTGGCAGTAGGCCCAGCAGCTGCCGAATTTTTCGGGGTCTTCTAGTTTAAAGCAGAGCATTTCGAGTTCCTGGCCCTGGAAGGAGTAATTGTAGTACTGATCGCGGACGTCGTGGGAGAGGGTGACGCGGTAGTCGATGGCCTGTTCTGGGGGCGTTTTGAGGAAGTCCTTCCAGGGGAGCTCGGCCCAATTGACGAAGGATTCCCAGTCAACCTTGGGTTCGCCGCCGGGGACGATTTCGAGGGTGATGAGGTAGGTGCGGAAGTCGCTCAATTCCATGCCGGCGCGGATGAAATCGGTATCGCCGAAGCGAATTTCGCTCCAGGACTGGCTTTCGCTGCGGAGTTTGAGGGGTTTGAGGGGTTGGGCAGCGTAGTGGCGCTGCATGCGGGGCTGGGAGATTTCCGGGTGGCGGACTTCTGCGGCCAGGGCTTCGAGGGAATCGGCGGCGAGGAAGCGCTGGAGGACAAGGCGGGCGTCGCGGACGTTGCGCATGACGTCTTCCTGGGAGCGGGGGGCGGCGGGGTTGGGGTCCTGGGAAAGTTCGGTGATGGCCTTGGGGGCCAGGAGGGCTTGGCGGAAGGTGTAGATGCCGACTCCGCCGGCGGCGAGGAGCACGAGGAGGAGGGCGAAGGAGATGAAGCGGCGGGAGCGGGCGGCTTGGTCGGGGCTTTCAGGTTTGGAGCCCCAGTCGGGGGCATCGGCGCCAGCTTCTGCGGTGGGGATGGGACTGAAGTGGAGGCGGCGCTCTTCGCCGAGGCGGAAGCCGCCGCGGGCGGCCGATTCGTCGCTGGCTTCGCCTTCAGAGGGGGGAGGAGGGGCTGGCTCTGGCTGAACGAAGCGGGAGGGGCCGCGCAGGGGAGGGGAGCCGAGGTCGAGATCTGGGCGGGGCTCGATGGGTTGAAGCGGGGTCGGTTCGAGGCCGGGAGGGAGGGGAGCGTTGGGGTCGCGGCGGGAGGGGATGGGGGTGCGGCGGTGGTCGGTGGGGAGGGAGGTTTCTTCGGGGTGGAAGGAGTGGGCGCCTCCTGCGGCGGCGGCGGCGGCGGCGAGGCGTTTGATTTCGTCCTGGGCGGACTTGCGGCGGCCTTGGGGGAGGAGGGATTTGGGCGGGGGAGCGCTAGGAGGCGCGCTGGGGGAAGTGATGAGAGTGGGCTGGAGGGAGGCGTCGATGGTTTCTGGAAGGAGCAGAAAGGTGGCGCAGCGGGGGCACACGACTTCGAGGCCGACGTTTTCCTCATCGAGGATAAGCGGGGTAGCGCAGGTGGGGCAGGGCAGGAAGACGGAGGGCATGAGGGCGGGGGGCGCTCTGGAGCAACAGATCAACAATTGAGCGGAAGTGGTGCAGAGTCCAGTAATTTAAGGAATGCCGCGGGGGTGGGATCGCGCTGGGGGTTGGGTGCAGGAAGTTAGGATAAGCAGTTAAATTCAAATGAAAAATGGACAGGGGGAGGGGCCGCGCGCATGGATAGGGTGGGTTCGGCGCGGCAAATCTACTCAATCACGATGAAAGCAGTTTTTTGGCGCATGGGATGGGTGGCGGTGTGCTGGGCAGTTTCCGGCTGCGCGAGCAGCGGCGGCGGGGCGGCGGCGAGTGGAACTGGGGCGGCGGCGGCGGTGAAGGTGCGCCTGCGACAGCCGGTTCCGGTGATAATCATGGGGTTGCAGGACCAGGTCAGTTTTGCGAAGCCGATGTCATTTCACGAGAGTTGGGTTCAGAAGGAGGTGAACCGAAATAAGTTTTTGGGGGATGGGGTGAACGCAGCGAGGAACAGCGGAGAAGCTTTATTTTTAGTATTGACGCCGGTGTTGGCGGCGGGGGCGGCGGCGGGGGCGGTGATGCCGCTGCAGGCGGCGTTGACTTATTCGGCTGCGTGGAATGGGGAGGGGGTACAGGCGGCGTCAAAAAAAATGCGGAACCGGGCTCCGGATCGGCTGTGGGGAGAGGTGGTGGAGGCGGCGGTGCGGCAGCAGTGGGCGGCGCGGGGGGCGGCTTTTTCGGAGGTGCGGCGCAGCGAGGCGTCGCTGCAGTGGTTGCAGGGGAATCCGCTGGCGCGCGAGGAGTTGGCGCGATTGGGCGGCCGCAGTGTGCTGGTGTTGCACGTGGTGGGGCCGTCTTTGCAGGGGCAGGAGAAGGGCCGGGGCGAGCGCTTGGCGGCGAGTCTGAAGATTTACTGGCGGGTCCTAGACACGGCTTCGGGTGAGGAGGTGGGGGGAGGAAGCGTGGAGGAGCGGTCTGCGGTGGAGCGGACTTTGCCGGAGTGGGCGGCGGGAGGAGTGGGGGAGCTGCGGGGCGAACTGGACGGGGTGATTGCCCGGGCGACCGCGCGGTTGGCGAAGGAGTTGCGGTGAGGCGAGTCCCCGCGGGCGCGCCTCGCGGAGACCGCTTTTTTGCGCGGCTGGAAGATTAATTGGCGGTGGGGGAATGGGCTGGGATGCGGGGCTGAGGGATTGGGTGGATGAGGGGAGCGGCGGGGGGGGGATGTGGAAGGTGAGGAAAATGGGAGGTAGAGGGGATGTAGATGGGCCGGAAGCGGGCTTGGGAAGGCGGGGGGGCTAGCGGGTAACTTGGACGGCGCGGTAGAACTTGGAGGGGACGCCGCGGACGCCGGGGTCGGTGAAGACTTGGTCGTCGCCGTCGGGCTGGGAGAGGCCGAGGGGGGTCCACTGCATGAGGTCGGAGGAGCCGTAGATTTGGAAGCGGGCGGTGGGCATGTCGAGGAGGCGGACGCGGAAGCCGGCTTGGGTCATGCCTTCTGGGTGGAGGGCCGGGGCTTGGAGGAAAAGGACGCCGTAGGCGAGGCCGTCGCCGAGGATATCGGCGCGGGCGATTTGGGATTTGAGGAGGGAGGGGAAGGTCACGTTGCCCTCGATGTCGGCGAAGCCGTTGTGGAGGCCGCCCTGGGTGTCGACGAGGCGGACGAAGCCGGCGGGGTCTGGCTTATCGGCGGAGTCGAGGACGGTGAGGCGGACGCCCTTGAGGTAGGGTTCGACTTTGGCAAAGGCGGCGATTTCGGCGACAATTTTCCATTGGGGCACGGTTTTTTTGCGCACGGTCATTTCGGGATCGCCGAGGAGCAGGTAGGCGAAGGTATTGCTGTTCCAGCTGTCGCCGCCGCCGGAGGTGGAGAAGCTGATGCGCTCGGCCTCGGCGAGGGCGGGGCCGAGTCTGGAGAATCCGCTTTCGTAGAGGGCTCGGAAGATGCCCTTGGTGCGCTGGTGGTTTTCGCTGGTGTAGGAGGTCACGGTGGCGCCGAAGTGGGCGACGGCGCCGGAGTTGGGGCGCTGCATCCAGGCTTCGGCGATGCAGTCGGCGCGGTTGAGGCGGCTGTTGAGGCAATTGATCGCGAAGACGATGGGGTGGACGGTGTTGGCGAGGGCGTTGACGTGGGAGGTGCGGGTCCAGGGGAGGCCGCTGCTTTCGGCGGTTCCGGAGCCGTCCCAGCCGGAGGTCCAGCTATTTTCGTCGCCGTGCCCGCGGTAGAGGAGGAGGCCGCGGCCGTCGTTGAGGGCGGCGGCGACGTCGGCGTTGGTGGCGCGGGTGGTGGCGGCGCTGAGGGCGCCGGCGTGGAGAGTTTGGAAGGTGGGGGGGGCGGTGTAGCCGCCGTAGTTGACGGCGTCTTGGACGGCCTTGGCGTATTTGGAGGGCCAGTCGGGGTTGACGCCGTAGCTGCCGGCGTCGTTTTGGCTATTGGCGCAGAGGGTGGCGCGGGTGGGCCAGTCGCCGGGTGGGGGGGTGCGTTCGTAGCGGAGGATTTTGTCGACTTGGGCCTGGAGGTCAGCGTCGGAGTTGGCGGAGAGTCGGCCGACGTAGAGGCTGGGGGATGTGTTGGCGCCGATGACTTCGTAGACGTGGTCGGAGTCGGCGAGGCTGCCGTCTGGGGAGCCGGTGATGAGGGAGCTGCGGCCGGCTTCGACGACGTCGACGTCGCCGCAGATGAGGACGTAGACGCCGTGGCAGTAGTGTTTTTGGAAGTAGTTTTCGATGAAGGCGTCGATGGCGCTGCGGGAGTTGGGGAGGTCGTCTGCGGGGGAGGAGCCGACGAAGGCGAAGTCGACGTTGAGGCCCTTGATGGCTTTCCAGGCGGCGAGGGGCTGGAGGATGGAGTACCAGGATTGGGGGGTGAGGATGAGGTAGTGGGCGCTGCGGGAGGCCTCGATGGGGAGGCCTTTTTTGGTAAGGGAGTCGAGGATGGCTTGGCCGTTGAGGAAGGGGGGGAGGGAAGCCCAGGCGTCCCAGGGGACGGGGCAGTCGTAATCTTCGGTGCCGTTGCGGTGTTTGATGACGAGGCTGATTTTGGAGGGGAGGCGGACGAGGGTGGGAGTGAGGATGTGGTAGGGGGCGAGGGCGAGGGAGACGCCGGCGAAGGCGCCGAGGCTGGAGAGGGAGCCGAGTTCGGGTTCGCTGCCGATGTAGGTGCCCTCGAATTGGGCGTAGAAGGATTCGTCGACGAGTTCTGGGGGGACGAAGCCGTCGGCTTCGTCGGAGCCCTCGAAGCCAGCGGGGACGATGGGGGCGGAGAGTTTGACGTCGCGGAATTCGAGGATTTTGGATTCGAGGACGAGGTCGCGGGGGCTATTTTGGCGGGAGACGGCGAGGGTGGAGCGGAGGCGCGGGACGGAGGGTTGGGCGCCTTCGGGGTTGATGCCGAGTTGGCGCATTTCTTCGGCGGTGCGGGGGGATTGGCCGAGGGCGGAGCTGGGAAAGAAGGCCTTTTGGAGGCTGCCGAGGGAGGGCTGGAGGTAGCGGGCGGGCGGTTTGGGGGCGAGGCGCAGGGCGGCGGGGAATTCCCACCAGCCGCGGGGGTTGTTGCGGTCGGGGAAGCCGATGCCGGAGACGAGTTGGGTCGGGGGGAGGGAGAGGCGGCGGAAGGAGCGCTTGGCGTATGCGACGGCTTCGTCGAAGACGCCAGGGAGGGAGAGTTCGAGTTCGGTGAATTCGGGGGAGGTGGCGACGACGCGGAGCACGATGGGGTCGCCGGGGGCGCTTTTGCCGTCGCTGGAAATCCAACCTGGCTGGGTTTGGGCCCAGGCGAGGGGGGCGGCGAGGAGGCAGAGGAGGGCCAGGAGGGAAGGGGGGAGGGGGCGGTTCATGGCGCGTGGGGGGCCACTGCGGGGCCTAGGAACCAGTACAGGAGGGGCCTAGAAAAACAATTCGGGCCAAGTCCAGGCCCTCTCCTAGGGGCTTTACTTAAGCGGCCCCGGGAGGCCAAGCGGTTAGGGGGCGCGGGGTCGCCGCGAGGGAAAAAGGGGCGAGCAGTGTTGCTGGAAGTGGGGGAGGGGAGGGCCTATGATGAGGGATGGGCAGCAGAGCTGAGGCGACATTTTCTGGTTTGATCGAAGTGCGGGTGGAGGAAGTGTCGCAGTTGTTTAACTCCATGGATCCGTCGCCGTTTCACGAGCGGGATTTGGACCGGGAGGCGGAGCAATTTATCGTGAGTTGGGCGCAGGAATTTTCGCTGCGGGTGCCCTGGCGGTTGTTGGTGCATTTGGGCCAGGTGCCGGAGGGGGTTGCGGAGCCCCGGAAGCTGATTGGGGAAGCGGTGCGGCACTATTTTGAGTACCGGGCGGAGATGACGCGGCGGGAGTTCCGGCAGCTGATGAAGGAGGGACGGATGGCGCTGGTGACGGGGGTGGGTTTTTTGGCGTTGTGCGAGTTGGCGGCACGGACTCTGGGGGATGGGCAGGGCACCTGGCACGACATGTTGCGGCAGGGTTTGACGATCATGGGTTGGGTGGCGATGTGGCGTCCGCTGGAGATATATCTTTATCGCTGGTGGCCGGTGCAGCGGCTGGAGCGGGTTTATGGCAAATTGAGCACCATGCAGGTGGAGGTGAAAACGGGGAGTGGATCCCGGGTTTTAGGGGGATAGGAAGTGGAGGAGGCCGATCTGGACGAAGGCGGAGGATTCTGGGTAGAGGTCGTGGGTGAGGCGGTCTTCGAGGCCGTCGCCGTCGGTATCGAGGACGAAATTGGGGACGGAGCCGAGTTCGTTGAGGAGGCGGGCGTGGAAGGGATTGGCGCCGCAGAGGTAGGAGAGGAGGGCGAGGCAGCGGTCGCGGTAGCGCGGGGTGGGGGCGATTTTGTTGAGTTTGGCGAGGGCGTGGAGCCAGTGGCCGGAGACATAGAAGGTGAAGCGAAGGCGGTGGTCTGGGCCCATGAAGTGGGTCATGTGGTGGTTTTGGCGGAAGCCGAAATGGGGGGTGGGTTGGCGGCGTTCGGTGACGGGGGTGGGGAGGGCGAGCCAGGCATCGGCGGCGGCTTGGGCACAGGCGCGCCAGCGGGGAGCGGAGGGGTGGAGGGGGAAGGCGAGGGCGCCGTCGGTGAGGGCGGCGATGGCCATGGCGTCCTGGTCTGGGTATTGGGTCCAGCCGCCATCTGGGCGGGGTGGATCGGCGAGGGCATCGAGGGCTTGGGCGCAGGCTTGGGCGAGGGGGAGGGGGCTGGGGCCTTGGAGGGAGGGGACGGGGAGGTCTGGGGCGGCGCGGGCGGCGGCGATCATGCCGAGGAGGAGGTAGCCGTGTTCGCCGGGGTCGCGCCAGATGGGGAGGCCGGAGGGGCTGGGGTGGGTGTAGCCGCGGGCTGGTCCGTCGTGGAAGGCGAAGTGGAGGGAGCGGGGGAGGGCGGCGCGGATGCGGTCGGCGAGGGGGCCGGAGGGTTCGGCGAGGAGGGATTCGCCGAGGGCCCAAAGGGCGCGGCCGAGGAAGACGCCGCCGCGGCGGTGGTCGGAGTGTGCTGGGTTGGCGAACCAGCCGGTGCCTTCGGTGAGGAATTCGCCGGATTCGAAGAGGCCGTAGCGCCAGGCGCCGTCGGTGTAGTTTTCGCGCGGGGAGGGGGGATCGGGGAGGGCGAAATTGTCGGGGGCCTGGTGCTGGAGGGCGAGGAGATTGGCGAGGGCTTGGTGGCAGAGGGCGTCGCGGTGGTCGGGGAAGGGGCGGGGGAGGGAGCGCCGCATTTGGTGGAGGATGAGGAGGTCGGCGAGGTCGTTGGTGAAGGTGTAGGGTCGGAAGTGGGGTTGGGCGGGGCTGGGGTCCCAGGGGTGGCTATTGGAGGGGTTGAACCAGGTATTCCAGGCGGCCTGCCAGAAGCCGGGGGCGACGCGGTGGCCGAGTGGGGTGGACCAGTCGCGATCGCGGTGGTCGAAATCGAAGAGGGAGAGGTTTTGGCGGAACCAGGCGAAGTCGGTAGGGGTGGCGAGGTCGAAGTGGGGGCGGCCGACGGCGGCGAGTCGGGCGGCGCGGCTGGCCATATAGAGGTTGGCCAGGGAGCGGATTTGGGGCCAGTGGGCGGCGGCGGCGTCTTGGCGGCCGGAGGCGTCCGTCAGGTCGTCGCTGAAGGGCTGGGGGAGGTCGGGGCGCTCAGCGGGGCCGGGGCCGGAGACGATGAGGAGGGCTTGGGCCTGATGGTTGAGGGGGTCGGGGCTGGCGGCATCTGGGGCGGCGGAGGCGTCGACGTAGAGGAGGTCTGGCTGGAGGGGAGGGGCTGGAGGGAAGTCGCGGGGGAAGGAGGCGGAGAAGCGGTGGGCGAGGACGGGGGTGGAGGTGTGGAAAGCGTGGCCGGAGGCGGTGGTGATGCGGAGGGCGACGGGGGAGCCGTCTGGCTGGGTGGAGCGGCCCTGGATGAGGGCTTGGCCGGAGCTGAGGGCGACGATGGGGGAGGGGGTGAGGGAGTCGTGGAGGCTGAGGGAGGGAGGGGGGGCGGACCAGCTGAGGGCGGGGAGGGCGAGGGCGAGGGCCCTGGCGAGGGGCCGGAGTGGGGTAGGTGGAAGCATGGGTTGCGTTGGGGGCGGCGGATCGGTATAGCTTGGCATTAATGTTTAAATCGCCAAGCCAATCTGGGGGGGCCTCAGTGCCTCCGACGACCCTGCGGGAGCTGAGTCCGAGCCAGTGGAAGAGCGGGATAGCGGCATGGCTGGGGTGGTTTTTTGATGGGTTGGACCTGCATTTGTACACGCTGGTGGCGACGGCGTTTGTGGCGCTGTTGTTGGGCTATGGGGGGAGTTTGGATGGGGCGGCGACGTTGGATGTGCAGCGCAAGGCGGCGTGGATTCAGGGGGCCTTTTTGGTGGGATGGGCGCTGGGGGGGGCTTTTTTCGGGCGATTGGGGGATGTGGTGGGGCGGAGCCGGGCCTTGAGTCTGACGATTTTGACGTATGCGGTGTGCACGGGGCTTTCGTTTTTGGCGACGGAGTGGTGGCACCTCTTGATTTTCCGCTTTTTGGCGGCGCTGGGAATTGGGGGGGAGTGGGCGGTGGGGTCGACCTTGCTTTCGGAGACGTGGCCGAAGGGGTGGCGGAAGTGGATGGCGGCGGTGCTGCAGACGGCGGTGAACTTGGGGATATTGGTGGCGTGTTTGGCGGGGTATTTGATGAAGGAATTGCCGCCGAATTGGATATTTTTGGTCGGGGTGCTGCCGGCGGCGATTGTGTTTTGGATTCGGAAGAACGTTCCGGAGCCGGAGTCGTGGGCGGGGGCGCAGGCGGGGGGTGAGGCGCGGCCTGGGATGGTGGAACTGTTTCGGGGGCGGCTGGCGGGGATCACGTTTCCGGCGATTGTGCTGTGTGCGTTTTCGCTGACGGGGTGGTGGGCGTTTTTGTTTTGGCAGTCGCAGTTGTTGCGGTCGATGGCGGCGGGGGCGCACTGGATGGCGGGGGACGTGAACAGTTTTGTGGCGCGGAGTTTTGGGTTATTGATCGTGGTTTCGATTCCGGGCAATTTTTTTGCGGGATGGCTGGCGACGCACTGGGGTTACCGCCGGGCGATGGCGGTGATGTTTGGGGGATTTATGGTGGCGGTGGTGGCGGCCTTTGGCTGGGAGCACTCAGTGGAATCGCTGGGCTTTTTCTGGCTGCCCGCGGTGGGTTTTTGGTCGGGGGTGTACGGGCTTTTTACGATGTATTTGCCGCCCCTGTTTCCCAGCTTGCTGCGCACCACGGGGGCGGGATTTTGCTACAACATTGGGCGCCTGGCGGCGGCGGCGGGGACGATTTTTGCGCAGCAAATCACCCAAGGGGGGGATTTTCGGCGCACCTTGTTGTGGTCGGCGGTGTTGTGGGTCCCGGCGGTAGTGGCGCTGCGCTTTTTGCCGGAACCGACCGACGAGGGCCCGGAGGCCCGGTAGGGGCTGGGGCGTCGCCCTGGGGAGGCTCGGGGGGTGCCCGGTGGGGGGTGGTTTCCCCTTTGCGGTGGAGGCTATAGCGCCGCCCGACCCAGGGCGCGGTGCTGGGTCGGGGGCGGCTAGAGGGAGCTGGGGGGCTAGAGGGAGGCGAGGATGGCGTTGAAGGTGGGGCTGGGGCGGAGGGCGGCGGCGGCTTTGGCGTCGTCTGGTTGGAAATAGCCGCCGATGTCGATGGGGTGGCCTTGGACGGCAAGGAGTTCGGCCACAATGGGGGCTTCGCTGGCGGTGAGCTGGGCGGCGATGGGGGCGAAGGCGGCCTGGAGTTGGGGGTCGGCGGATTGGGCGGCGAGGGCCTGGGCCCAGTAGAGGGCGAGGTAGAAGTGGGAGCCGCGGTTGTCGAGGGTGCCGAGTTTGCGGCCGGGGGAGCGGTCGTGTTCGAGGAACTTGCCGGTGGCGGCGTCGAGAGTATCGGCGAGGACCTTGGCCTTGGGGAGGTGGAAGGTTTCGCTGAGGTGTTCGAGGGAGGCGGCGAGGGCGAAGAATTCGCCGAGGGAGTCCCAGCGGAGGTAGTTTTCCTGGAGGAATTGTTGGACGTGTTTAGGAGCGGAGCCGCCGGCGCCGGTTTCGAAGAGGCCGCCGCCGTTCATGAGGGGGACGATGGAGAGCATTTTGGCGGAGGTGCCGACTTCGAGGATGGGGAAGAGGTCGGTGAGGTAGTCGCGGAGGACGTTGCCGGTGACGGAGATGGTGTCGAGGCCTTGGACGATGCGTTCGAGGCTGAGGAGGCAGGCGGCGGCGGGGGGGAGGATGCGGATGTCGAGGCCGGAGGTATCGTGGTCGGCGAGGTAGCGGTGGACCTTGGCGATGATTTGGGCGTCGTGGGCGCGGGCGGGGTCGAGCCAGAAGACGGCGGGGGAGCCGGTGGCGCGGGCGCGGTTGACGGCGAGTTTGACCCAGTCTTGGACGGGAGCGTCCTTGGTTTGGCAGGCGCGCCAGATGTCGCCTGGGGCGACGGGGTGTTCGAAGAGGATGGCGCCGGAGGAGTCGGTGACGCGGACGGTGCCGGCGGCGGGGATTTCGAAGGTTTTGTTGTGGGAGCCGTATTCTTCGGCGGCTTGGGCCATGAGGCCGACGTTGGGAACGGAGCCCATGGTGCGGGGGTCGAGGGCGCCGTGTTGACGGCAGAAATCGATCACGGTTTGGTAGACTCCGGCGTAGGAGCTGTCGGGGATGACGGCGAGGGTGTCCTGGGGTTGCCCGGCGGCGTTCCACATCTGGCCGGAGGTGCGGATCATGGCGGGCATGGAGGCGTCCACGATGACGTCGGAGGGGACGTGGAGGTTGGTGATGCCCTTGTCGGAATTGACCATGGCGAGGGCGGGGCCCTGGGCGTAGGCGGCGCGGATGTCGGCTTCGAGGGCGGCTTTTTGGTCGGCGGGGAGGGCGTCGATTTTGGCGACGAGGTCGCCGAGGCCGTTGTTGAAATCGACTTGGAGTTCGGTGAGGAGGGGGGCGTGTTTGGCGATGAGGTCTTTGAAGAAGACCTTGACGGCGTGGCCGAAGATAATGGGGTCGGAGACCTTCATCATGGTGGCCTTGAGGTGGAGGGAGAAGAGGAGGCCTTCGGCTTTGGCGCAGGCCATTTGGGATTCGAGGAATGCGACGAGGGCGTGGCGGCGGAGGACGGTGGCGTCGAGGATTTCGCCGGCTTTCAGGGGGGTACTGGCCTTAAGGACGATAGGGGGGGCGCCGGGGGTGAGGAGTTCGATTTTGACATCGGTGGCCTGAGCCGCGGTGATGGATTTTTCGTTAGCGAAGAAATCGTCGCTGGACATGGTGCCGACCGCGGTGCGGGAGGTGGGGGACCAGGCGCCCATGGAGTGGGGGTGCTGGCGGGCGTATTCTTTGACGGCTTTGGGGGCGCGGCGGTCGGAGTTTCCTTCGCGGAGGACGGGGTTGACGGCGCTGCCCAAGACCTTGCCGTAGCGGAGTCTCAGGGCTTTTTCGGAGTCGCTGCTGGGATTTTCTGGGTAGTCGGGCAGGGCGTATCCCTTGGCCTGCAGCTCGGCGATGGCGGCTTTGAGCTGGGGGACGGAGGCGCTGATGTTGGGCAACTTGATGATGTTGGCCTCGGGGAGGAGGGTGAGGGCCCCGAGTTCGGCGAGGTAGTCGGGGATTTGCTGGTGGGCGGGGAGGAAATCGGGAAATTGGGCGAGGATGCGGCCCGCTAGGGAGATGTCGCGGGTTTCCAGGGCGATGCCGGTGGGCTTGGCGAAGGCCTGGATGATGGGGAGGAGCGAGTAGGTGGCGAGGGCGGGCGCTTCGTCAGTTTTAGTGTAGAGGATGGAGGGAGACGCGGACATGTCGTTTGGCGGGGTGGGGATGCAGAGATTGGCTACTTCAGGGAGGGGGCGGGGTCAAAGGAATAGGCGGGGGGCGGGCGGGGGGCCGGATTCGGGGCGGGCTGCGGAAAAACCTTAAAGAGACTAAGGTTTTAAGCTTGCGAAAATAAGATTTTTGCCGGGAAAAAGGCATTGGGTTTGACATAGGTGGGCATAATCATTATGCCTATCCCATGATCAAAATAACACTTAGTTGGGTATCGATGGTGGCATGGTTGGCAGTAGGAGCGGCGGCGCAGGAGGGGGGGTTTCCTGGGCTGCAGTTGGGCCAGGGGGCGCGGGGATCGGGCATCGTGCGGGCGCTGGGGAGTCGGCTGCCGGAAGTGGCCCGGGCGTACGGGATGACGGAGCAGGAGTTGGGGTCGCTGGCGCTGCGGGACCGGGACTTGCGGAGCGACCGGGCGGGGCGGTTGGTGTATGCGTGCGAGGGGATGACGGCGCAGGCCCCGACGGCGGGGAATGCGGCGACCAACGCCCTATTGAACTATCCTGCGAGCGACAGCTTTTTGCTGCACAGCAAGCCGGGGATGGGCCGGGTGATTTACCTAGACTTCACCGGGCACACGACCTCGGGGACGCAGTGGAATACGAGCTACAAGTCTGGGGCGGACTTTGTGTCGCCGCCGTACGACGTGGATGGGGTTCCGGGGGCGTTTAGCGCGGCGGAATTGGCGAACGTGCAGGAGATCTGGAAGCGGGTGAGCGAGGACTACGCGCCCTGGGACGTGGACGTGACGACGGAGGAGCCGCCGCTGGAGTCGCTGCGGAAGACGAGCACGACGGATACGGCGTACGGGATTCGGATGGTGATTGGGGGAAGCAGCTATGATCTATTGAGCGCGGGGGCGGGCGGGGTGGCGTATCTGCAATCCTTTCCGTGGAGCTCGGACACGCCGGCCTTTGTGTTTCCGTCGCAGTTGGGGAATGGTTATCCGAAATATGTGGCTGAGGCGATCAGCCACGAGGTTGGGCACACCGTGGCGCTGAAGCACGATGGCTTGACCACGGGGACGGCCTATTACCAGGGGCACAACGGGTGGGCGCCGATCATGGGCGTGGGTTACTACGCCACGATCTCTCAGTTCAGCAAAGGGGAGTACGCCGATGCTAACAACTTAGAGGACGACACCGCGATTATCAATGGGTATATACCGCGGAGTGCGGATTTGGCGGGGAACGACATATTGACGGCGGTTCCGCTGGTGGGGACTTCGGTGTCGGCCACGGGGATCATCGACAGCCGGACGGACGTGGATATCTACAAGGTGGTGGCGGGCGCGGGGACCTTGAGTTTCACCGCGGGGACGGCCTCGCCGGACGCGAACCTGGACATCAGCCTATCGTTGTATAACGGGGCGGGGAACCTGATCGCCAGTGCGGATTCGACCGCCTTGGGAGCCAGCTTGAGCAGCGCGGTGGCGGCGGGGACCTACTATGTGGCCGTTGACGGGGTGGGGGTCGGCACGGCGTCGACGGGCTACACGGACTACGGGAGCCTGGGGCAATTCAGCCTGACGGGCACGGTGCCTGCGGGGGTGGGGCAGCCTCCGGTGGCGGTGGTGAGCCAGAGCACGCCGCTGACGGGGACGGTGCCGCTGACGGTGAGCTTTTCCAGTGCTGGGTCGAGCGATCCGGAAGGGAGCGCGCTGACCTACGACTGGGATTTTGGGGATGGGAGCGCGCCTTCGGCGGAGGCGAATCCGGTGCACGTCTACACGGCGGCGGGAAATTACACGGCTTCGCTGGCGGTGTTTGACGGCACTGGGCTGTCGGGCACGGCTTCGGTGGTGATCACGGTGCAGGAACCGGTGATCCAGGCTGTGGTGGTGCGCATTTCTAACATCGGCATGAGCAAAGTGGTCAGCTCCAAGGGGACGCAAGCCAAAGCCTTGGTGACGGTGACAGATGTCAACGGGGTGGTGAAGCCGAATGCGGTGGTCACGGGGACGTGGTCGGGGCTGACGAGTGGCAATGGGAGCGGCGTGACGAGCGCGGCGGGCACGGTGAGCTTCTCCAGCGCGGCGACGAAGAGCAAAGGAACCTTTGTCTTCACGGTCACGGGCGTCAGCCTGAGCGGGTGTACGTACGACGCCAGCAAGAACCTTGAGACGACTGACTTTATCGTGAAGTAGTCGGGTTGAGCGGAAGCGGTTGGCCTCGCCTTGGCGAGGTCGATCTAGCGCCGCAGAGAATGTGGAGGGCCCGCAAGCGATTGCGGGCCCTCTTAGCGCGTTGGGGGGCGGCTTGGCCGACGCCGGTGGGGCATTGCCGCGAGGAGAAAGGAAGGAGCCAAGCAAATCAACCTAAAATGGTGAGTTGACTAGCGTATTCGGTGGGCGCAGCGCGCTGGCGCGTGGGCTTTTTGGGGGCGGCCGCGCTGGCACCCCTGCCGGGGTGCGGGCCCACTTGGGAATGGGATCCGGTGGTGAGCGAAGCGACACCACCGGATTCTCCGTTTTCGCATCAACCGCACCCCGGCAGGGGTGCCAGCGCTCCGTCCCCCCGAAATGCCCAACGCGTGAGGAGAACGCCTAACGCGCCAGCACCTCGCGCTCGCGAATGAACGCGCTCGCGAATGAAGCTAGGCAACCCCCGTTTTTAGGATCAACTACCCGCGGAAGCGGGGCCCGCCGCGGCACCTGCTGGAGGGGACGGCATTCGCGGAGGGCGCTTTGACTCCGGGGATCTGGAACGCCCATGGCGTGATGCTTTTTGAGTCAATCTGGAGGGGGATGATGGAGTTTGACAGCGGGCGAATTGTCTCCTAAAAGGTCGGCGTGAAAAAATTAATGTTGTTTCAGGTCTCGATGGTGGGGTTGCTGGCTAGTTTGGCCGCGGCGCAGGAGGGTGGGGCGTTTCCGGCGATTGAGCTTGGCAAAGGGGCGCGGGGTTCGGCCTTGATTCGAGCTTTGGGGAGTCGGCTGCCGGAGGTGGCCCGGTTTTATGGCATGACCGAGCAGGAGCTGGGGTCCTTGGCGCTGAGCGATCGGGATTTGCAAAGCGACCGGAACGGCCGCCTACTTTTTGCCTGTGAGGGGATGGCGGCGCAGGCGCCGACGGCGGGGAATGCGGCGAGCGACGCGCTGTTGAATTATCCTGCCAGCGACACCTTTTTGCTGCACAGCAAGCCTGGGTTGAGTCGGACGATTTATCTGGACTTTACGGGGCACACCACTTCGGGAACCTCTTGGAATACCAGCTATAAGGGCGGGGCCGATTTTATTTCGCCGCCCTATGATACCGATGGCGTCCCGGGGGTTTTCAGCGCGGGGGAGTTGGCCAATATTCAGGAAATCTGGAAGCGGGTCAGTGAGGACTACGCCCCGTGGGATGTGGATGTGACCACCGCGGAGCCTCCCTTGGAATCGCTCCGCAAGACGACTACCAGCGACACGGCCTATGGGATCCGCATGGTGATTGGGGGCAGCAGCTATGATCTTTTGGGCGCGGGGGCTGGTGGGGTGGCTTACTTGCAGTCTTTTTCCTGGAATTCGGACACTCCGGCTTTTGTGTTTCCGGTGGAATTGGGGAATGGCTTCCCGAAATACGTGGCCGAGGCCGCGAGCCATGAAGCGGGCCACACGGTGGCGCTAAAGCACGATGGTCTGACGAATGGGACGACCTACTACCAAGGGCACAATGGCTGGGCGCCGATTATGGGGGTGGGCTATTATGCGAACGTGACCCAGTTCAGCAAAGGGGAGTACGCCAATGCTAACAATTTAGAAGACGACACTGCGATCATCAACGGGTATATCCCGCGCAGCGCCGATTTGGCGGGCAATGATATTTTGACGGCGGTTCCCCTGACGGGGACTTCGGTTTCGGCGACTGGCATCATCGACAGTCGGACAGACGTCGACATGTACCGGGTGGATGTGGGACCGGGCACCGTGAGTTTCACGGCGGGCACGGCTTCCCCGGACGCCAATTTGGATATCAATCTAGCGCTTTACAATGGGGTGGGCAATTTGATAGCGAGCGCCAACAGTAGCACCTTGGGCGCTAGCTTGAGCACCGTGGTGACGGGGGGTACCTATTACCTCGCGGTGGATGGAGTGGGTGTGGGCACGGCCTCTACGGGTTACACGGACTATGCTAGTCTGGGGCAATTCACCCTGACGGGCACGGTTCCAGCGTATTTGGGTCAGCCTCCGGTGGCGGTGGTCACGCAGAGCACACCGGTGACGGGGACGGTTCCGCTGACGGTGAATTTCTCGAGCGTCGGTTCGAGCGATGCGGAGGGCAGTGCCCTGACGTATGATTGGGACTTTGGGGATGGCACGGCGGGCTCCGCTGAAGCGAATCCGTCCCACGTGTACGCGGCGGTGGGGACGTATACGGCTTCCTTGGTGGTTTCCGACGACGCGGGGCTTTCCGGAACGGCTTCGGTGGTGATTTCGGTGAAGGCTCCGGTAGATCCAGCCACGGTGCTGAGTGTTTCCGATATTGCCATGAGCAAGATTGTCAGCACCAAAGGCACCCAAGCTAGGGCAATAGTGACAGTCAAGGACGGGGCGGGCGCGGTGAAGGCGAATGCCACGGTGACGGGGAGTTGGTCGGGTCTTACGGTGGCCAATGTGAGTGGCAAGACTAGCACTGCGGGCACGGTGGCTTTCACGAGTGCGGCTTCGAAGAACGCGGGCACTTTTACCTTTAAGGTCACGGGCATTGTGTTGAGCGGTTTCACCTATGACGCCACCAAGAACGTAGAGACGACGGATTTCATCGCGAAGTGAGGAACTCGGAGGAGGCGGTCCTTTTGGGGTCGACCGGCCGAGTGGTTTTTAGGAGGGCCCGCAAGTGATTGCGGGCCCTTTGGTGTTAGGGGTTGGCGGGGTGGTCGGGGCGGGGCTTCTGCGGGAGCGGCGCTGGTGGCGCGGCTTGCACCTTGGGAGATTTGCCGCCAAGTTGGGAAACCGCATGACCACTGAATTTGTTTCTTCCCCCGAATCCGCGCTGCCCACAGCGCCTGAAAAAGCCCCCCGGATCCGGGATTTGTCACTTTGTCCGTGCAAAAGCCGCTTAGCCTATGGTCTATGCTGCGGGCCCTATCATGCGGGCAAAGCCAAGCCGGAGACGGCGGAGCAGTTGATGCGCTCTCGGTACAGCGCGTATTTTTTTGGAAAGATCGACTACTTGGTGGACACGACGCATCCGGACAAGAAGGCGCCGGGGATGCGGGAGGCGATCCAGGACTTGGCGGACCAGGCGCGCTGGAGCTTTCTCACGGTCTTGAGCGCGAGCCAGGGGCAGAAGGGGGACCGGACGGGGAAGGTGGAGTTTGTGGCCGAGTTTTACGTCGATGGGGTGCGGCGGGAACACCGCGAGAAATCGCGTTTCCGGCGCTGCCGGGGGAATTGGAAATACGTCGACGACAAGGGCTAGGGCGCGGCGCCCGGCCTAGGGGGCGAGGGAGGGAATGGGGACGTCGGGATGGGTTTCGGCTTCGTAGTTGACCCCGCTGAGGCCAAAGCCGAAGAGGCGGAGGAAGCTGGTTTGGTAGCCTGAGAAATCGGCTAGTTCCAGGAGGTTGGCGGAGTTGACGTCGGCCCAGCGCTGGGCCACGACGGCTTGGATGGAGGGCGCCATTTCCCAGTCGTCGAGGCGGATGCGCCCGGCCTCATCTGGCTGGGGCGAGCCGCTGTAGAGGCGCTCGCGGAAGAGGCGGTCCATTTGCTCGATGCAGTCCTCATGGGTGCCGACGTCCTTCATGGCCTTGTAGAGGAGGGAGATGTAGAGGGGGACCACGGGGATGGCGGAGCTGGCCTGGGTGACGAGCGCTTTATTGACTGAAACCCAAGCCTTGCCGCCGAGGGGGGCGAGCGTGAGGTCGAGTTGGCGCTGGGTGCGTTCGAGGTCTTCTTTGGCGAGCCCGATGCTGCCGTTTTTGTAGATGGGCCAGGTGACTTCTGGGCCGATGTAGGAATAGGCGACGGTTTGGGCGCCCTCGGCGAGGACTCCGGCTTGGAGGAGGGCGTCAATCCACATTTCCCAATCTTCGCCGCCCATCACGGCGATGGTTTGGGCGATGTCGTCGCCTTGGGCGGGTTCGATGGAAATGTCGCTGACGGCGCCGGTGGAGGTGTTGAGATTTTTGTTGGTGTAGACGGCCCCGACTGGCTTGAGGACGGACTTGAAGACTTCGCCGGTTTTGGGGTGGGTGCGGCGCGGGGAGGCGAGGCTGTAGACCACGCAGTCGACCTGGCCGAGGTCGGCCTTGATGGCGGCGATGACCGCGGCCTTGACCTCGTCGGAGTAGGCGTCGCCGTTGAGGGAGCGGGCGTAGAGGCCGACGGCGTGGGCCGCTTTTTCGAAGGCGGCCGTATTGTACCAACCGGCCGTGGCGCAGCGGTCGGCTTCGCCGGGCCGCTCAAAAAAGACCCCGAGGGTGGCGGCGGCGGAGCCGAACGCGGCCGCGATGCGCGAGGAGAGGCCGTAGCCCGTGGACGAGCCGATCACGAGCACCCTGCGGGGTCCGCGGGGGATGGGGCCGCGGCTTTGCACCACGGCAATTTGGTCGGCGACGTGTTGGGCGCAGCCTTCGGGGTGGGCGGTGGTGCAGATGAATCCGCGGATCTTGGGGGAGATGATCATAGTCATGGGCAGGGTGAACGGCGGGCGGGGGCCTGGCAACAGGTTTTCGGCGCTGCCAGGTCGCCAAAAAATGCAAATGATATGATAGTAAACAAATTATGAATATTTGATTTTTTTAAGTTTATCGGGCGAGGGACGGGGGTTTTTGGGGGGGACGGGGGGTGAAAGTTTGTTTTTTGGGGGCGATGGGGAATTCTGAACGATTTTTCTTGAATAGGCGGCGGTAAAGTGGCGAATGTTGTGGCCGTAAACCACCGTCGCCACTTCCACCTGGGCGGGCTCAAACCAGTTTTTGAAAAATTTCTGGTAGGCTGAGTCGACTGCCTCGGCATCGGGAAGCCGCCGGTGGTTTTTTATTTTTTGGGGAGGCGTGCGCGGTAGCGGATGGCGCTGGACCAGCGCTGGGCGGGGAGTTCGAGGGCGCGGTGGAGGAGGGCGGAGAGGGCGAGGGAGAGGGCGAGGAGGGCGAGGACGGCGGCGGCGTCCTGCCAGGGTCCTCGGGGCATGCGGAGGAGGAGGGGCATGAAGAGGCCGGCGACGACGAGGTGGAAGAGGTAGAAGGGGTAGGAGAGGGAGCCGAGCCAGACGAGCCGGGGGTGGAGGAGGGGTAGGGGTGGGCGGAGGATGGCGGCGGCGGTGAGGAGGGCGACGAGGGCCGGGGGTCCGCCGAGGGCGTGGCGGGTGATGAGGGCGCAGGCGAGGAGGGCGCAGGCGCAGGGTAGCGGGGAGACAAGGGCGCGGAGGCGCCAGAAGACGAGGAGGCCCATGGCGAAGAGGGCGGCGAAGGGGAGGACGGTGCGGTGGTCGTGGGCCCAGAGGGGGAGGGAGGCGAGGGCGGCGAGGGAGGCCCAGCGGGCGGAGGGGCAGCGGTGGGCGAGGAGGGGGAAGAGGAGGCCGATGGCGAGGTAGTATTGGGCTTCGAGGGCGAGGGTCCAATAGATTTGCATCAGCCAGGGGCGGCCGAGGAGGCCGTTGAGGTAGAAGAAGTGGGGCCACCAGTCGGACCAGGTGCGGGCTTCCAGGGAGCTGGCCTGGTGGAAGAGGAGGGGGGCCAGCATGGCGGCCACGGAGAGCAGGTAGAGGGGGTGGAGTCGGAGGACGCGCTTGGCGAGGAAGCGGGGGAAGTCGCGGAGGTGGTAGCCGCTGCGGTGCATGGTCCAGGGGAGGATGAAGCCGCTGATGACGAAGAAGCAGTAGACGCCGAGATAGCCGTAGGTGGCGAGCCACTTGAGGGGTTGGTCGGCGGGGAAGCCCTGGTAGAAGCGGCCGTTTTGGGTGAAGTGGAACAGGGCCACCCAGAGGGCCGCCAGGCCGCGCAGGGCGTCGAGGACCGCCAGGCGAGGGGCGGGCTGGGGAGGAGTGTCGGGCATGGGAAAAGGCAGGATGGCCGACTCGGGGGGCTTGCCAAGCGGCATCCGCCTGGTGGAGGAGGGGGGCGGGGAAAAACTAAGCGCCTGGGGGGCGCCTTTTCAGTTGCCCGATGGGAGGGGCGCGGCAATTTGGACCCCTTTATGGCCACCATCATTGAAATGCCCAAGCTGAGCGATACCATGGTCGAGGGAACCCTCGTGCGGTGGTTGAAAAAAGAAGGCGACAAGGTCGCGAACGGCGACGTGCTGGCGGAGATTGAGACCGACAAGGCGACCATGGAGATGGCCGCCTTTGACGAGGGGATTCTCGGGAAGATTTATGTGGCGGCGGGGAGCAAAGCGCCGCTGGGGGCGGCTCTGGGGGTGATTGTGGACGAGGGGGAGGCGGTTCCGGCGGCTCCGGCGGCGGGCGGGGTTTCGGCTCCGGCGGTTCCGGCGGCAGCGGCGGCGGCGGGAGTGAAGGGGAGTGGAGGAGCGCGGAGCGGGGCGGGGCGCGCGGTTGGGCTGGCGGTGGCCAATGGGAAAGTGAAGGCGTCGCCGCTGGCGCGGCGGATTGCGGCGGAGCGGGGCACGGATTTGCGGGGTGTGGTGGGGACGGGGCCTGGGGGTCGGATTGTGCGGGCGGATGTGGAGGGAGCGGCGGCTCCGGCAGCGGTCGGGGCGGCTCCCGCGGCCTTGGCGATTCGGCCGGTGATGGGGGCGGAGGACAGCCGTTTGCCGCTGAGCGGGATGCGGCGGATCATTGCGGAGCGGCTATATGCGTCGAAGACGCAGATTCCCCACTTTTATTTAAATATCGAGGTGGATGCGGGTCCGATTTTGGCGCTGCGGGCGCAGGTCAATGCGGGGTCGGAAAAAGTGGGGGGCAATAAATATACGGTGAACGACTTCATTCTCAAGGCGGTGGCGGGGGCGGCGGCGCAGGTGCCGGCGGTGAACGCGTCGTTTGACGGGGACAGCATTGTGCAGTTTGCCAAGGTGAATTTGAGCGTGGCGATCGCGGTGGAGGACGGGTTGGTGACGCCGGTGATCCGGGATGCGGCGCGCAAGTCGATGTTGGAGTTGAGCACTGCGGTGAAAGAGTTGGCGGCCAAGGCGAAGAACAAGAAGCTTTCGCCCGACGAGTTTGCGGGGGGGACGCTGACGGTTTCCAATCTCGGGGCGTATGGGATTGACAACTTTGACGCCATCATCAATCCGCCACAGGCGGCGATTTTGTCGATTGGGGCGGCGAAGAAAGTGCCGGTGGTGAATGCCAAGGGAGAGATCGTGGCAGGAGACCGCATGTGGGTGGGGATGAGCTGTGACCACCGGGTGGTGGATGGGGCGGTGGGAGCGACTTACCTGGCGGCGCTGAAGAAATTGTTGGAAAATCCGGCCTTGATGTTGGTGTAGGCGGAAGGCCGGGGGACTGGGAGATGGGCTTGGCAAAGGGGGGAGGACTGTGCCAGGGTGGGCGGACATGAACTTGCGCCTTCTTCCTGCCTTCCTGCTGCTCAGTGCAGCGCCCCTTTGTTCTGCGGCCAAGGAGGGAGGGGGTTGGGCGATACCGGCCACGGACGAGGGGCTGCCGGGCGCGGGGCCACTGCGGCGGGCGGATTGGTTTCGCCAGTTGTGGCAGGAGCGGCGCAGCGCCTGGGCCCAGCAGGTGGCGGCAGACCAGGGGGCCGTGGTCTTTTTGGGGGATTCGATTACTCAGGGCTGGGGCGAGGATTTGTCCAAGGCCTTTGGGGCCCTCAAGGTGGCCAACCGGGGCATTTCTGGGGACACCACGCGGGGGGTGCTGATTCGCTTGGAGGAGGACGTGTTGGCCTTGCATCCGGCGGCGGTGGTGTTGCTGGTGGGGACGAACGACTTGGAGGAGCAGGCGGCCCCGCCGGTGATCGCGGGCAATCTGCGGCTGATTTTGGCGGCGCTGCGGGCCCACCGGGCGGATTTGCCGGTGATTCTCTGCAAAGTATTTCCGAGTTCCGCGAGCAAGAGTCGCCCCGCGGCCGCCATTCAGGCGCTGAACGCCCTGTGCGCCGACCTGGTGCGGGACCAGCCGCAGGTGACCTTGTTGGAAACCTGGAAGCCCTTCGCCAATGCCGCGGGGGACGCGGCGGCGGCGGAGTTTCCCGACTTGCTGCACCCCAATGCGGCGGGCTACGCCAAGTGGGCGGCGGCGCTGCGCCCGGTGCTGGCCACCTTGGGGCTGAGCGAAACCGAGCCCGACCCCTTTCAGCTGGAGCCAGGATTTGTTAGTATCTTCAATGGGCGCGACCTCAGCGGCTGGCAATTTAAAGGCGGGGCCCCCTTCGAGGGCCAGGCGCGCAGCAGCGACCGGCGCTATGCGGCGATCCATGGCCGATTGGTCGTCACCACGCCTTCGGAGGGGAGCAAGATCGGGCAGCTCTGGACGGTGCGGGAATTTCCGCGGGATTTCACCCTGCGCCTGGAATTCCGCGCCACTCCTGATGCCGACAGCGGGGTCTTTTTGCGCGGACCGCAGCTGCAGTGCCGCGACTACCTCCTGGCGGGCCCGTTCACCCAGCTGACCAAGTACAAGCCGCAGGAGTGGAACGAGCTCGAAGTGGTCGTGACCGGAGGCCGGGCGCGCTGCACCTGCAACGGCGAGGTCCTCGACGAGGCCTTTGCGGTGCCCGCCACCGGGCCGATTGGATTGGAGGGCGACCGCGGCCAAATGGAATACCGCCGCCTCCGCGTCAAAGAAGGCTGAGCCCGCGCCGCGGAGCTAAAAAGCGAAAAGCGCCCCGGGAGCAGGCTCCCGGGGCGCTTTTTGTGGGCTTAGCGTTCGGCGCGGCGGCAGAGAGGCTCAGAGCCGCAGGCGATAGAAGCGCTTGGTGGTGCCCGGCGCCAAGGTGGCGACGTAGCCGCTGGCGGGGTCGCCGGGGACGTCGGTCCAGGTCGAGAGATTAGCGGATTCCTGCAAGTGCCCGGCGCCGGTCCAAGTGAGGGTGGCTTTGTTGCCCTGGACGAGGGGTTTATTGAGGACGCCGATGACTTGGGCTTGGGAGGAATAGGTGGAAAGGAAGCGGGCCGGGATGGGCTTGAGGTCGCCGGCCGGGGTGGAGTCGCCATCCTTGCGCCAGGCGACTTCGATGTAGTCGCCGCCGCCACCTTCCTTGTAGATGCCTTCGATGAAGTAGCTCTGGCCGGCCACCATCGGGATGGGGGACGAGTAGAGTGTGCCGGATTCGGAAAAACCGTTGCAGCAGCCGGGCTGGGAGGCAGCCATGACCACATTTTCTGGGCTGCTGTCGGGGCTGATCCAGAGTTCCGAGCCGTCGTCGCTGCGGAGGAAGAAGGTGTAGTCGGCGGTTTCGGTGGGGGTGATCCAGCCGTAGACGCGGGCGCCGTAGAATTCGCCCATGCGCGCGCCGTTGATGGGATTGATGGCGGAGAAGTCGGGGTTGGTGCTGAGGTCGTAGTTGGTGGTGATGGCCATGGAGCTGAAGCTGGTGACGAAGCGGTGCGTCCAAGGGGCATCGGGGTATTGGGGGTCGCTGCGGAGGTTGGAGACCTGGCCGCCGGGGACGTTGCGGTAGAAATCCCAGGCGAGCACTCCGGGGGTGAGTTGGTAGGTGGTAAAGGAGGTCTGGTTGGCGCCGATGGGGTTTTGGCTGATGCGGGAGTCGGTGGCGCCGCCGATGCTGAGGGTGTAGGTTTTCCCTGGGGTGAGGCCGCTGGTGGTGAGGTTGATCACCGCGGGGTCCACGGTGGGGAAGATGCCGGTGACGGAGACGCCGCCGCTGAAGGTGTAATTTTCTGGCACCAGGAGGCTTTCGGGCGACATCGGCTTGCTGAAGCCCACCCGCACCCGGTTGGGGCTGGGGGTGGCGCTGACGTAGGCCACGGTGGGCGGGATGGTGTCGGGGGCGACGCTGACGTCCACGCCGTTGGTTTCCGTGCCGCCGAGCGGGTTGGAGACGGCCAGGTGATAGCGGCCGGCGTCCCAGTCGCTGAGTTGGGAGACGACCAAGGTAGTGGCGGTGACGCCCTGGGGGTATTTTTTGCTGCCGTCGGGGTTGGTTTCGTAGGCGTTGAGGGGGGTGCCGTCTTTGAGCCACTCGTAGGTGTTGGGAAAACCGTCGACTCCCGCCGTCAGGGTGAGGCTCTGGGCCTCGAGGGGATTGGCGGTGGCGGGGGGTTGAGCGGTGACGGCGGGCAGGTAGTAGCTGATGCTGAAGTGGTTTTCCACCTGCTCGGCGGTCAGCTCGTAGTTGTAGTAGGCGACCTCGTCGAGGGCCCCGGCGAAGGGCAGGAGACCGCCGCTGCGGCTGCCGAATTCGAGGGGTTGAGCTTCGTTGTTGCGGAAGGGGAGCACGAAGTTGGCGGTGGCCTCAAGGTGTCCATTGACGTAGAGGTTGGCGGCGGCGCCGGCGCCGGCTTCGAACCCATTCCAGGTGACGACCACGTGGTCCCAGCGCCCGGCGACGATTTTGGTGCGGCCCTGGAGGGCCACGAAGCTGCCGCCGGAGCCGAGGTGGGCGTCCCAGAAATTGCCGCTGTTGCCCTGGTAGATGACGTAGCCGGCGCGGCCCGCGCTGCGATTTTGGGTCGAGAGGACCGCGCTGCCGTTGTTGCCGGAGACGTCGGGTTTGACCCAGCATTCGATGGAGAAGGCGCCGGCGGCGTTGACGTTGGGGGAGTAGGGGGCGCTGGCGGAGACCCCGTTGGTGGTCAACTTGCAGCGGGTGGCCAGGTCGGGGGCGAGGCCGCGGGGGCCGACAATGCCGCGCTCAGTGCGGTTGAGGTTGGCGGTGCCGTTGAGGCCGCCCGCGGGGTCGACCAGGGCGGTGCCGGAGGCTTCGGAAAGGCGCCAGTACGCGGTGGGATGGTCCGCGAGGACTTTGGAGGCGTAAGGGTCGGCGGCAGAGGGATTGGTGAAGTTGACCGTGAAAGGAACGCTGGTGGCGGAGCCGGTGGCGTCGCTGACCTGCACCGAGTAGCTGCCGGAGGAGGCGAGGGAGGAATTCAGCAGGGTGAGGGCCGCGGTGGAGGCGGTCTCGTTGTCCGCAAGGGGGACGCCATTGCGCCGCCAGGAGTAGCTGAGAGGTTCGGCGCCGGTGGCCTTGACCCGGAAGATAGGGGCGGCGCCGGAGAGCAGGTTCCAGGTCCCGGAGGGGGCGGTGCTGATCACCGGGGCGGCGGAGGCGATCGTCGAGAGGATGCCCAGGGCGGCGGCAGCATAGCGCAAGCAAGGCCGCGCGGCTAGAGGAAGCGTGGTTGATTTCATATCGATTCGGATGGGATTGGTTTGCGCCTCAAGCCCCGGGAATAAATAGGCTGTGGCGCGAGGATAGGGAGGGTTGCCTTAGAGTGTCACAGGGGTGAGAAATCCTGCGGTCGACCGCGGGGGGGGGGTAGGCCTCCCCCCGGGACGTGGTAGGGGATTTTTAGCGGTAGACTGTATGTCATGCAAGCCTCATCCAGGGCGGAAAATGTCTTTTGCCGCCAAAAGTAAATTTTAATAAAACTTTTTGAACAGCGGAGGCCTCAAATAGTAGATTCTCTCATTAAAAAATGCTTGCGCCGAGGGGGGGGGCTAGGAGAAAGTCCCGGGGTCCTTATACACCTTGCCCCTAAAAACGGGGCGCGCATTTGCTATCCATCCCAAAACAACTTATGAAGAAAAAAGCATTTATCCAACGATCCAGCGGGGCCCTCGGGGGTCTGTTGGGGCTCCTCGCGGCGAGTTCGCCTCAAGTGCAGGGGGCGTCCTACCAGGCGGCCGTGAAGGCCTTGAAGCCGACCTATTATTTCCAATTGGATGAGACTTCCACGACCGGCGGGGTCGTCGACAGCATGGGCAAGGCCCAGCCCGGAAGCTATAATGGCAATTACAATGGCACTGCCGGCGAGCCCAGTGTGGGTTTTGCTGGGGCGATTGAGCTCTTTGGCGGCACGGTGGACGGCAGTAACGGCGGCGAGCTGCTGCCGCCGATCAAGGTGCCAGGCCTGGGCGGGAAGGCGAATGTCTCCCACAACAGCAACAACCGGGGCCACATCATTTTGGCCGGCCCCAACACCGACTACGGCGCCAACGCCATGACCGTGGCCTTCTTCATGAAGGCCGGTCCCTCCCAGGGCGGCGACCGCATTTTCACCAACAACATTGCCGGCGACCCCACCAAAAGCTTCCAGATCGACTGCGGCAACAACGGGCTGGTGCTCGCGGTGGACCCTACGAAAACCGGCCTGGAGGCCGAGCGGACCCTGTACCTCCCCGGCGGAGCGGACCGGGACAAGCGCCTCATCAACCCGGCCTACGGCTGGTTCCACATCGTGGCCTCCACCAGCGGCACCACCGGCGCGGAGCGCGCTTCCAATTTCCAGGTCTGGGTCAACGGGGTCGACCGCACCGACGACTTGAAGCCTGACGCCACTGG
>CANHIJ010000031.1 GCA_947460575.1 Verrucomicrobiales bacterium | reverse complement strand
AAGCCGCCCTCCGCGCCTACCGCATCACCCCAGAATCCTCCGGCGATATCTCCAGCTCCCTCGTCTGGGAACAAACCAAATACATCCCCACCAGATCCTCCCCCGTCGTCGCTAACGGCCTCATCTTCCTCATGGCCGACAACGGCCTCCTCAGCGCCGTCGACCCCAAAGACGGCTCCCTCCTCTTCAGCGAACGCACCGGCGCCTCCTGCAGCGCCTCCCCCCTCTTCGCCGACGGCAAACTCTTCTTCTGCAACGAGCGCGGCCAATCCTACGTCCTCCTCCCCAATCGCGCCTACTCCCCCCTCGCCGAAAACACCCTCCCCGACGGCATCATGGCCAGCCCCGCCGCCGCCGACCGCGACCTCTTCATCCGCACCAAATCCCACCTCTACTGCCTCCGCCAAACCCCCTGAGCCCCAAGTTGACAAACCACCCCGCCGCCGCTTCCCTCGCTTGCCGCTTCCCACTCCCTAGATCCATGTCCCCCCCCCACGAGGAAATCATCTGCCGCACCACCCCCTGGTACAAAAAGCGCCGCCTCATCATGGTCGCCATGCTCCTCGGCTTTAGCGCTTACTTCTTCTACGACTGGAAAATCGGCTACCCCAAACAGCGCGCCGAATACCTCGCCTACTGGCCCACCTACCAAGAAAAGGGGCTCAACCAAAAGGACGACAAAGCCTGGCGCGCCCTCGCCCGCGAAAACGGCTGGCCCGCGAACCCCAAAGAAAAAGACTGGGATTACAAAATCAAAGAACAATTCATCTGGGGCCTCGGCACCGGCGCCATCGGCCTCGCCTTCCTCATCGCCTACCTCCGCTACCAAGGCCGCGTCCTGCGCTGCGACGCCGACTCCCTCACGACCCCAGACGGCCGCCGCATCCCCTTCGCCAGCGTCACCAAAATCGACAAACGCAAGTGGGACAACAAGGCCCTCGCCTACCTCTGGTGGCAGGACCAAAACACCTCCCGCAAGGCCGTCATCGACGACCTCATCTTCGACGGCGCCGGAAAAGTCCTCGACCGACTCCTCGCCCACTTCCACGGCGAACTTATCGACCTGGAGCGACCCTCAGAACCCCCCGACCAACCACCCCCTGCCGAGGAAACCCAGGACACCCAGCCCCCTAGCGCCTAGCCCCGCTCCTCGCTTTTCAGTTGCATTCACGACACCACCTGATAAGCACCCCAAGGCCAGTTTTCCCGCCCACCCATCCCATCCCTTTATGTCTGAAAAATCCGTCGAAGATAAAGTCCGTGACATCATCGTCGACCAGCTGGGCGTCAACGCCGAGCAGGTCGTCCTCACCGCCCGCTTCATCGAAGACCTCGGCGCCGACTCCCTCGACACCGTCGAACTCGTCATGGCTTTCGAAGAAGAATTCTCCATCGAAGTCCCCGACGAAGAAGCCGAAAAACTCCACAGCGTCGCCGACGTCGTCAAATACGTCGAAGCCAACGCCGCCGCCTAAGCCGCTCCATCTCCTTTCCCCAAAAAACGCACTCGGTCCGCCAGGTGCGTTTTTTTATGCCCGCCTCGCCTCCCGCGGCCCTCCTCGCCCCAACTGGCCAAAAATCCCCAGGCCGCTTCGGCCCCCGCGGGCTCACAGTCCCTCCAAGACATCGCGCCAGGCGCCCACTTCCCCGGGATGCCCCAACCGCTCCAATTGGTCGGCGATCTCCTCTTCGCCCGGCTCCCGCAGCCCTTCCAAGGCCAGCTGTCGCTCGTCCGCCACGCAATCCGGCAGGGCCACGCAGGCAATTCGCCAACAGGCCCACGCCCGCCACGCGCGCAACTCGGCCCGGGGACCCGACATCCGACTCGCCAAGTGCTGCCAGTGCCTCCGCGGATTCCCCAAATACTGCTCCTCCCGGCGCTGCTGCAACAGCCAGGCAATCGCCCCATAGGGCAGCGGCCACTGCCGCAGCACCCCCTCGCTCCCCTCCAACTCACAGCCCAACGCCCGATTTAACAACAAAATCGCCCGCGCCGGAAAGCCCTGCCGCCACAGACTCTGCGCATATTGCAGCGCCGCCCCATAGAAGCGCTCTCCCCGATCGTCGCCCAGTGCGGCCACCCAGGCCGCGCTGAGCGGTTCCTCCTGCGGCGGCAGCCATGGACACGGCGCCAACTCCGGCAAATGCCTCAGCAAAATGTCGCTCACGGCCAGTTTTTTAAATGGTAACCCGCTCCTTGGCCGGGGCCGGAACCAACGGCGCGGTCGGCACCTTGGGCACTGCCCCGGGGCGGTAGTGGTACAGGACCGCTCCCGCCAACACCCCCAAGCCCAGCAGCAAGCTCACCACCGTGCAGCGGAAAAAACTCCCCACGCTTCGCAGCGCCACCCGCAAGTCCTCCCGGCTCCGCAGCCGCTCCGCCCGCCGCACCCGCCCCGCTCCCCCAATCAACTGCGCCCCCATGAAAAACAACACCAAGCCCACCGCCGCCAAGCCTCCCACCGTCGCCCACGGCGCCTCCAACAAGGGCCGCAATACCTCCGGCACCCGCCCCGACCACTCCGCCAAGCGCTCCGGCCGCCGCCAAGCCAAATAACCCACCGCCGTCCCCATCGCCACACAGCCCACCGCGGTCCCCCCGTGCAGCCACCCAGAAAACTCCACCCACCCCGCATAGCCCCGCAAACTGCGCGCCAACTCCACCACCAAGCCCCCAGACTCACCCGCCTCTTCCAGCGCCCCCCCGCGAAACAACTCCGGCTTTAACTCCCCCGCAGAGATCCACTCCCCCTGCCCGCGCCGCCACAGCAAGGTGCTCGGCCGCAGCACCCCGCTGCCCGCCAATCCCCACAGTTGATCCTCCGGCACGGCAAGCCGCTCCTGACGGTCCGAAACATAATACCAAAGCATCCCCCCACTTATCACCTCCGCCGCTCGCCCGCAACGCCCGCGACCACACTTTTCCGTTTTCCCAGCCAGCCTTTCCTCGCCAAGGTCCCCCTCCTCCCTCCGCCGCCCCCTCCCCCTTTTCCCTATGTCCATAGGCCTCACCTCCGCCGCCCGCGCCGCCCTCCTCGCCCAAGTGCAGGACATCTACGCCCGCCTCGCCCTTCTTCCCTTCGAGCACTCCTGCACCGGCCTCTCCCAATGCTGCCGCTTCCGCCTCACCGGACGCACTCCCTTCCTCACCCGCGGCGAAGCCCTCCTCGCCCGCCAGGCCGCCCGCTCCAGCGGCAAAAAAAAACTCCCCCCAGCCCCCGACGGCTCCTGCCCCCTCCTCAGCCCCGACGGCCGCTGCTCCATCTACGCCGCCCGCCCCTTCGCCTGCCGCACCCACTTCTGCGACGCCGCCGGCGGACCCTACCCCCGCAAGCTAGTCCGCGACCTCATCCACGAACTCGAAGCCGTCGACCAACTCCTCGGCGGCCGCGGCGGCATGGGCCTCCCCGCCGCCCTCAAGTGGGCCTCCGATCAAACCCCCTAGCTAATCCCATAACAACCCCTCACGCCACCCGCTCGCCCGCCTCCTCCAACCGCTCCGCCGCCTCCGGCGGCAAAATGTCCTGCTCCACCCGCAAGTTCCGAATGATGAATTCCTGCCGCTCCGGGGTGTTCTTGCCCATGTAAAACGTTAGCAACTCCTTGATCGAGTGGCTGTGGTCGATCCCCACCGGATCCAAGCGGATGTCCTTGCCGATAAAATGCTTGAACTCCGAAGCGTTGATTTCCCCCAATCCTTTGAAGCGGGTGATCTCGGCGTTCTTCCCCAACTTCCGCATCGCCGCCTGCCGCTCCTCCTCGCTGTAGCTGTAAATCGTCTCCTTCTTGTTCCGAATCCGGAACAGCGGCGTCTGGAGCACAAACAGATGACCCCGCCGCAGCAGGTCCGGGAAAAATTGCAGGAAAAAAGTAATCATCAGCAGCCGGATGTGCATCCCGTCGACATCGGCATCGGTGGCTAAAACCACTTTGTTATAGCGCAGGTCGTCCACGCTGTCCTCAATGTTCAGCGCATGCTGCAGCAAGTTAAACTCCTCGTTCTCGTAGACGATTTTCTTGTTCAGCCCAAAGGTATTGAGCGGCTTGCCCCGCAAACTAAAAACCGCCTGCGTATCCACCTCCCGCGCCGCCGTGATCGATCCACTAGCACTGTTTCCCTCAGTGATGAAAAGCGTGCTCTCCTCCTTGTTCTTGGCATTGGAATCCAGGTGCACCCGGCAATCCCGCAGCTTCTTGTTGTGGATCTTCGCCTTGCGCGCCCGCTCCTTGGCGATCTTCGCCACCCCGGCAAGCTCTTTGCGCTCGCTCTCGTTCATCTGGATTTTCTCCAGCAGCGCCTTCGCCGTCTCCTTGTTCTTGTGCAGGTGCAACTCCAACTCCTTCGCCAGAAAATTAGCAATAAAAGTCCGCACCGTCTGCCCCTCCGGCTCCATGTGCGTCGAACCCAACTTGGTCTTCGTCTGGCTCTCAAAAACCGGCTCCGTCACCTTGATGGCAATCGCCGCCACAATCCCCGTCCGGATGTCCGACGGATCGTAGTCCTTCTTAAAATGCTCCCGCATCGTCTTCACGAGCGCCTCCCGGAAAGCCGCCAAATGCGTCCCCCCCTGGTGGGTGTTCTGCCCATTCACAAAACTATAGTAGTCCTCCCCGGCCTGCTCCGCGTGCGTGAAGGCAATCTCGATGTCCTCCCCCTTCAGGTGAATAATCGGATACAGCGCCTCCTGCGGCAGATTGTCCCGCAGCAAATCCGCTAGCCCATCCTTGCTGCGAAACTTGGTCCCATTCAAGTTCAGCGTCAGCCCCGTGTTCAAATACGAATAGTAGCGGCACATCCGCTCCAAGGTCTCCACCTCCCACTTCACCCGCGGTCCAAAAATAGCCGCGTCCGGCGTGAAACTCAGCCGCGTCCCATTCCCCTCCTTGGTCGCCTGCGGCCGCTTCATCTCCTCCACCACCACCCCCTGGCTGAACTCAATCAATTTGGTCTCCCCCTCCCGGTACGCTTGGATATCAAAAAAACTCGACAGCGCATTCACCGCTTTGATCCCCACCCCATTCAAACCCACCGACTTCTTAAAAGCCTTGGAGTCGTACTTCGCCCCCGTGTTGATCTTGGCCGCACAGTCCATCAACTTCCCTAGCGGAATCCCTCGCCCGTAGTCCCGCACCGACATCCGCCCGTTTTCTAGCCCAATGTCGATCTGCTTCCCGTGCCCCATCACAAACTCATCAATGGAGTTGTCCAGCGCCTCCTTCGCCAAAATGTAAATCCCATCGTCCGGCGCCGAGCCGTCCCCCAGCTTCCCAATGTACATGCCCGGGCGCAGGCGAATGTGCTCCACCCAGTCCAAACTGCGGATGCTGTCCTCATCGTAAATCGGTTCGCTCATGCCCCTCCTCTAGTCGGACCCGATCCAGGACGCAAGTCGGCCGCTCGCCCTCCCCTCCATTCCTCGCTTTTGAGCTACCCCTCCCGCCCGCGGAATGCTACACACCTCCTCATGTCCCGCGCCGCCCTCCTTCGCTCCTGCTCCCTCGCCCTCGCCCTCACCGCCGCCACCTCCTGCAAAAACGCCTCTTTCCCCTTCAAAAAATCCCCCGCTGCCACCCCCGCCGCCCCTGGCGCCACCCCCTCCCGCTCCCCCGAGGAAGCCGCCTTCCTCGAAAAATGCGCCGCCCTCGGCGCCTCCGGCGGCTCCCTCGCAGGCCGCGACGGCTGGTTCTTCTCCTCCACCGAACTCCAGCGCCTCGCCCTCCTCCAGGACCCCGCCGCCCCATCCATCAAGGCCGCCACCGCCGCCATCGCCGACTACCACGCCCAACTCAAAGCCAAGGGCATCGAACTCGTCTTCGTCCCCGTACCCCCCAAGGCCATCCTCTTCCCCGACAAACTCTCCAAGGACCTCAAAATCAAACTGCGCCGCAACCAGCCCGCCCGCCTCGACTCCTCCCTCCAATCCACCTACGCCCAACTCCGCAGCCAAGGCATCCGCGTCATCGACCTCACCGAACCCCTCCTCGCCTCCCGCGAGGACCGCAAACTCGGCCCCATCTTTCCCAAAACCGCCGCCACCTGGGCCCCCCGCGGCGCCCAAACCGCCGCCGCTACTATCGCCGCAGAACTCAAAGACCTCCCCTGGCCCCATCCCCCGAGCGACCCCCTCATCTCCGAGGCCGCCACCCTCTCCTACACCGGCCCCCTCCCCTCGGCCCCCGCCCCCGCCGAATCCCTCCCCCTCCGCAACATTGGCCGCTCCGCCGACGGTAAAATGCGCTCCGTCACCTTCTCTCAAGGCGGCCACCCCCTCGCCCTCATCGGCGACGCCTCGCTCCTCGCCTGGCGCGAAGCCAATAACCCCGTCGGCTCCGCCAACGCCTTCGCCAGCCTCGCCGACCAACTCGCCTTCGAACTCCAAACCACCCCCGACCTCTTCCCCAGCAAAGCCGACGGCCGCAACGCCGCACGCCTCGCCATCCTCCGCGACGGCACCAACGGCCGCAACCCCCTCGGCTCCGCCAAAGTCGTCCTCTGGGTCGTCCAAGCCACCGACCTCGCCCTCAGCGACTGGAAACTCGTCCCCCTTCGCCTTCAATTCAACCTCACCCAGCCCCAGCTCCTCCTCTCCGACCCCTCCAAGTCCCCCCCGCTCCCCCCATCGCCCCCCGCCGCCGATTCGCCCGCCCCAGACTCCCCTCCCGCCCTCCCCGAACTGCCGCGCTGATCCCTGCAATTTCCGATTGCCGGACCGCCGCAGGCCCCTACACTGCGGATTCCATCACTTCACTGCTATACACATCCCATGGGCCAACAACTCAACAAAATCGTCAAACGCAAACGCCGCCTCGCCCGTGTGAAGCGCAAAAAAGAAATCCTCCGCGACGCCAAGGCCAATCCAGCCATGGCTAAGTCCCGCGCCGCCGAGGCCAAAAAGACCGCGCCCGCCAAAAAGAAGGCTCCCGCTAAAAAAGCCTCCGCCAAAAAAGTCGAGGCCGCCCCCATCCCCGAGGCTGCCCCCATCGCTGCCCCAGCCGCTCCCCTCGAATCCCCGGTCGCCGAGACCCCAGCCGCGGTCGCCGAGACCCCAGCTGCAGAGTCCCCCGCCGCCGAAGCCGAGTCCTAAGCGCTCCAATCCCTTTTTTAAAAAGCCGCCTCCCCCAACGGGTAGGCGGCTTTTTTGTGGACCCGCGCGCCCCTCCAGCCTATCCTTAGGCCACTCCCTCCCCGCCTCGCCGTGAACCCTCCCCGCCCCGTCCTCACCGCCGCCCTCCTCTTCGCCCTCCCTTCCTCATCCCTCGCCCAGGCCCTCCCCACCTCGCCCGCCACTTTCCACCCCAAGCCCATCGGCTCCTCCTCCGCCGCCACCGGCGCCGCCAGCAGCCCCACGCCTCCCGCCCTCCGCCAGGTCTCCTACCTCACCCTCAGCCCACTGCGCTCCTGGATCAGCCGCGACGGCAAAACCCTTCTCGGCAAACTCATCGCCTGGGAGGACGCCATCGGCCCCGCCCCCCCGCCCCTCACCGGCCCACCCACCGCCCTCAAGCAAAATAAAGCCCGCCTTCTCATTGACAAAAAAACCTTCGAAATCCCCCTCGACCGACTCAGCCCAGCCGACCAAAAATTCATTCAAGACCTCCAAGCCCGCCTCGACGCCAAACCCTAGCCACCCCGCTCCGCCCAGCCCCCACCGCACCCTCCACTCCATGAAATTCCTCGCCCTCCTCGCCCTCCCCTCCCTCGCCGCCGCCCTCCTCGCCAACGCCGCGGCCCCCGAACCCACTTCCCCAGCCCCAACCGAGGTCGGTTTTGTCAGCCTCTTCGACGGCCAATCCCTCAAGGGTTGGCACGTCAGTGCCGCCAGCGGCCACTCCGGCACGAGCAAACACACCAGCGGCGGCCGCTGGGTCGTCGAAAACGGCGCCATCACCGGCAGCCAAGACGTCCCCGGCAACGGCGGCCTCATCCTGAGCGACGCCTCCTTCGCCAACTTCGAAGTCGCCCTCGAAATGAACAACGACTTCGGCCCCGACAGTGGACTCTTCCTCCGCTCCACCGAGGACGGCAAGGCCTGGCAAGCCATGATCGACTACCACTCCGGCGGCAACCTCATGGGCATCTACGGCGAGGGCCTGGGCGGCGTCCCCCACCTGCGCAACTACAACTTCACCGACAAAGTCACCGAAATCGAAGCTAAAAACACCGGCGCGCCTCCCACCCCCCTCCCCGTCAATCCCGCCAGCTGGCCCTATTTCTGGCGCGCCGGCCAGTGGAACGAGCTCCGCGCCCGCATCCAAAGCAACCCCCCGCTCATCACCACTTGGATCAACGGGGTCAAAATCATGGAATGGCAGGAAAAAGAACTCCGCCACCAACCCTCCGGCCCCATCGCCCTCCAAGTCCACGGCGGCGGCGACTACACCAAACAATTCGTCCGCTACCGCAACATCCGCGTCAAACAACTCCCCTGAGCCCCCGCCGACGCCCCTCCGCGCCCCCCCTCAAGGCGCCGAGCGAATCCGCAGCCGCACATAGCCCGCCCCCTCCTGGCTCGCCGACCGCGCGCTCCGGTAGCGCTCCACCACCGTCCCATCCCCCGGCGCTACCGCGCTGACTAACTCATAGGGCGCTTCATCCCAGTCCCGCAGGTTCCGGCTATACTCCGCCACCACCACCGCATCGTCGGCCCCCAGTCGGCGCCTCACCGTGTGCCCGTAATGGGGCACGCCCTCCACCCACTCCACCTCCGGCACCAGCGCCGCCCCCGCCCCTCCGCCCAGCGGAGATAAGCCCAGCGCATACTCCACCAGGTTGATCAAGCCATCGCCGTCCGGATCACCGCCCGCTTCCCCCACGCCCTGCCCCGCCGCCCATTCCCCATACCGCACGCGGTCGCTCCGGCCCGGGCTCCCTCCCAGCTCCGCGCTCAGCCGCCATTGCCGCGCGTCCCCCGCATCGGGCACCCCGCCCGGGTTCACCAATACCAAGCTCCGCCCCGCCCCGTCCGCTCCTTCCGGCCAGGGACCCCTATCGCCATAGCGAAATTCCCGGATCGCCGTCCCCGCCCCAAAACTCAACTTCACGACCTCCCCAGCATTGCTCAGAGCGTCGCCCTCCTGCCATGCCCCAGCCACCACGGCTCCCCCCGGCGCCACCCCATAGCGCGCCGTAAAGGCCGCCACATTCCGCACCACCAGCACGCGCTCCCCCGGCCCCAACCGATTCTTCCCGCTCCCCGCAAACCCAAAATCAATCCCCTTGGTGAAGCGCACCGCCTCCAAATCCAGCTCCCCAGCACCCACATTCATCAACTCAATCCATTCATACGCCTCCGGGTCCGGCGACACCAAAGCCTCCCGCTCATTGGGCGGCCCCGGATGATAGTGAATCTGACTCACCACCAGCGATTTCAAATAAACCGCCACGTCAGGCTCCGCCGCCACAAAACTCACCGGAGCACTCCAGTGGCTCCAGCGCCCCGCATGGTCCAAGTGCTTCACCCGCGCCCGGTAGCTCCCCCCCGGCCGCACCGCTCCCGCAGGCGCGCTCATGCTAACCGGCACCTCACTGAGCACCGGCGACTCCCAGGCCTGCTCGATTTCATAGGCCCGCCGCGCCGCATGGCTCAAGGCCACATAGCCCGGAGCCGCCGGGTCAGTGACTTCTGCAATGCGCCATTTCAACCCCGCAAAGATGCCCCCGCTCCGCCCCCCAAAGGCGCTGCTGCTGAAAACCAGCGCGTTGCTCGGCAACGGACCAGACCCCGCCCGCGACAAACTCGGCGTCAGCGGAATCCGCGCCTCCTCCGCACTCGTCAAAATCTGGCTCGCAATCACGCTGCGCCGCACCCCAATGTAGTTCTTCATCTTCACCATCATGCCCGCAAAGCGCCCCGCCTCGCTCTCTGACGTCGCCGGGTTGTTGACCGCACTTTGATAGAATCGCCCGTGCCCAGCCTTGCTAGAGTTAACATAGTTCGAAATCAGGATCGGGTGGTAATCCCACAGGGCGCGGTCGGCATCGACAAACGAGGCCTGCCCCGGCTGGTAGATAAACGAGGCCATCTCGTCGATCAGCATCCCGGTCTGCTCCGCCGTAAACAACAAGTCCTGGATCTCCCGCACCCGATTGCGCAGCTCCAGGCGCAAGGCCGGGATCGGACCGCTCCCGCTCTGCACCGTTCCAAACACCCGACTGAAAAAGGGCTCCGTGCTGTTCCCCGACGGCGCTAGCCCCGCCACCCCGCTGTCGCTGCGATACATGTTGTCCGCCCACGTCAAATCTAAATCCCACGCCAAGGCGGTCCACTTCGACGTCGCCCCGTTGCGGTAATAAAAATAATTCTTTCCGTCCCCGATGTCGTAGTGGTGGATGCTGTCAACGATCGCCCGGTAGTTATAGTAGTTGGGCAGGTCGCAGTTCGCCCGCCACCACGCCTCGGTCGTCCCGTAGTTCAGAAACGCGTTGAGGTCGCTCTTGTTCTTGGGGCCCAGGCTTCCCAGGTGATTCAATTCCCCAGTGCCAGATTCCATCTTGTACAAGTTCCCGTCCGGCAATCCGTGCTCGTCGAGCATCTGGCCATCCTGCTGCTCAATTCCGAGATACAGCCCCTGAAAATCATCGTCGAACTGATTTCCCGGCGTCCCATTGGTCTCCGACGGCCGCTCCACGATCCGAAAGTGCACAAACTGGGTGTGCTCAGCGGGCAGCCCCGCCAACTCAAATAGGCGGAATCCCACGCTCTCAAATAACCCCTGCTCCCCCCGATTCATAAAGTCGCCCTGCTGAATGCAGGACGAAAAATTTAGCTTCTTCCACCGCTGCCCATACTTCCGCCCATAGTTGTCCCGCGCCTGGAAGTCGTGGCCTTTGTTAAAGTCAAATTTCCACATGTTCTTCCCCATCGCAAAGCGCCAGACCCCGCCCCGCGCCCGGTAGCGAATGTGGTCGTACACTTTCCCATCATAACATAGCGCCCCCTGCCAGTTGTATAGGCTGTGCCCATAGGCCCCCGCCGTCGGCGCCCGGCTCGCCCCATTGGCTTGAATCACCGGCACATTCTGCGCGTCGCTGTGGTCTCCTAGCCTTGTGATTAAATGGTAGGCTGGCAGCGTACCCAACAGCGCCGGGGAATACACTACCGCTGCACTGCTCGGCGTGGCCTTAGCCGTATAGGCCGCCAGGCCATCGTACACATAGTACGCAAAGTTCGGCTGCGGATCGTCGGCATACGGCACCTGCACCCGCGCCCCCCGCCCATCCTCCGCCGCCACCCGATACCGAATCAATCTCCGATGCACCTGCACCGACCCCGGGATCAGCGCCGACCACACGCCGTCACCCGCCACCGCATCCCCCGCGGCGCCCTCGTCCCCCATCGGCACGGATGTCCAAGACCCCGCCGCCGCATAGCGGGCATCGCTCAGCGCGATGTAGTCCCCCGGCTCCACCACCTGCCAGGCGACGGATGCCGCACCCACTCCCTCAGGGTCGCTGATCCGCGCCGAAATCCGCACCGCTTGCCCCGAGGGCACCCACTCCGTCAGCGGCGCCGCCCCCATCGCAACGTGCTCCACCTGCCGGATCGCGGGCGGCGCATGCGTCGCCCACACCGAATTCGCCGCCCCCGGACTAGGCGAGGCCCCTCGGCTGCTTCCAGGAAAGCCCAACTCCGCATCAATGTAAAAATCGCTGCTCGCAAAGGAGTTATTCAAGGCGTGAATCGCCAGCACGTTTTCCCCCGGCGCCGTCGGCGTGCCGATGTTCAACAGGGAGTTGGGAGCCGCTATAACCACCTCGTCCGGCACCGCATATTCGTGGCTCCGGTCCGCAAAGCGCTCGCTACTCACCGCCTCCCCCGCGGCCAGCCCAAAGCGCGCCACCTCCACCCCGTTGATCCAGGCAATAAACCCATCGTCGTTGAAAACCCGCAACTTCAGCGCCCCGCCCAGCGGCCCGCTCAGCGCAAAACGATGCCGCAAATGGATCCCGCTGTACCCCGCCACCAGCGGGGGATTGGGCACCATGTCCCCCAGTTCCGTGTCCACGATCTCCCCATACCCAAACGGAGCGCCCCCCCCGCTCCGCAGCCAACTCCCGTCCTCCGCAAACCCTACCGCCCGCCACGCTTCCGGCGGCGCAGAGGGCTCGCTCGACGCCTTCCGGTAGTGCCACTCCGCGCTGCCCAGCGGCACAAAAACCGCCGCCGCCGTCTCTCCCCCCACCCCATCCGAGCGCCGCCAATGCCCCCCCAGATTGTTGTCCAGCTCAGGGTGAATCAACTCGATAGAATAATTCGGCGGCTCCCCTACGGTGGGCCACGGAAAGCCCTGGCCGTACTCTACCTCGTCGAGCTTCCCCCCGCCCGGCCCCCGCAATACCAGGCTCCCCCCCTGGTTGCTCAGCTGTCCATAGCGCGGCGCCACCCCCGCGGCATTCCAACTGTACACTCCAGACCCAGTCAAACCCCACTTGCTCAACACGGTCGCCGGATCCTCGCACGCCACCACATACCCCCCCGCCGCCACCACCGTCCCCGCGGGAAAAACCAGCGAAATGCCCTCGCTAAAATAGCATCCCGACAAATCCATCGGCTGCGCCCCGGGATTGTGCAGTTCGATGTACTCGCTGTGCACCGTGGGGTCGTCCTCCACATAGTGAATCTCATTGATAACCACCTGTTGGGCCAAGCAGGGCGCTCCGCTCAGCACCCCAGCCACCGCCGCGGCCCGCCAAATAGATAAAGAAGACATGCCCCACCCTAGGGTGCCACCCCTCCCTTAGCAAAGCCTATAGCCCAACCACCCACCCAAAAAAACACCCCCCAACGCCCCCTCTAAGCCGGTCCCCCCAAACGCCGCGCCGCCGCCCCGCGCAGGTCGCGGGGCGGCGGTGAGGAGATCCTTCCATTTGGCCCAAAAAGGACCTTCTAAAACCTATTTCGCTTCCGCAGGCTTAGGCGCTTCGGCAGGCTTGGGCGCCTCCACTTTCCGCGGGGTGCCGCCCTCGCCGCGCGCCGCCCGCTCCTTCTGCCAGTCCTCGCGCATCGTGGCGCGCTCCGCGTCGGAGAGCTTGCCGTCCTTGTCGGCATCGTACTTCGCCAGCGATTCCTTCTGCCGGTCTTCGCGCAAAGCCTTCGCTTCCGCGTCGTTCAATTTCCCGTCCCCATCCTTGTCGTACTTCTTCAAAGTCTCGGCATCCAGCGGACCCCGAGGACCGCCCTGGCCGCGCGGACCACCTGCCGCCCGCGCCTTGGCGCGCTCGTCGTCGGACAATTTGCCGTCCCCGTCCTTGTCAAATTCCTTGAGCATACGCGCCTCACCGGCCGCCCGGGCCGCTTTCTGCTCGTCGTCGGACAACTTGCCGTCGCCGTCTTTGTCAAATTCCTTCAGCATGCGCTCGCGCCAGTCGCCGCGGCCAGCCGCGCCAGGAGCGGCCGGGGCCGCCGGAGCTTGCGCCAAAGCCGAAGCGCTAGAAGAGACCAGGCCGGCTAGGGCCAAAAGAAGGGTCAGGGATCGTTTCATGGTGGGTTGTCTTGGTTGGTTGCGATGGGAAGCACACCGCGCGCGACCCCAAGGCCGCCCGCTCGCTTCGGTGGTATTGGACGCCCCGCGGCCCGAGGGGTTCATCCGCAAACGCGTATCGCCGCGCCTATTTGCTTTCGGGCGCCAAGACCACCCGCTGCCGCTGCCGCCCCAAGCCCTCCACGCAGGCCTCGACCACGTCCCCCACCCGCAAATACCGCTCCGGCACCTGCCCCGCCCCCACCCCCGCGGGCGTCCCCGTGCTCACCACATCGCCCGGCAGCAAAGTCATAAACTGACTGATATAACTCAACACCTCCCCCACCCCAAAAATCAAATCAGAGGTGCCGCTGTTCTGCCGCAACTCCCCATTGAGCCACAACTGCAGCCCCAAACTCCCCGGCTCCCTCACTTCATCCGCGGTCGCCAGCCACGGCCCAAACGGCGCAAAGCGATCCCCACTCTTCCCCTTCGACCACTGCCCGCCCCGCTCCTTCTGCCACGACCGCTCACTGTAGTCGTTCATCACCCCATATCCCGCCACCCCAGCCAGCGCCTCCTCCCGATCCACCCGACACAGCCTCCGCCCTATCACCGCCGCTAACTCCACCTCCCAATCCAATTTAAGCGATCCCGGCGGCAGCCAAACGTCGTCAAAGGGTCCGCTCCACGCACTGCTCGCTTTCATAAAAAGCACCGGCTCCCCCGGCAGTGCCGCCCCCGTCTCCTCCGCGTGCGCCCGGTAATTCAAACCCACGCACACAATCTTCGACGGCCGCGCCACCGCCGCTCCCCACCGCACCCCCTCCGGGACTTCCTCCGCCCCCGACAAGTCCCCCGCCGCCCACTCCGCCAGGCGACTCAGCCCGCCCGACTCAAAAAATGCCTCCCCGTAATCCCCACAAAAATCCGGCGCCGCCACCCGCCGACCCTCCCCCAGCCACAAGCCCGGACGCTCTCTCCCGATTTCTCCAAAGCGAATCAATTTCATAACTTAAAAAATACCCGCGACCAAACCCCCCTTTCCCCCACGCGTCCATCAAAATCGCCGCCCCCTCCACCCCGGAACTTGCCGATCCCTCCAGCAGCCCTAAACTCGCAACTTCCCGCCATGCCCGCCGCCCCCCAACCCCGCCTCAAAATTCTCAAAACCTACAAGCTCTTCATCGGCGGCAAATTCCCCCGCCCCGAAGGCGGCCGCGTCCTCACCGCCGCCAACCCCGCCGACGGCACCCACCTCGCCCACTACGGCCGCGCCTCCAAAAAAGACCTCCGCGATGCCGTCACCAGCGCCCGCCTCGCCCTCCCCGCCCTCGCCGCCCACTCCGCCACCCTCCGCGGCCAAATGCTCTACCGCCTCGCCGAAATGCTTGAAAGCCGCGCCGCCTCCTTCGCCGCCGAACTCACCGCTTCCACCGGCTCCCCAGCAGACTCAGAAGTCAACGCCGCCATCGACCGCCTCGTCTACCTGGCCGGCTGGACCGACAAACTCTCCCAAGTCTTTAGCTCGATCAATCCCGTCGCCGGTCCCTACTTCAACGTCTCCTCTCTCGACCCCGTCGGCGTCGTCGTCGCCTTCGCCCCCGACCGCCTCCCCCTCCTCGCCGCCGTCACCCTCATCGGCAACGCCCTCGCCGCCGCCAACTCCGTCATTCTCATCCCCTCCGACCCCTTCCCCCTCCCCGCTCTCTCTCTAGCAGAAGCCATTGCCACCTCCGACCTCCCCCCTGGCTCGGTCAACATCCTCAGTGGCCTCCGCGCCGAACTCGCTCCCGCCGCCGCCTCTCACCGCGACATCGATGCCCTCGTCGACGCCGCCGCCGACCCCGCCACCGCCGCCCTCCTCCAAGTCGGCCGCGCTGTCAATCTCAAGCGCCTCTCCCACTTCCCCCCCCACCTCGACTGGGCCGACCACGACCAAGCTTCCAGCCCCTACCGCCTGCTCGAACTCACCGAAACCCGCACCACCTGGCACCCCGTCGGCGCCTAACTCTCAATCCCACACCCCGTGCACGTCCCCTCCCTAATCGCCCAAAAGCGCGACGGCCACCCCCTCAGCGCTCCCGAAATCCAATTCCTCATCAGTGGCCTAACGGACGATTCGATCCCCTCTTACCAAATAAGCGCCCTGGCCATGGCCATCTACTTCCAGGGCATGAGCGCCGAGGAACAATGGGACCTCACCAAAGCCATGCGCGACAGCGGCGACGTCCTCAACTTCGGCCCCCCCGCATCCCGCCCCCCCGTCGTCGATAAACACTCCACCGGCGGCATCGGCGACAAAACCTCCCTCGTCCTCGCTCCCCTCCTCGCCTGCGACGGCCTCTGGGTCCCCATGATTTCCGGCCGCGGCCTCGGCAGCACCGGCGGCACCCTCGACAAACTCGAAAGCATCCCCGGCTTTCAGGTCCACTTAGACCGCCCCGCCATGCTCCGCCAAATCCACGCCATCGGCGTCTTCATGGCCGGACAAACCCCCCAACTCTGCCCCGCCGACCGCAAACTCTACGCCCTCCGCGATGTCACCGGCACCGTCCCTAGCATTCCACTCATCACCGCTAGCATTATGAGCAAAAAGCTCGCCGAAGGCCTCGACCGCCTCGTCCTCGACGTCAAATTCGGCAGCGGCGCCTTCATGCGCACCCGCCCCCAAGCCGAAGCCCTCGCCCAAGCCCTCGCCGACGTCGGCACCCTCGGCGGAGTCGCCGTGCGCGCCCTCCTCAACCCCATGTCCGAAACCATCGGCCACTCCGCAGGCAACGCCCTCGAAGTCCGCGAAGCCGTCGACTGCCTCCAGGGCCGCGGCCCCCACGACCTCGAATCTCTCGTCCTCGACCTCGCCGCCGCCGTTTCCCCCACCCCGCGCGCCGTCCACGCCGCCCGCCTCCGCGACGGCTCCGCCTGGGCCAAATTCCAAGCCCTTACCGCCGCCCAACACGGCGACCCCGCCGCCCTCGAAACCCTCGGCCGCTCCACCGGCACCGCCCCCACCATCGCCGATTTCCGCAGCGACCGCAGCGCTACCCTCCTCGCCTTCGATGCCGGCATCATCGGAGAAGTCGTCCTCAACCTCGGCGCCGGCCGCCAGCGCGCCACCGACCTCGTCGACCACCGCGTCGGACTCGACCACATCGCCCGCTGCGGCACCCCCCTCAAATCCGGCGACCTGCTCTGCCGCATCCACGCCGCCTCCCCAACCGCCGCCGCCGCCGCCGCCACCTACCTGCGCCAGGCCCTCGTTTTCGCCTAATTTTTCCTAGCCAACCCCCGACCCCAGGGTGCCCAGGGTCACCCCTAACTTGCTTTGGGCCCGCAGGCTGCGCCACAGTTCTCCGCCCTCCGCCCGACCCTCCAGCAGGGCCCGATAGGTCTGCAGCACCCGGCTTACCCCAGCGGCATCTTCCTCCAATAACTCAATGCGATAGCGCCGCAGCCCGGCCGCTCGCAGCTCGCTAAAATAGCGCGCCCCCGTCTGGGCCTGCGAATTGTATAGCGTATTGCGGCAGCCCACATCGGCCTTCAGGGGATGCTCCATGCCCACCCGGTCGCGCAGTTTCACCACATGCTTCTCGCAGGGACGCCCGCAATCCAAAAAGCTTTTGCCCTCTGACATAAAGGCGGCAAACACGCAGTGCTCCATGTGAAACATCGGCATGTGCTGGTGCAGCGTCAGCTCAAACCAACTGGGCGGTGCCCCTTGCAACAATTCCAGCACCTGGCTGACGTTGAGATCATAGGATATCGTCAACCAGTCCAACCCCTCGTTCTTGAAAAACGCCGCGCTCAGCGGATTGGCAATATTCAGCGAAAAATCCCCCACCGTCTCCAGCCCCCGCCCGGCAAACCACGGCACCGCCCCCAAATTGCGCAACAATACCCCCTGCGGCTCGGCTCGCTCGATCAATTTAAAAAACCCCTCTTCCCCCGGCTTCTGAATCCGCGGCGTCGCCAACAATAGCCGCATCCCCGAACTCTCCCGCACCCGCCTAACCGCCTCCCCGTACCCGCGCACGTCCTCAAAATCCGCATAGGCCACCGCCACCCCCTCCGCCGCACACGCTTCCACCTGCTCCAGGGTCCGACACAGCACCGCCAACTCCAGTTCCCCGCCCGCCACCTCCGGCCCCTGAGCCGCCCCGCCGACCACCCGCCCATCCTCACTGAACGCAAAGTGCTCCCGCCACGGCCGCTCCGGCCCCACCGCCACCGACCCCACCGACCCCGGCGCCCCCAACTGCTCCACCCACTCCCGCCGCATCCGGTTCAACTCGCTCAGCGGCAACATCACCTCCCCCCGCACTGCAAAATCCAAGGACCCCAGCTCCCATCCCGTGCCGCCCAGCCGCCCCAGCTGCTCCCGCACCGCCGCCTCGTTGAGCGGGCGATTTCGCGCCGCGGCCAAGGCCATTCCCGACTCCACCCGGCAGCCCCCCCCCTCCAGCACCAGCGGAGCCCCCTCCGCCCCACTCACCTTAGCCGCTAGAACCGCCACCGGCTGCCAGCCCGACTCCTTCTCAAAGGTCGCCCGCAAGCGCTTGTCCAAAGCCGGGTCGCTCGTCTTCCACACCCGGTCTCCCGCCTTCAGCCGCGCAAAATCAAGCCGCCCCCGAGCGAATGTTAGGCGTTGGCCTTCCACCGCAAAAACCCGCCCCCCCTGCTCCTCGTTGGTGTCCCCGCCGGTGTCAAAAACCACTCCGTCGCCTGGCTTGAGCGCCGCCCCCACCGCCTCCACCTCCACCCAGTCGCGCCCCGCCTGCCGCACCCGCCCCACGAGCGCCCCGCGCTTCTTGCCGTAGCGCGCCCCCACCAATTCCTGGTGGTTGACCCCGTGCATCCACCCGCTAAACAGCCCCCGGCTAAACGTCATCTCCAGCGCATAGCGATCCTCCGCCGTCGCCATCGGCCCTTCCCGCCGCCCCGCTAAAGCCGCATCGATCGCCTTCCGGTACACCGCCGTCACCGCCGCCACGTATTCCGGCGACTTCAACCGACCCTCAATTTTAAAACTGCGCACCCCCAATTCTAACAGCGCCGGGATTTCCTCCACCGCCGCCAGATCCTGCGGCGATAATAAATAGCGCTTATCTCCCAAATCCCGCACCGCTCCGTCCACGACCAACTCATACGGCATCCGGCACGCCTGGGCGCACTCCCCCCGGTTAGCGCTCCGCTGCCCCAAACTCTCGCTCGTCAAACACTGCCCGGAGTACGCCACGCACAGCGCCCCGTGCACAAAAACCTCCAGCGGCACCTCCACCCCCCGAAACCGCGCCAGCTCCCGCAGCGACAATTCCCGCGCCAACACCGCCCGGTCCAAGCGCAAGCGCTGGTGCATAAACGCCAAGCCTTCCGGCGACGTCAGGGTCATCTGCGTGCTCGCATGCAGCGCCAAACCCGGCGCCACCGCCCGCGCCAGCCGCGCCAAGCCCACATCCTGCACAATGATCGCGTCCACCCCCGCCGCCTCTAAGGCCCGCAACTGCGCCGCCGCCTCCCCCAATTCCCCCGCAAAAATAAGCGTGTTCATTGTCACCAAACCCCGCACCCCCCGCCCGTGCAAGTACGCCATCAATTTCGGCAAATCCTCCTCACTAAAATTGTCCGCTCGCATCCGCGCATTGAACCGCGGCATCCCAAAAAAAATCGCGTCCGCCCCATTGGCTACCGCCGCCCGCGCGCATTCCCAATTTCCCGCCGGCGCGAGCAACTCCGGAGCCATTTCTTCCTGCTTCATCATACTTCACCCCTCCCCCCACTTCCTCTCCCGCGCAAGCCGGGCCCCTGCCCCCTCGCTTGCACCGCTCTCCTTCCACCGCCATCTCCACTCCCCATGTCCCCCATCCCCAACGTCCTCGCCGAACGCTACGCCTCCCCGGCCATCACTCACATCTGGTCCCCCGAAGGCAAAGTCCGCCTCGAACGCGAACTCTGGATCGCCGTCATGCAAGCCCAGCGCGAACTCGGCCTCGATATCCCCGCCCAAGCCATCGCCGACTACCAACGCGTCCAAGACCACATCGACGTCGCCTCCATCATGCGCCGCGAACGCCAGTCCCGCCACGACGTCAAAGCCCGCATCGACGAATTCTGCGAACTCGCCGGCCACGAACACATCCACAAGGGCATGACCAGTCGCGACCTAACGGAAAATGTAGAGCAGCTCCAAATCTTCCGCTCCCTCCAAGTCCTCCTCCTCAAAGGCGTCGCCGCCCTCGCCGCCCTCAGCGACCGCGCCCGCGAATACCAGGACCTCATCCTCACCGCCCGCACCCACAACGTCGCCGCCCAACCCACCACCCTCGGCAAGCGCCTCGCCATGTTCGCCGAAGAACTCCTCGGCAGCCTCACCCACCTCGAACTCCTCCTGCAACACTACCCCGTCCGCGGCCTCAAGGGCGCCACCGGCACCCAACTCGACCAAATCAACCTCTTCGGCGGCGACCTCGCCAAAGTCGCTTCCCTCGAACAAAAAATCGCCCACCACCTCGGCCTCCCCTCCGCCTTTAGCGCCGTCGGCCAAGTCTACCCCCGCAGCCTCGACGCTCGCGTCGTCGCCGCCCTCTGCGACCTCGCCAGCGGCCCCTCTAGCTTCGCCAAAACCCTCCGCCTCATGGCCGGTCAGGAACTCGCCAGCGAAGGCTTCGCCCCCGGCCAAACTGGCTCCAGCGCCATGCCCCACAAGATGAACAGCCGATCGTGCGAACGCATCAACGGCTTCCACACCATCCTCAAAGGCCACGTCACCATGGCCAACGGCCTGGCCGGCGACCAGTGGAACGAAGGCGACGTCTCCTGCTCCGTGGTCCGCCGCGTCGTCCTCCCCGACGCCTGCTTCGCCCTCGACGGCCTTCTCGAAACCACCCTCACTATCCTCCAACAAATGGAGGTCTTCCCCGCCGCGATCGCCCGCGAAACCGAGCGCTACCTCCCCTTCCTCCTCACCACCACCTTCCTCATGGACGCCGTCAAAGCCGGGGTCGGCCGCGAAACCGCTCACGAAGCCATCAAGGAACACGCCGTCGCCGCGGTCCGCGACCTCCGCGACGGCCGCCTCACCACCAATAATCTGCTCGACCGCCTCGCTCAAGACCCCCGCCTCCAAACCACCCGCGCCCGCCTCGACCAACTCTTCGCCGACGGCGCCAACAAAACCGGCGCCGCCGCCGCCCAGGTCCAAGCCATCGCCGCCGCCGCCTCCTCCTGGCTCGCCAAATACCCCGCCGCCGCTCACATCCAACCCGGCGAAATCCTCTAGCCCTCCCTAGCCCGCTCCCTAGCCCTTGAAATCCCCCGCGCTCGCCCTCCTCGACAAACTCATCTCTAACACCCTCGCGGATTCCTCTGCCGACCCCTCCGCGCCCGAACCCATCCTCAAAAGTCGCAAGGCCCGCCACCTCGAACTCCTCCGCCACCCCCTCGAGCCCGACCCCTCGTGGTTCATGCACCTACCCCCCTGCTTCAACAGCGCCCTCGATATCCGATTAACTGTTAGAGCTGCGTCCGCTCAACCCGTCTACACCCAGGGCGCCAATTTCTCCTTTGCCGTCGGCGACGCCATCTACGACTCCCCCCTCGCCTACCTCCCCTGGGACCGCGCCCTCGCTTCCATTCGCTTCTGCTTCAAAATCCGCCAGGCCAGCCCGGTCTCCCCCCCCTCGGCCGCCGCCCCGCGCCACCCCGGGCGCCTCCAATTCGATGTGTGCATCCCCAACCCGGACCGCTCCGCCCTCGCCACCGCGCACACCCTCACCGCCACCCAAGACCAGTTTGTCCACTTCCTCGTCGCCGGACTCCCCCTCCTAAATACCTAACTGCCTAACTCCTGCTTCTCCAGCGCCGCCACCCGCTGCAGTAGGCCGCCGATTTTCCGGATGTGCACCCATTGCTTGCGCACCTCCGCAGCTGGCGCCGCGGGAAATCCCATGTAGTGCCCTGGCCCTAACAGTGATTTGGTAACCCCCGCCCGCGCCCCGATTACTAACTGGGGGCCAATCTCCAGGTGGCCCGCCAGCCCGGCCTGCGCCGCGATGACGGTGTAGTCGCCCACCTGGGTGCTCCCGGCAATCCCCACCTGGGCCACCACCACGCAGTGCCGACCAATCACCACGTTGTGCCCAATTTGCACCTGGTTGTCGATCTTGGCGCCCTCCCGGATCCAGGTCCGGCCAAACCGGGCCCGATCAATCGTGGTGTTCGCCCCCACTTCCACGTCGTCGTCCAACTGCACCACCCCCACCTGGTCGATCTTGCGGTGTCGACCCTCCACAAATTCATAGCCAAATCCGTCCGCTCCTAGCACTACTCCGGCGTGCAGGATAACTCGATCCCCTAACACCGTGTGATGGTATAAGGTCGCCCGCGGATGCAGCAGGCAGTCCCGCCCCACCCGGCTTCCTTCGCCCAGAAAACAGCCCGCTCCGATCTCGCTCCCGTCGCCGATCACAACGCCCGCCTCCACGATGGCTCCGGCCTTGATGCAGACTTTGCTCCGATCCAGCACCGCGCTGGGATCGATCAATGCCGCCGGGTGAACCCCAGGGCAAAACGCGCGCGGGGGCGGCAAAAAACCCTTTACCACCTCGGCAAAGGCCGCCGAGGGGTTGGCCACCGGCAGCAGGGCCACTCCTGGCACCTCCTCCGCGAAATCCAGCGGCACCAACACCGCGCTCGCCCGAGTGCGCCGCAGGTCGGGCAGATACCGCTCATTGCCAAAAAAACTGCAGTCTCCCGGTCCGGCCTCTTTCAAGCCCGCAAACCCGGTCAGGACCAGTGCCCCCCCGCGCGGAGGGCCCGCCGCCCCGGCCAGGGCAGCCAGTTGGGCTAGGGTAATCTCCACGCAGGTCGGAGCCAATTTAAGGTTGCCGCCAATCCGGCGGGCTCAACAAAGCTCACTTCGCCCGCTTCGCCGGGGCCGCCGCTGGGGCCGGAGCCGCTGGGGCCGCCGCTGGCGCTGGGGCCGCGGCCGGGGCCGCTTCCGCCGCGGCCTCGGGAGGGGCATTCTTGTTCAACTCCTTGATAACGTCGCCGCTGAAATCGACCGCATCCTTGCTGTGCAGCAAAAACGGCACCCCGCTCGGGCTCATCCCGCTCTTGTCGAACACCAAATCGTAATTGTCCCGCTTGGCTTTTTCCTCCACCCGCGTCTTGATGTCCTCCAGGAGACCCTTGCGCATCCGCATCACCTGCTCCTGCAGCTGCGTCTCCCGGCGGCGCCGAAATTCTTCCATGTCCCGCTCCAGGGCCCGCGACTCCGAAATGATTTCCTGCGCTTCTTTCTGCTTCTGCGCCTTCAATTCCTCATTGACCAATTTGTCCTTCAAGACCTTTTCAATCTCGTTCCACTTTCCAATCAAATCCCGGTACTTCGTGCTCCGCTCGTCCAACTCTTTCTTCGCCTTCGACTTGTCCTCGTTCACCTTCTTCTCCGCGTCCTTGGTCTTGAAGTACTCCTGGAAGACTCGCTTCATGTCCACAATCCCTACCTTCATCTCCTGGGCGGAGGCGCGGGGGGCCGAACTAAGGGCAGCGGCCGCAAAAGCCACAAGAATCAGAGAGCGGGTGGTCATAATGAAGATCAATCGAGGGTAATATAACCGCTAATGCGGGGTCTCCCCGACCAAAGCAGCCGCCCGCCCCCAGCGCAAGGTGAAATCCGCCGCCCCGCCGCGGTCCACTTAAAGAAAAAAATGTTTGTTGCCTCCCCGGTTTTCCCTTAGGTAAATACCCTGTTTTCCCACTTTCCCCCTTACTCCCACCATGTCCGAAGCCGTCACCTCCCCCTCCGACCTTTCTCCCGCCCACCGCAGCCTCTTCGATAAGGCCGCGGCCTCGGTGAAAATGCAGAACGCCAGCTACGCCGTTCAACTCCTCCTCCCCATTCTCAAGGAGGTCCCCAGCTTCCTGGAAGGCCGCAAAACCCTCCGCACCGCCGCCGCCCTCGCCCACTCCGGCAAAAAAAAGCTCATCGACACCTCCAGCCTGGCCGTCATGAAGCTCAAGTCCAAAGCCCAGTCCGACCCTGAAGGCGTCCTCTACGACTTGGAAGAAATCCTCGCCACCGACCCCTTCAACCAGTCCGCCAATCAAATGCTCTTCGAGGCCGCCAACGCCGCCAAGATGCCCCAGACCGCCGCCTTCGGCCTCGAGATGATCATGAAGGGTCACCCTTCCAACATGAAGAACATGCACAAGCTGGCAGACTTCTACATGCAGATCAACGACCCCGAAAAAGCCATCGCGGTCTTCAACAACATTCTCAAAGTCGACAACTCCGACGGAGAAGCCCGCCGCGGCGTCACCAACGCCAACGCCCGCCTCTCCATGAATAAACAAAAGTGGGACGGCGGCGACGGCGGCAATTTCCGCGACCTCCTCAAAAATAAGGACAAGGCCAAACAACTCGAGGACCTCAACCGCATCGGCGCCACCAAGGAGCAAATGATGGAGCAACTCGCCTACCTCGGCGCCGAATACGAAGCCGACCCCAACAACGTCGATACCTCCCGCCGCATCGGCGAACTCTACGAGCGCCTCGACGACTACGCCAGCGCCCTCTCCTACTTCCAGTGGGCCCTCCAAATCAGCAACGGCGACGCTTCCATCGAAACCAAAGTCCACAAAACCCAGGACCGCCTCGACGAAGCCACCCTAGCCCAACTCCAGGCCACCATCGACGCCGATCCCACCGCCGACACCGCCGAAGCCGCTCGCGAACAACTCAAAGAACTCCAGCAAGCCCGCATCGAAAAATTGGTCGTCAGCGCCCGCGAGCGCGTCGAGCGCAACCCCACCGACCCCCAGCTGCGCTTCGAACTCGGCACCAACCTCTTCAACGCCGGACACCCCACCGAGGCCATCCCCGAACTCCAGCGCGCCAAAAACAACCCCGCCATCCGCACCAAAGCCATGCTCGCCCTGGCTCGCTGCTACGAAGCCAAAAATATGCTGGACCTCGGCGTGCGCCAACTCCAGGAAGCCGTCGGTGAAATCCCCACCATGGACGGGATCAAAAAGGAAATCCTCTACGTCCTCGGCAATATCCTAGAGAAAATGGGCCGCAAGGAGGAATTCCTCGACGCCTTTAAGCAAATCTACGAGGTCGACTACGGCTACCGCGACGTCGCCATCCGCGTCGAAGGTTCCTACTGAGCTTCCCGCCCGCACGGAGCCCGGCCCCCCCAGGCCGGGCTTTTTTGCGCCCCGCCCCTGCCCGCTCGCCGCTGCACATTCCACGTTGCACCGGGGGCTTGCCCTGCGTAGGGGGACCCTTCCCCTTCCCTGGCCTCCCGTTCTATGACTTTGCGATCCCTCCTCAGCCTCCTGGCTGGACTGTGCGCCCTGCCCCTTTTCCCAAGCTGCATCGCCCTCCAGGCTGGCGGGCGCAGCTCCTCCCACCCCCTGGCCAACATCGGCCCCGTCTACCCGGGAGTGGCCTCCTACGTCGTCGCCGACGCCAACGACGGACGCGTCCTCCTCTCCTTCCAGCCCGACCAAAAGCGCCCCGTCGCCAGCCTCACCAAAATCGCCACCGCGGTAGTCGTCCTCGATTACCTCCGCGGATCCCCCGCCAACATTGACGAAATCATGGTCGTCCCCCCCAGCGTCTTGGGGCTCGGCGTCCCCAGCCCGCTGGGCCTCCAACCCGGCGATGGCCTCAGCGTCAGAGATGCCCTCTGCGCCGCCATGATGGCCTCCGACAATTTCGCCGCTGAAACCCTCGGCACCCACTTCGGCGCCAAACTCTCCGCGGTCGGCTTGGGCGGCACCCCCCTGAGCGCCTTTGTCTCCCAAATGAACGGCCTCAGCGCCCGCCTCAGCCTCCGCCAAACCCAGTTCGCCAACCCCCACGGCCTCGACCTTCCTGGCGCCAGCGGCTACTCCTGCGCCTCCGATGTCGCCCGCCTCCTCAACCACGCCATCACCATCCCGGGCTTCACCTTCTACAGCTCCCAAGCCAGCCGCCGCATCACCTTCCTCCGCAACGGCACCTCCCAAACCATTAGCGTTCGCAACACCAACGAAATCATCGGCCAAAACCGCATCGACGCCGGCAAAACCGGCACCACCCTCCTAGCCGGTCCCTGCCTCGCCATCACCGCGCCCAAACCCGCCACCGTCATCAAGCGCCCCGACGGCAGCACCCTGGTCATCCCCCACCGCCTCACCGTCGTCGCCCTCGGGGCCCCCGACCGCTTCACCGCCTCCTCCCGCCTCCTCGCCGAAGGCTGGAAGCGCTACGAAAATTGGCGCGCCGTCAACAGCCCTCCAGGCCAACCCTTCGAGTACCTCGGCGCCCTCCCCGCCCCGCTGCCCCCAGCCCTCCCCGCCCCCCCCCAGCCCGCCCCAGCTCCCGCTTTGCCCCAGCCCCCCGCCTTCCCTCCCACCAGCGGCGGCTACCAGCCCCTGCCCTATTGAAATCCCCCTTCCCCTTGGCCAGATTTCAGCTCACTCTTTTCTCCATACAACCAACCTCATCTCCACCTTCCCTTATACCCACTCATGAGAATCGGAATCCTAAATAGCGGGGGCGACTGCCCAGGTCTTAACGCGGTCATCTACGGCGTCGTCGGCGCCGCCGCCAAACTCGGTTGGGAAGTCGTCGGCTTCCGCGACGGTTTCGAAGGCCTCCTCCCCCCAGGTGACTACATGCGCCTCGAACCCGAGCGCATGGCCGGAATCCTCAAACAAGGCGGCACCATCCTCGGCACCACCAACAAGGGCCACTTCGCCGCCAAAGTCGGCGAAGGCAACGTCGCCGAAATCCCCCAGGACATCATCGACAAAGCCAAGGCCACCCTCAAACTCCTCGATATCCGCGCCCTCATCGTCGTCGGCGGCGACGGCTCTCTCACCACCGGCATGCAACTCATGCGCAACGGCCTCCCCGTCGTCGGCGTCCCCAAAACCATCGACAACGACCTCGCCGCCACCGCCATGACCTTCGGCTTCGACTCCGCGGTCAGCACCGTCGTCGATGCCCTCGATCGCCTCCACACGACCGCCGATAGCCACAAGCGCGTCATGGTCGTCGAAGTCATGGGCCGCAACGCCGGCTGGATCGCCCTCTGGGGCGGCATCGCCGGCGGCGCCCACGTCATCCTCATCCCCGAAATCGAGTTCACCTTCGAAAATGTCGCCAACGCCATCCGCCAGCGCGAAGCCCAAGGCCTCCACAGCACCATGGTCGTCGTCGCCGAAGGCGCCCACCTCCCTGGCGGCGACGCCATGACCCGCGAAAAAAATAATGCCTCCGAACACCGCCTCGGCGGCATCGGCGACTACGTGGCCACCCGCATCGCCGAAATGACCGGCAAGGAAACCCGTTCCTGCACCCTCGGCCACCTCCAGCGCGGCGGCAGCCCCACCGCCCTCGACCGCCTCCTCGGCGCCCGCTTCGGCGTCAAGGCCGTCAAGCTCATCGAAGAAGCCAAATACGGCCACATGGTCAGCTACCAGGCCTACCACGTCGACTCCGTCCCCATCGAAGAAGCCGTCTCCGCCTGCCGCCTCGTCGAACCAGACAGCGAAGTAGTCCAGACCGCCCGCGCTGTCGGCATCTCCTTCGGCGACAAATAGCCTCCCCCTCCCCAAGCCACCAGGCCGGTCCCTCCCCAGGGCCCGGCCTTTTGCGTGGCCCCCAAGGCCCCCCTCCGCAGATCGAGAGACTTACCCCTTCACTTGGCCGCCCCAACGGACACCGCCAAGCCGCCCAGCACCTCCTTCAACCGCGCCGCTTCTCCCGGATTTTCCGGCAGCGCTTCCGGCTGGAAGGCCGCCAGCAAATGGTCCCACACCACATTCAACTCCCGCTGCATATCCCCCGTCTCCGCCGTCATCGCTACCACCGCATCCCATTGCGGCAGCACGATACAAAACTGCCCATCCTTCCCGTCGCCCCGGTACGCCCCGTGCCGACAGCGCCAAAACTGATACCCATACCCCTGGGCCCAGTCCGACTGCGCGGCATGCTGCTTCCCAGCGTCGTTAGGCACCTGGCGCGAGGTCGCCTGCTCTACCCAGTCCGTCGGTACCAACTGCTTCCCCTGCCACTGCCCCTTTTGCAAATAAAGCTGGCCGAACTTAGCCACATCCTCCGTGCACAGCTTCAAACCCCATCCCCCCAAGGTGTTGCCCTGAGGGCTGCTCGGCCACTCCGGAGGAGCGATCCCCAAGGGCTCAAACAGGCGCGGCTTTAGATAATCCAACACCGTCTGCCCCGTCACTTGGCGCACGATCGCCGACAACAGGTGGGTCGCCGGGCTGTTGTACTGAAAGTGTGTTCCCGGCGCATGCGGCACCGGATGCGCCAAAAAAGTCTCCACCCAGGGCGCGGCCTCCGTAAATTTCGCCTCCTCCTGGTGCCCCGCCGTCATCGTCAATAAATCCCGCAGCGTCATCGCCCGCAAGTTTGCCGACACCTCCGCAGGCGCCTTTCCCGGGAAAAACTTGAGCACCGGATCTCCCAAAGCCAACTTCCCCTCCGCCCGCGCCAGACCCACCGCCGTGGAGGTGAAACTTTTGCTGAGCGACCACAATTCATGCGGCTTCTCCGCACCCTCCGGCTTCCACCACCCCTCCGCTACCACCTGCCCGTGCCGCACCAACATGAAGCTGTGCATCGTCTTCACCTCCCGATCCGCCGCCTCCACAAAGGCCCGCACCGCCGCGGAGGAAACCCCTTGGGCCTCCGGCGCGCTGCGCGGCAAACGCCCCTGCCCCGCCGCCGACCCCACCAGCAGCAAACCCAGCATCCCCCCCCGCACAAGGTGAGCTGACATTAGGGATAGAAGGTAGTTTTTCATAAGGATGGAGCGGATCCCCCCCCTTCTCTCCCAGCCCCCCCTCTCCTGTCCACGAAAACCTGCAAATCCCTCTCCGAACGAATCCAGGCCAACCCGCCGCTGCGGATTTTTCATTGCCCCCAGCGGGACCCTCCGCTAGCACAGACGCATGGTCATCCCTTTCCTTCGCTTCCACCTCCGACCCTTGGCGCGCTTCCTCGCCGCCAGCCTGTTGGCGCTCGGCACGGCCCCCCGACCAGCCCAGGCGGGGCCCTCCCCAGCCCCCCGCTGGTCCACCACCGCCACCCCTTGGGACCGCGCCCTCGGCTCCCACCGCGTCATCCTCCACGCCGACCGCGCCGCCCCAGCCCTGCGCGCCTCCCTCCCCTGGCGCCGCCGCGATGCCGACCCCCAAAACAAAGCCATCATCGTCCAGTCCCTCGCCACCGGCGCCGCCGTCCCCAACGTCATCACCCTTTCCTGCACCCCCCTCTCCGGCGAAATTCTCTTCGAACCTAGCGTCGGCCCTGGGGACTACGCCGTCTATTTCCTCCCCGTCCAAATCACCGGCGGCGCCTTTCCGGTCGGCCAATACCTCCAGCCCACCGACCAAGCCGACCCCGCCTGGAAAGCCCGCGCCGCCGCCGGAAACCCCCAATCCGCCTCCATCGTCGCCTGGGAAGCCCTCAGCGATCACGATGCCTGGAGCCCCGCCGAAGTCATCGCCTCCGACGAAGAAGTCGCCGCCCTCGCCGACCAATGGAAAGGCGGCCTCGCCCTCCTCCTCCCCCCGCGCGGCCAAGAAGCTAGAATGGCCGACCACCTCCCGTGCCAGCTCGTCCAGGACACCCTGCACCAAGCTTCCCTTTCCTCCTTCCAACCAGACCACCACCTCCTCCAAGGGCGGCCCGGCGAACACCTCGTCTTCCAAGTCCTCGCCTGGTCCCAAGATCGTGATTTTCCTAACCTCGAAGTCAAAGTCCTAGCCGCTCGCGAAAGCCCCTCTTCCTGGCTCCCCGCCGACCAATTCACCTGCCTCAACACCCAGCGCACTAACTGGAAAGGCGAGTCCTCCAGCCTCGCCCTCAACCTGCCTCAGCGCCGCGCCCAGGCCCTCTGGTTCTCCGTAGATCTGCCCTCCCAGCCCGGCCGCAGCACCTACACCCTCTCCCTCCAAGACCCCTCCTCCGGCCTCACCAGCCTCCTCGGATTCACCGTCGCCGCCGCCGGCCCCCTCCTCCCCGACCACGGCGACGCCGACCCCCAAAGCCTCTCCCGCCTGCGCTGGCTCAACTCCACCACCGCCATCGACGACGAACCCGCCAAAGGCTACCCCGCCCTCCACGTCGACGAAACCGCCCGCCGCATCCGCACCCTCGGCGCCGAAATCACCCTGACTGAAAACGGCCTACCCCAACAAATCACCTCTTTTTACAATAAGGCCGTCACCCGCATCGGCGACGCCCCCACCCTAGCTCTCCTCGCCGACCCCGGCATGGCCTTTGAGATCGACGGCGCAGCCTTCGGCCCCCCCACCTTCCGCTGGACCTCCCGCTCCCCCGCCGCCGTCGCCTGGGAATCCGTCCAGTCCTCCCCGCGCGGCCGCGCCACTCTCACCGGCAGCCTCGAATTCGACGGCTCCCTCCGCCTCGACTTCGCCCTCGAAGCCACCGGCGCGCCCTGGCCCATTGAGGACGTCCGCCTCCAAGTCCCCCGCACCCCCGAAAGCACCCCCTACCTCCTCGGCCTCAACCACGAAACCGGCACCGCCCCCGCCGCGCCTTGGGAATGGCATTGGGACACCGCCCACCGCCACCAAGACAGCGTCTGGCTCGGTGCCGCCCACGGCGGCCTCCGCGTCCAACTCAAAGCCGACAACTACGTCCGCCCCGGCGTCAATATCCACTACGCCCGCCGCCCCCTCAACGACCCTCCCTCCTGGAGCGCCCACGGCCTCGGCGGCATCCGCTACGCCCAAAACACCCTCACCTGCTTTAGCGGAAAACGCCTCCTCGCTCCCGACCAAACCCTCCACTTCGGCTGCGACCTCCTCATCACTCCCTTCCACCCCCTCCGCACCGCCGAACAGTGGGCCGACCGCTACTACCACACTAACTCCATCCCCGCAGACTACTCCAAATACCTCGACAGCGCCAAATCCGCCGGCGCCAACGTCGTCAATATCCACCAAGGCAACGCCCTCAATCCCTACATCAACTACCCCTTCCTCACTTGGGCCAAACTCCGCGACTTCACTAGCGCCGCCCACCAAAAAGGCCTCCGCGCCAAATACTATTACACCGTCCGCGAACTCTCCAATTGGTCCCCCGAAATCTACGCCTTCCGCAGCCTCGGCGACGAAATCCTCATGCCCGGCCAAGGCGGCGGCCACCCCTGGGGCGAAGAACATCTCGGCGGCAATTACTGGCAAGCCTGGTTCGAACCCAGCGTCCAAGACGTCAGCTTCCTCACCCAGCCCATGAGCCGCCTTCACAATTACTACATCGAAGGCCTCCGCTGGCTCTGCGAAAACGCCGCCTGCGACGGCATCTACCTCGACGACATCGCCTACGACCGCAGCATCATGCTCCGCGCCCGCAAAGTCCTCGACCGTTCCCGCCCCCAGGGCGGCCTCATCGACCTCCACTCCTGGAATGAATTCCACGCCGGCGGCGCCTGGGCCCACTGCCCCAATATCTTTATGGACTCCATGCCCTTCGTCGACCGCCTTTGGTTCGGCGAAGGCCACCACTACTCCGGCCCACCCCCCGAACACTTCCTCGTCGAACTCAGCGGCATCCCCTTCGGCCTCATGGGCGAAATGCTCGAAGGCGGCGGCAACCCCTGGTTCGGCCTCGTCCATGGCATGACCGGCCGCCTCGGCTGGCAGGGCGACCCCCGACCCCTCTGGCGCCTCTGGGACGATTTCGGCGTCGCCGACAGCGAATTCATCGGCTGGTGGGCCGGCTCCGACTCCCCCATCCACCCCAGCTCTCCCGACGTCAAAGCCAGCCTCTGGAAAAAAGGCGACGCCACCCTCGTCGCCCTAGCCAACTTCCGCGACGCCCCCCAGTCCACCACCCTCGCGATCGACTGGAAAGCCCTGGGCCTCGACCCCGCCCAGGCTAAGCTTTTCGCCATCCCCATCCCCGAGCTCAAACAGAGGCCCGCCCTCCTCGACCCCGCCGCCCCCATCAACCTCCGCACTCACGCCGGCGCCGTTTTTATCCTCGATGCCAAGGACCACCCCCTCGACGCCCCCTCAGCCCCCTCCGCCCTCGGCGAAATCCTCTTCGACGAAGACTTCTCCGCCCCAGACCTCGACCCCCTCTGGAAACTCCAGGCCTCCCCCAGCGCCCGCAGCGGCGCCCGCCGCGACGCCGGCTACGTCCTGCAATCCCCCGCCAACCTCCACGCCTTCCTCGAGCGCCCCCTCCTCCCCGACACCGGCTCCGTCAGCGCCCGCCTCTGGCAAGACGGCAAAGACGCCGCCCAACAGTGGGGCCCAGGCCTCGCCCTCGTCTGGCCAAACGGCAAAACCCTCCGCGCCAGCCTCCGCCAAGACGGCCGCCTCGCCGTCGCCCCCAACGGCCGCGAAGACTTCCCCGCCGCCATCACCGCCCGCGCCCCCGTCGAACTCACCCTTCTCTGGGACGACCGCTCCCTCCGCGTCCTCGCCGGCGGCCCCGCCATGGGCGACCTCACCGAAGAAATCGCCCGCTTCCCCCGCCAGGATTTCCCCGGCCCACCCGCCTCCCTCCGCGTCGGCAAAATGCCCAGCGACGCCTCCCCCTCCGACCACGCCGACCCTGGCCCCGTCGGCTTCAACCGCATCGAGCGCGTCCAGCAGCGCCGCGCCGCCCCTGGCCAACCCTAAAATTCTCCCCTGGCCCGCACCTGCGCTTTTTGCCCCCCTCCGCCTATTGTGCCTCGCCGCTTTTGCGCTTATGCACGCCCTCCGTCGATCCCCCTCCTCCCCCGCCATGGACGCCCTGCTCGAACTCCTCACCAAAGACTCCCGCCTCACCGCGGAAGCCCTCGCCGCCCGCCTCAACCTCACCCCCGCTGAAGTCCAGACCAAAATCGCCGCCTGGGAGGCCGATGGCACCATCCTCGGCTACCAAGCCGTCGTCGATCCCGAAAAAACCCCCCAGGGCGGCGTCACCGCCCTCATCGAAGTCCGCCTCACCCCCGAACGCGGCGGCGGCTTCGACCGCCTCGCCGAACGCGTCGCCAAATTCGACCAAGTCGCCACTTGCTGGCTCATGAGCGGCGGCTACGACCTCGCCGTCGTCGTCCAGGCCGCCAGCCTCCAAGAAGTCGCCCGCTTCGTCACCGAAAAATTGAGCACCCTCGGCGGCGTCCTCAGCACCGTCACCCACTTCCAGCTCAAAATCTATAAGCAAAACGGCTTCCTCTCCGTCCCCACGCCCGATGGAGCCCGCCTCCCCATCACCCCATGATGTCCCTCGACCCCGACCCCTCGACCCTTCGCGTGAAAAGTAAAATCTCCGACCGCATCCAGGCGATCCCGCGCTCCGGCATTCGCGAATTCTTTGAACTCGTCCTCAACGCCGGCGACGTCATCTCCCTCGGCGTCGGCGAACCCGATTTCGCCACCCCTTGGCACATCCGCGAGGCCGCCATCTATTCCCTCGAAAAAGGCCAAACCTCCTACACCAGCAACCTCGGCCTTCTCGACCTCCGCAAAAGCATCGCCAAATACGTCGCCCAAAAGTTCCACGTCTCCTACGACGCCACTAAAGAAATCATCGTCACCGTGGGCGTCTCCGAAGCCCTCGACCTCGCCTTCCGCGCCCTCCTCAACCCCGGCGAAGAAGTCATCTACCACGAGCCCTGCTACGTCAGCTACAGCCCCACCATCTACATGGCCTACGGCGTCCCCGTGGTCGTGGAAACCCGCGCCGAAGACAATTTCGCCCTCCGCGCCGCCGCCGTCGAAAAAGCCATCACCCCCAAGTCCAAGGTGATCATGCTCAACTTCCCCACCAATCCCACCGGAGCCGTCATGGACCCCGCGGAATTGCAGGGCATCGCCGACCTCGCCATCAAGCACGACCTCATCGTCATCACCGACGAAATTTATAGCGAACTCCTCTACAGCGAGCGCGAACACCCCAGCATCGCCGCCCTCCCCGGCATGAAGGAACGCACCATCCTCATGCACGGCTTCAGCAAGGCCTTCGCCATGACCGGCTTCCGCCTCGGCTACGCCTGCGCCCCCCCCGAACTCACCGAGGCCATGATGAAGATCCACCAGTACTCCATGCTCTGCGCCCCCATCACCGCCCAGGTCGCCGCCGTCGAAGCCCTCGAACACGGCGCCGCCCCCATGGAGGAAATGCGCAAAGCCTACTGGCGCCGCCGCAATCTCGTCGTCCATAAACTCAACGCCGCGGGCCTCCCCACCTTCCAGCCCGGCGGCGCCTTCTACGCCTTCCCCGACATCCGCTCCACCCAGATGACCAGCCGCGAGTTCGCCACCCGCCTCCTCGAAGAAGAAAAAGTCGCCGTCGTCCCCGGCACCGCCTTCGGCAAAGCCGGCGAAGGCTTCGTCCGCGCCTGTTACGCCACCGACGAAAATCAACTCGCCATCGCCCTCGACCGCATCGCCGCTTTCGCCCAGCGCCACCGCTCCTAAAGCCGCCTGGGCCTCCCCGCCGGGCCGTCTCCTCCCCCTCCATGCCCGCCTCGCCCCCCCCGCGCTCTCCCAGGGCCCTCCCTTCGCCCGCCGTCACCCATGTGGCCCCCTTTGTGGTCTTCATGGGCTTCCTCGCCCTCAAGGGCTTTTTCAAGGATGCCGACCAGTACCCCCCTGGCACCCCCTGGTACCTCGCCCAGGCCGAGCACTGGATCTACCCCCTGCAAACCCTCAGCTGCCTGGCCCTCCTCGCCTGGTGGTGGCCCGCCTATCCCATTCACCGCCTCAAGGCCTCCACGGCCGCGCTCGCCATCGCCGTCGGCACCCTCGGCATCGCCTGGTGGATCGCCCCTTCCATCCTCTACGAGCGCTGGGACGTCGCCTCCTGGGGCGCCCCTTCCTGGTGGCACTGGAAATGGCTCGGCCTCGCCCCGCGCGGCAGCGACGGCTTCAACCCCACCCTCTGGCAGGACCAACCCGTCCTCTTCGCCGCCGCCGTCGCCATGCGCTTCCTCCGCATGGGCCTCGCCGTCCCCATCTTGGAAGAACTCTTCTGGCGTAGCTTCCTCTGGCGCAGCGCCGCCGACCCCTACCGCGATTTCTGGCTCGCCCCCCTCGGCCAGTGGAGCGCCCGCGCCCTCGCCACCACCGTCCCCCTCTTCGCCCTCGCCCACCAACCCGTCGACTGGCTCGGCGCCATCGGCTGGGCCCTCCTTGTCAGCGCCGTCCTCGTCCGCACCAAAAGTCTCAGCGCCTGCATCCTCACCCACGCCACCTCCAACCTCCTCCTCGGATGGTACGTCATGGAGACTCAACAGTGGGGATTCTGGTGACCGCCCCCACCCAAGATTTTCCGCTCATCTCCCCCCCACTCTGCGCATGTCCCCGCCCTCACCCCTCCAGCGCCTGCGGCGCGCCCTCGAACCCTGGGCCATCCCCGGCCTCCTCCGCGTCATCGCCAGCTTCCAGGTCATCTGCTTCGTCCTCCTCTTCGCCAAACCAGGGTTCAGCGAATTCCTCGCCCTCACCCCCGCCGCCTGGGAATCCGGCCAAATCTGGCGCTTCTTCACCTTCTGCTTCATCCCCAGCACCCTCAGCCCCATCTGGATCATTTTCGCCGTCATGATCCTCCTCCTGATGGGCGACCACCTCGAAGCCGCCTGGGGCAAGCTGCGCCTCAACCTCTTCTACTTCAGCACCATCGCCTGCCTCTGGGTCGCCACCTTCGCCGCCGGGCCCATCATCGGCCCATTCGTCGGCAGCCAAGCCAGCAACCTGCTCTACTCCAGCCTCTTCCTGGCCTTCGCTACTGTTTCTCCCAACTTCACCTTCATGCTCTTCTTCATCCTCCCCGTGAAGGTCAAGTGGCTCGCCTGCCTCAGCGGCGCCCTCCTCGCCTACGAATTCTTCGCCATCCCCTTCCTCCGCCTGCCCATCGCCCTGGCCCTCCTTCCCTACGCCTGGTTCGCCCTTCCCCTCGCCTGGCGCCACCTCCGCCACCGCGGCCGCGTCACCGCCCGCCGCGCCACGTACCACTCTAATTCCCTGGCCACCAGCGACGCCTTTCACCAGTGCCACCACTGCCACCGCAGCGACCACACCGACCCCACCCTCGAATTCCGCGTCGCCAGCGACGGCCAAGAATACTGCTCCGATCACCTCCCCGCCAAGGCCTAGGCCCGCCGCCGCAGGCTAGGCAAAAGACCCAGTCCGAGGCTAACTTTACACTTCCCTCGCGATGGCGCAGACTGCCCCCAGTCATGCCCGAGGACCCGCTCCTTCCCCCCCACGGCGGATATCGGAATCTGCTGAGCTTTCGCAGCGCCCAACTCGCCTACGATCTCACCACCCGATTTTGCGATCGCTTCATCGATAAAAAAAGCCGCACCCACGACCAGATGGTCCAGGCCGCCCGCAGTGGAGTCCAAAACATCGCCGAAGGCAGCCAGGCCAGTGGGACTTCCAAAAAGTTTGAGCTAAAGCTCACCAACGTAGCTCGCGCCAGCCTCGAGGAACTGCGGCTCGACTTCGAAGATTACCTGCGCCACCGCCGCCTCCCCCAGTGGCCCCCCGACCACCCCGCCCTCCGCCGCTTCAAGGGCCGCCGCTGCGCCTGCCTCGCAGACGTTCAGGATTGGGTCGCCGACGAGCGCCGCCGGGCCCGGGCGGAAGGCAGGAGGGAAGACAAGGACCCTCAAGGACCGACAAGGACGAACAACGACGATGCCCAGCCAAGTGTCTCAGCAGATGCTCTGTTAGGACCCCTGCCAGGTGCCTGGTCCTTGCCGGTCCCTGGAAGTCCTTGGGGGTCCCTGCCTCCCCCAGTCCCTGCGGCAGACACCCTCGCTGCCAATGCCGCGCTCTCCATTTTAAATTTGGCCTGCTACCTCCTAGATCGACAGGTCGCCGCCCAAGCCGCCGCCTTCGCCGAAGAAGGCGGCTTCACCGAGCGCCTCTACCGCATCCGCTCCCAAAACAGAACACGCCCCCCCAAAAGATAATTCCCCAGCTCGCCACCCACCGCCACTCAGTCCCTGCTCGTCCCTGCTCGTCCCTGTCAGTCCCTGTCAGTCCCTGTCAGTCCCCACCCATCTCCGCCACCGCCTCACCCCGAACCCCGCCTCAAAACGGCAACGTCAATCGATCCCGCGGCGTCAGAATTTCCGGTCCATCGGCAGTGATGAGGATGGTGTGCTCAAAATGCGAGCTCGTTTTCCGGTCGCGCGTCACCGCCGTCCAGCGGTCCGCCAACACCTCGACCTCCCCCGAACCCATATTCACCATCGGCTCAATAGCCAAGACCATGCCTGGCTCCAGGCGAACTTT
>CANHIJ010000030.1 GCA_947460575.1 Verrucomicrobiales bacterium | reverse complement strand
CCGGTGGAGGCCAGAAACAACGAATCAGGCCCCGTGCTTAGGTATAATGTAAAAGGGCTCCATCATCGCGTTTCGACTCCTGGTTTTAGGTTTATCCACAGGAAAACGCGGCCCGCCAGGAATGGATCCCGCCGGGCCGCGCCGATTCATGGGTCAATGGCCGTTCGGTTCACGCCCGCGTGCGGCGCCGCCGCCGCAGCAGCAGCGCCCCTGCCGCCGCTCCCGCCAGCAAGCTGCTGCCCGGTTCGGGCACACTAGCAGCCCCCGGCACCAGGAGCACGTTGTCGTAAAACGCCGCCGTCGGCAGCAGGATCTTCTTCACCCCCACGAGCGGCGCCGCGCTGTAGGCGACGTATCCCGGCGTGCTCTGGCTGAGGCTGACCGATCCCAACAAGGCATCGGCAGCATCGTAAAAGCGGATCTCCTCCAGCCCCAGGTTGCCGAAGGCGCTGTTGTCCAGCAGCGTGGCGAAGGCGTCCAAATTCACCGGCGCCGCAAAGGTGAAGAGGAGCGGTTGATCCCGCCCATCCAGGGCATCACTGCTCGACGCCCCCCAGCCCGCCGCGGTCGGACTGCCCGCCACCACCGCCCCCGCGGTGCCGTCAATCGTCCACGACGCATTCGCCAAGGCGTCGCCGTTTTCATCAGCCGTTTCCAGATAGGCAAAATCTATCGTGAAGCTAGAACTCAGGGGATCCCCCGTCCCGCTCGTCAGCAGACCAGAGTCGAAGGTCAACAGCAGCGCCGGACTGGCGCTCAGGGTGGCAAGCCAAAGGCCCGCCGCTAGTAGGTGCTTTTTCATAATATGATTGCGCTAGAGAACAATGACCCGCCGCTCTATTTGGCCCCTCCGATGGCGGCCTGCATCACTTTGAAAAAGACGCTGGTGTTGTCCATGGTGCCCCCGAGCAGGCTGGCCCCGCGCCCTCCCGCCGAAAGCGGAATGTCTGCCGCAGTGTGGACCGCACTCGACGCCCCCGGCCCAGTGGCCTGCCCGGCAATGAAGAAGTCCCCCGCGGTGTCCCGCAGCGCCGGATTGACCCCGGGCTGGACGTTTTGCAGCCAGTCCTCGTAGCGGTCGCCGTTGGCCCCATAGCCAATCAACATCTTCTTGTCCACGTCCATGCTCGCCGGGTAGCCGTCCCCAGCGCTGGCGTTGTCGTAGACTGGAAACGAGGCGTTGTCGTATGTGTTGACCACATTGGTGCGCAGCGTCGCCTGCCCGTCGGTGGCCACTCCGGCCGCTCCATTGATGGCTCCGGCCACCCCGTCCGTGCCGCCTTGGGCCGCCCGCACGACCAGGGCCGCGTTGGTCACCGCCGAAGCCCCGATGATCGCGGCGCCAGCGCATTCATGGTCTGCCGTGACCACGATCAAGGTGTCTGGATTCGCCACCTGGAAGGCAATGCAGCGCGCCACCGCGCGGTCGAACTCAATGGTGTCGTGCACAAAGCGCTCCGAGTCCATGTTGTGCGCCTGCTTGTCGATGGAAGCGCCTTCAATCATCAACACAAAGCCCGCCGCATTCTTGCTCAGCACCTGCAAAGCCTTGTCCGTCATCTCTTCTAGCAAGGGCTGGTCCGGATAGGTAGCCACGGTGCCCACGGCCGCCCCGCCGCGCCGCTCCGCTATCTTGTCCAGGGAAACATCCATATTGCTGCCATGAAACAAACCGAGCAACTTAGTGGCGTTGCTGGGGGTCGCCGCCAGGGCGGTGGCATCCGGCGCATAGCTGAAGCCCGCGGCCTGGAAGTCCGCGATCAAGTCCCGATTGGGATCCAGTGCTCCCGTGGGCACGCCCCAACCCGCCGCCAACTCCGCCGGAACGACGTAGTCGGCGCCGCTACCCGTCAGGGTATTGACCCGGCCGCTGCCCGCCGTCGTTGCGGGAAGAAACCATTTCCGCCCCCCGCCGAGCAGCACTCGGAGATTGTGCCGCACCACCCCTTCATCCAAAAACATGTCGCAAATCCCCGTCCCCGCCCCGCGGTCCTGCGCGTGCACCGCAAAGGATCCCGGCGTGGCGTCCTCCACGTCCGAAGTGGTCACAATGCCCAAAACCTTCCCCTGGGTCCGCGCCAGATAGTTGCCCATGTGCTCAACGCGGGGGTTGTCCCACTTGTCGGTCGTGTCGTCCGGGAAAACCCCTTCCTGCCCATTGGCAGACTTATTCCCCGTAGAATAGCAGGCCGCCCCGGGAGCCGAATCCGTCACAATGGAGTTCAGCGAAGGCGTGTTCAGGATCGCCACCACCGGCAAGGTATCCATCGCCAGCGGGTCGATCGCCTTGCCCTGCGCGATCCCCTTGGAGACAATCCGCGCCGCCGTGCGGTGGGCCAAACTCATCCCATCGCCAATGAGATAAATGATGTTCTTCGCTTTGCGGCCCTGCACCGTGGTGCCCACAATTTCAAAATTCCCCAACCCCGTGGCCACCAGCGCGTCGTCCTGGGTCGCCTGCACCCCGAAGGTGTGGGCTCCCGCACTCACGTTAGAATACGCCCGCAGCACCAAGCTGTACTTGCCGCTTCCCAGCGAAGTCACCGCCACCGATCCCGCCACCGCGACCCCATCCACGGTGAAACTTCCCCCCGTGATCACCTTGTCCGCATCCGCCTGCACCGTCGCCTGCAAGTCAAAGCGCTGCCCCACCAGGAAGCGCGCGATGTATGGCGGGGTGCTGTCCCCATAGGTGAAAAGGGCGCTCGGCGGGTTCAGCCGAGAAACCACCGGAGCCGCCTGCAAGGCCCCCAGCGAAGCCGCTAGTCCTAGCAATGTAAGTTGAAGAGGAGTTGTTGTTTTCATATTTTATAGCTAGTTGTTTTAGTCCGTCCGCAGAGCGGAAAGGGTTTGCCGCTGGACTTTGCCAGCCTTGACGCGCGCCGGTTGCCGGAGCACCGACCGGCGGAGTTCAATCGCGGTCCGCCCGTCCGCCGCGGTAACGTGCTCTGCGATCAACCGCACCTGCGAGAGGCGGCCATCCAGTTCCTGGCGGCCCCCCAATTCCAGCCGCCCATAGACCACCAGCGGCTGGCGCACCCAGTCCGGCGCCATCCCCGCCACCACCGGCAAAATCACATGCACCGCGTTGGCCGGCAGGTCGTCGGCTAAGCCGTACTCCTGCATGTTCAAGACCATCGGATGCGTCGTTAGCAAAAAAATCGCCGCGTCGTCGTGGGCGTGCCGCACCATCGACCCCCCAATGCGCACTCGGCGACCCTCCAGCCGCTTCGCCTCTGCGCTGTACTCCAGCCCCTTGGGCCCGGCCGGCAAAACAAAGGTCCGCTCCAGGTCAAAGGCCTCGTAGCCCGCGACCTCCGCCTCCTCTAGCATGGCCACCGGAGCTCCTCCCGCCGCCTTCGCTTCCCCCGCCATCGGCTGCGAAAAACGCCACGCACTGAGCATCAGCAAAAACACGGGCAAGGCTGCGGCGATAATTTTCAGGCTCATGAAAAAGGGACGGCTCCGTGCCGACGGCCTCCCTATGGCGCGTCTTCCCGCCCGCCGCGAATTTCCTAGCGTCACATTAAAGCCTGCTCTCCCGCCCGCCTCCGTGGCAAGAATGCCCACTATCTCCCTCATCTGCCGAGATCGTCACCTCTTCCGCCCCAGATCCGTTTCCCACTAGCGCAGCGCCCAGTTGCGCTTCCGACCCATTCCCTGTCGAGCCGCTTCCGACCCGCCCCCCGCGGCCCCGGCTCGCCTCTCCCGCGCAACATTTCCGTCAGCCAATTTCCGCCCCCCGCCCAAAGTTTCCCCCTCCCGCGCCGCGGCGCGGCGCACTCAAATTTTTCGCGCCGCGCGGCCCGTCCCGCGCCATAGTCATCGCCATGAATTGGAATCGATGGTCCGCCTTTTGCTGCCTCAGCGGCCTAGCACTCTTCGTCCCCGCGCTTTTCCTTCCCGCCATGCTCGTCGCTAACGCCATCGACGGGCCGCGCTGGTACTCGCTCTGGAGCGGGGTCCGCGAGCTCTATCGCAGCGGCGAGACCTTCCTGGCGGGCCTGATCGCCTGCTTCAGCCTAGCCTTCCCCCTCCTGAAGTTTGCCCTCGGCCTCCTCTGCACCGCAGGCCGCCGCTGGCTTCCCCCGGCCTGGCGCCGCGCCATCGTCGCCCTCACTGCCTGGTCTGCCAAGTATTCCATGCTCGATGTACTCGTAATCGCCATGCTCATCCTCCTCGTGAAGGTCAACGAATACGTCCGCATCCTCCCCTCCATCGGCCTTTACCTCTTCTCCGGCGCCGTCCTTCTCTCCGCCCTGAGCAGCGCCGCCCTGCGCCGCGCCCTCGCCGCCGAGGCCCGCATGGCCTGCCCCGCCCCCGCCCGGCCCCTCCGCCCGCTTGCCTGGGTCCTCGTCCTAGCCGCCTCTAGCGCCGTCACTTTCCGCGCCGCCCAACAAGTCCTCCGCGACAACGGCGGCCCCATCCAATCCATCGCCCTAACGCGCCTAACCCAGCGAGGCGAACTGCGCCGCTCCGTCGAAAAAACCCTCGCCCTCAAGGAAATCTTCCGCCAAGACCACACCTTCTTTTCCAAGGACACCCTCCGGCGCCTCCTCGAATTTGGCCAGGCCACCGCCACCGACGCCGGCTGGCAGACCCCCCAAGCCTGGGTCGCCCTGGAAACCGCCGACGGCCGCACCCTGACCAGCCAACCCATCCCCGCGGTCAACCTCGACGACCCCCACCTCGCCCTCTCCTTTTCCCTCCCCCAAGCGGTGGACCGCCGCGACATCGCGGTGCTCCGCCTCGTCTCCCACATCGAAATCCTCAAACTGATCGACGCCCCCATCGACGAAGAAGTCCTCCGCCGCGCCGATGACCCCTTCCGCAACTGGACCCGCACCTGGCACGGCCGCATTTTTAGCTTCGAGCTCCAGGGCGCTTCTTCCCCAGCTTTCCGCCGCGCCCTCGCCCAGTTCGCCCTCGGCGCCCTGGCGGCTCTAGCCAGCTTGGCGGCCCTCCTCTCCCCAACCCCTTCCCCAGCCGCAGGCCCCTCGCCCAAGCCTAGCTCATCCCCACCACCGTGAAAATCACCTCCCGAAGGTGCTCCGCCCGCCGGTGCTCAAATAGATAGAGACCCTGCCAAGTCCCCAAGAGCAGCCGCCCGCCGGAAACCGGCACCACCTCCGAACTGCGCGTCAAAGCCATCCGGATGTGGCTCGGCATATCGTCCGGCCCCTCACAGGTGTGGGCAAACCACGGCGTGTCCTCCGGCACCAATCGCTCAAAGAATTCATGAAGATCCTCCCGCGCCGTGGGATCGGCATTCTCCATAATGACCAGGCTGCAGCTGGTGTGCCGCACAAACGCCGTCAGGGTCCCCTCCGCCAAACCCGCCTCCGCCACCGCCCGCGCCGCCGCCGCGCTCAAATCATAGGTCCCTTTGCCCCGCGTGCGCACCTCGTGCCGCAGGTGCCGCACCACCCACCGGCCCGCCTCCGCCTTCACCGCCCGGGCGGCTGAAAGCGCGGAAAACGCTTCGCCAAATCTCGCTCCACCGCCGCCAGCTTCGGGGCGTGCCCCGGCTCCCCGGACTTCCGATAGGCGGCGATCAACTTGGACATCGCCAAGGGCGTCAAACTCGGATCCTCCCAGTTTTGCATCACCAATCCATAACTGCTAATCGCCTCGTTCGGCCGATTCGACGCCATCGCGATGTCCCCCAGGACTAAGCGCAGCTGCGCCGAAAGCAGCGTCTCCTTGTCCAGGTCCAGCCCCGCCTCCGCGCTCTTGGTCGCCTCCTCCACCTTCCCCAAGGCAAAACACGCCCGCGCCTTGAGCAGCTGCGCCTTCACCTTGGCGGGTGCGCGCTCCTCCGTCGCCAACTGATGATCCAAGGCCACCAGCCCAGACTCAAAGCTGCCGTTCTCCACCTGGCTCTCCCCCAGGGTCGCCCACAGCTCCGCCGGCGTAGCCCGCGGATCCTCGTAGTTCACCACCGGCGACAGATAGCGCGAGGCCGCCCGGTAGTCCTGTCGCTCCAGAAAAACCGTCCGCCCCAGCCAGCGCAAAATGTCCGGCGCAATCTTCTTCTCCTGCGTCCCCTTCAAGTAGCCGTCCACTTCGACCATCAAGCCGTCTAACTCCTTTTGAGAAGTCAGGGCCCCAATGATCATCAGGGTGGCCTCGGTGTAGTACGCCTTGGTGTCCTGATCCCGCGCCCGCCGCAGCGGGTCCACGCAGTCCTTGAATTTTTGCTGCTGAAAAAGCCCCGTCCCAATCCAATACCAGGCCTCTCCCGCCACCTTGCTCTTGGGAAAATCTTGAAGAAACCGCTGAAACTCCGCCACCATCCCCGGATAGTCCTGCTGCAGTCCCTTGACCTTGCCCGCGTGGTAGGCCGCGCTCTCGGCGCCCTCCGACTTGGGGTATTGCTCCCTCACCCGAGCAAAATCGCGCCCCGCCCCCGCGTAGTCCTCCCCTTTCAAATTAGCTAGGCCGCGCTGCAGCAGCGCCATCGCCACCCGCGCGTCAGCGGGGTACTTCTCTATAAAAGACGTCAGGGTCCCCGCGGCTCCCTTGTCGCCCTGCGAGGCCTCGGCGCTCCCCCGCTGGTAAAGATAGGTGGCGGCCTTCTCTGGCTCTAACTTCTCCACCCGCACCCGCTGGTAAGCGGCCGCGGCCTGCTCCCAGACGCTGCGGTTGAAGTAATAGGCCGCGCTGGCCAGCCAGGCCCGATCCAAAAAGTCGCTCTCTGGCTTCCGCTCCCGCCAGCGCTCCACATATTTTTGGACCTCTTCTGGCAAGCGCGGATCGTTGAGCTTAAAAAGGCTCACTAACCGCTTGTAGCCGCCCTCCAAGGCCTCGTCGCGCTCTGGCAAGCTCTCCTCCAAAATGCCCCATAACTCCGCCGCCCGCAGGTGCTGCTCGGTGGCCGCGTAGGCCGTCCCCACGATCAACAAAAGCCGCGCTCGCGCGTTGCTGTCCAGCGCCGCGTAGTCCCCCATGCCCTGCCAAGCTGCTACTACTTTGGCAAACGATTGCTCCTTAAAATAGGCAAACACCAGGCCGTAGCGCGCCCGCACCTGCGCCAGCGGCGCCCCCGCTACCTGCGATGCCTCCTCAAATCGGGCAATCGCCGCTGCCGCCCGCCCGGCCTCGGCATCGATCATCCCCGCATTGACCAGGGCCTCGGCCCGCGTCTCCCCCGCGGCCCCCTCCCTGGCTAAAATCTCAAACTTTGCCAGCGCCGCCTCCGGCCGCCCCCCCTCCACATCCAGCGAAGCCAACTCGGTCAGCGCTTTCTCGTAGTAGTCGTTCCCCGCCTTCACCCGGATCAACTCCTCAAACGCCGCCGCGGCCTCCTTGGCCGCCCCCACAAACCGATTGCTCCGCCCCTTAAAATAGAGCGACGCGTGGCGAATCGCCACCTGCTCCGCGGGCGCCTGTGCCGCGGCTAGGGTAAAAAACCGAATCGCGTCCCCATAGCGCTCCGGCTGGGCCGCCGCCGCATTGTAAGAAAAACTGGCCAGGCGAAATGCCGCGTAGGCCGCGTAGGGCCCCGTCTTGCTGACCTGCAGGGTCGCCCGATAGGCATCCTCCGCGATCTGGATCCGCGCCGCGCGCTCCTCTGGCGCCAGCAATTTGCCCGCCGCGCTGCGGTGCGATTCGCCGGCGTGGTACAGCACCACCGCCCGGTTCCGCCCCCGGGGAAAGTCCCGCAGGTAGCCGTCAAATTCCCCAATCGCCTGGTCCCACGCCCCCGCCCGGTAGTAGGCCTCCCCTATCTTGAACCTCGCCTCCTCCTCATACTTGCCCCTGGGGAAAACCTTGAGGTACTCCTGGTACTGCCGCAGGGCCAACAAGTGGTCCCCCTTCCCCAGCAACAGCTCGCAAAAATCAAACAAGTCCTCCTCCGGCGACTTGGCCCGCGCCGCCTTCTTGGCCCCCTTGGCTGGGCCGACCGCCTTTGCTGGAGTCGGCTCCTCCGTCACCACCTCCGCCCGCGGCACCACCTCCTCCGCCTCCACAACCCGCTCCGCCCGAGGGGGAAGCGCCGCGGTTTGCCCCGCCGCACCCCACAGCGAGCCCAGCAGGGTCGATCCCACCGCGCAGGCAGTGCTCCAAGGGCGGCGAGTGTCAGGGGATTTCATGGGGCGTTGCTTCAAGAATCAAGTCAGTGAAACCCAGTTGGAGAGTCCCCGCAAGAGCCCGCACCCACCTCTGGATGCCGCCCGAGGCCCCCTCCGGGACCTCAGGGCGGCGCTCCCGGCACGGGGCTGCGCGACGCAAAGGAAACGTGGTACAACCCCGCTTGATAGCAAAGATCGAGCACCCGAAACATGTTTTTGTACACCGTCTCCTCGTCCGCCCTTAGGATGATCGCCTGCTTGGGATTGAGTGCAAAGATGTCCCGAAAGCGCTGCCCCAGCTGCTCCTCGCTCAAGACCTGGGCGTTCACCTTAAAGCTGCCGTCGCGCGCGATATTGACCACAATTTCCCCGACTTGCCGGTCCTTGGGAGCCCCCGAATCCGCCGCGGGCACCGAGATGTTCAAGTCGTTCTCGCGCTGCGCCATGCTGAAAGTCACAATGAAAAAGATCAGCAGAATCAAGAGGACGTCGATCAGCGGCACGAGATTCATCCCGTGGCCTTCGCGGTGCTGAGGGGTGCGGAAGTTCATAGCAGCGATTCCGCTCAAGCCCGCCGCCCCGCTCCGGCCGCCGCCTGCGCCGCGCGGGCCGCCGTCACCCGCTTGTACTGCGCGCTCAGCAGGGCCATGATGTGCGTCGCCGCGGCTTCCATCTCCGAAACCAAAGCCTGCACCTTCCCCCGGTACACCGAGGCGATCATCATCGCCGGAATCGCGATCACCAGGCCCGCCGCGGTGTTAATCAGCGCCTCCGCGGTCCCCCCGGCAAATTCCATCTGCGCCTGCTGCATGTCCGCCTTGGAAATGCGGGTAAACTCGCTCATCAGCCCGATTACCGTCCCCAGCAGCCCAATCATCGGGGCCACGTTCGCCAGATCGCTCAAATACGTCACCCGCTGATACAGCTGGCTGGCCTGGCGCTGCCCCTCGGCCTGCGTCACCTCCCGCACCTCCTCAAACGTGGCCATGGGATTCTTCGTCGCAAAATCGAGCGCCTTCTGCGTAATGCGAGCGATCGACTCGCCCCGGCGATTGCACACCGCCAGCAACCCTAAATAGTCCTGCTTCCGGATCAAGGCGTCCGCCGTGTTCATAAAATAATCGCTCACCACGACCCCCCGCCGCACCGTCAAAATGAGAAATATAATCAGCGCCACCATTAAAACCGAAAGTCCCAACAAAAACCAAATCGTGTAGCCGCCCTGCCTCACCATGTCTAGCACTGCGGTGGCCCTCGGCTTGGCTTTGCCCACCTCCGCCGCAGGGGCTGCGGGGGCCGCCATTTCCGCCGTCCCCGGAGGCGCCGGGGCCGACCCCGGGGCCTGGGCCTGCGCCCCGCCCAACGACAGCAATAAGCAGAGCAACCAAAACAGGGATTTCATAGAGGAGCGCACAGCCTCGCAGCGTAATGCCGCGCCCCCGCGGCGCAAGGCGGGCTTTGCCATCTCGCTCCGCCCTGGTGCCTCCCCGCGCCCTGTGCTTGCCTCCCCGGCATGCACTTCCTCATCACCGCCGGCCCCACCCGCGAAGCCCTCGATCCGGTGCGCTACCTCTCCAACCGTTCCTCTGGAAAAATGGGCTACGCCCTCGCCGCCGCCGCCCTCGCCGCGGGCCACCGCGTCACCCTCGTCTCCGGCCCCACCGCCCTTCCCGCGCCGCCCGGCGCCGCCTTCCTCCCCGTGACCTCGGCCGCCGAAATGGCCGCCGCCGTGGCCACGGCCCTGCCCTCTGCCGACGTCGCCATTTTCGCCGCCGCGGTGGCCGACTACCGCCCCGCCCATCCCGCGCCACACAAAATCAAAAAAACCCCCGGCGCCCTCACCCTCACCCTTGAGCCCACCCCTGACATCCTCGGCAGCGCCCGCGCCGCAGGCTTCTCCGGACTCCTCGTCGGCTTCGCCGCCGAAACCGAAAACCTCCTCGCCAACGCCCGCCAAAAACTCCTCCGCAAAGGCTGCGACCTCATCGTCGCCAACGACGTCAGCGGCTCCGCAACCGGCTTCGACGCCGACGACAACGAAGTCACCCTGGTCTTCGCCCGCGGGCCCGACCGCCCCCTCCCCCGCGCCTCCAAGCTGGCCCTCGCGGAAATTATCGTTGGCGCCTGCACCGAACTCATGGTCCCCTCCCCCTCCATGAGCTTGCCCCCTGCTTCCTACCTCCCCGCCGCCGTCGACGCCGCCCGCCAAGCCGGCGCCCTCATCAAGGCCAACTACGGCAGCGACCTCGGCGTCAACGAAACCCTCCAGTACGACCTCAAACTCGAACTCGACGTCCGCGCCCAAGCCCTCATCACCGACATCCTCCTCGCCGCCTTCCCCCAGCACGCCATCTACGGCGAAGAGGGCCTCGCCGGCGACCAGTCGAGCGACTTCCAGTGGATCGTCGACCCCATCGACGGCACCGTCAATTACTTCTACGGCATCCCCCATTTCTGCGTCAGCATCGCCCTCCGCCGCGGCCAGGACATCCTCCTCGGCGTCATTTACGACCCCATGTTAGACGAACTCTTTGTAGCTGAAAAAGGCGGCCTCCCTACCCTCAACGGCAAACCTATCCGCGTCAGCCCCCGCGCCCACCTCGCCGAAGCCATGATCACCGTCGGCTTTAGCAAAAATAAGGAATCCATCGACAACGGCATGCGCCGCTTCAGCCGCCTCCTCACCCAAGTCCGCAAAACCCGCATGCTGGGCAGCGCCGCCCTCGGCATGGCCTACGTCGCCTGCGGCCGCCTCGACGCCTACATCGAGGAAGTCATCAGCCTCTGGGACGTCGCGGCCGGCATCCTCCTCGTCGAAACCGCGGGCGGCCGCGCCCCTCTCTTCGTCAAAGACGCCGCCCTCCAAAAATACTCCATGTGCTGCAGCAACGGCCTCCTCCCTCTCGCCGACATCGAAACCGAAATGGGCGGCTAACCCCCCCAAAAAAACCCTCTCCACCACCCCCATGATCCGCTCCGGCATCGGCTACGACGTCCACCGCCTCGTCACCGGCCGCAAACTCATCCTCGGCGGCGTGGAAATCCCCTACCACCTCGGCCTCGAAGGACACTCCGACGCCGACGTGCTCTCCCACGCCATCGCCGACGCCCTCCTCGGCTCCATCGGCGAACCCGACATCGGCCACTTCTTCCCCCCCTCCGACGAGTCCATCCGCGGCATCAGCAGCTTAGAAATCCTCCGCCAAATCGCCGCCATCCTCCGCGGCAAAGGCGCCATTATCCACAACGTCGACGCCTCCCTCATCGCCGAACAACCCAAAATCTTGCCCCACGTCCCCCTCATGAAGGAGCGCCTCGCCGCCGCCCTCGGCCTCGCCACCCACCAAGTCGGCGTCAAAGCCACCACCAACGAGCGCCTCGGCTTCCCCGGCCGCGAGGAAGGCCTCTGCGCCATGGCCACCGCTACCGTCGACCTCCCCCTCTAGCCGCTTCGGCGCGTCGGCGCGGAAGGCCGCGGCCGCGTTCCCCCGCAACAAGGCTCCTCCCTGCCCCGTATTTAAGGGTGCCCCCTACCCTCGCCATGCCCGCTCCCGCCCGGCTCTTCTCGCTCCTCGCCGCCGTCGGCCTGGCTCCTGCCTCCGCTCAGGACCCCGCGTTCTATGAGCGCGAAATCCAACCCATCCTAGCGGAACACTGCTTCGACTGCCACGCCGACGGCGCCCACAAAGGCAACATCTCCCTCGACCAACCCTCCGGCTTCGCCGCCTTCCTCGACCAGCCCCAGCTCTGGCTGCAAGTCCTCAAAAACCTCCGCAGCGACCTCATGCCCCCGGCGAAAAACCCTCGCCTCCCCCCTCCCGACCTCGCCAAACTCCTCGGCTGGATCCAAAGCGCCGCCCTCCGCCTCGACCCCCAAAACCCCGACCCCGGCCGCGTCACCCTCCGCCGCCTCAACCGCGTCGAATACCGCAATACCATCCGCGACCTCATGGGCATCGACTTCCGCACCGATGAGGAATTCCCCGCCGACGACACCGGCTATGGCTTCGATACCCTCGGCGACGTCCTCTCCACCTCCCCCCTCCTCCTCGAAAAATACCTCCAGGCCGCCGAAACCATCACCGCCCGCGCCGTCCCCCTCACCGAGTCCACCACCCCCCGCCAGTTCATCGCCAAAAAACAATTCCACGGCCCCGGCGAGGCCCGCCAAAACCGCAGCGAAATCGTCCTCCCCCTCTACGACCCCGCCGACCTCCGCGCCGAAGTCACCATCGCCCAAGCCGGCACCTACCGCCTCCAACTCGACGCCTCCATCGTCGGCTCCTTCCCCTTCGACCCCGGCAAAGCCCAAGCCACCTGGTTCGTCGACGACCAACCCGCCTGGTCTCAAGAACTCAAGTGGCAAGCCGAAAAAAAGCTAGAACCCGCCGTGGAACGCTTCTGGCAGCCCGGCCGCTACGCCCTCCGCCTCCACCTCGAGCCCAGCCAAAATCGCGACCAGCGCCCCCCCGAAATCCCCGGCGACGGCCAGCCCTGGGTCGACCTCCGCTTCCGCGGCGCCCTCCTCGAAGGCCCCCTCGAACCCCAACACGCCACCCGCCCGGACAACTTCCTCCGCTTCTTCCCCCCCGATGGCATCCCCGCCGACCCCGCGGCCCGCCACCTCCTCACCCGCGATATCCTCCGCCGCTTCGCCTCCCTCGCCTTCCGCCGCCCCGCCGACCCACCCACCATAGAGCGCCTCGCCCGCCTCGCCGAAGACACCGCCCAAGCCCCTAGCGGTTCGTTCCAAAAAGGGATCGCCCGCGCCCTCACGGCCCTCCTCGCCTCCCCTCGCTTCCTCTTCCGCTTCGAAGAAACCCTCCCCGAGCCCGACCCCGCCGCCCACCCCCTCCTCGACGAACCTGCCCTCGCCTCCCGCCTCTCGTATTTCCTCTGGTCCACCATGCCAGACCCCGAACTCGCCGACCTCGCCAACCGCGGCCAGTTGCGCGCCCAACTCCGCCCCCAAGTCCGCCGCCTCCTCGCCGACGATCGCTCCCAGGAATTTGTCAAAAACTTCGCCGGCCAATGGCTCCAAGCCCGCGACGTCGAAAGCGTCAGCATCGACGCCCGCGTCGTCCTCGCCCGCGATCTCGGCTCCGATCAATCCCTCCAAGCCCGCTTCGACCAGCGCCGCCAACTCAACCAAGCCATCGACCGCGCCGAACAAGCCCACGACGAAACCCTCCTCGCCTCTCTCAAAGCCGAACTCGCCGCCCTCCGCGCCCAACTCGGCACCCGCCGCATCGAATTCAGCAGCGACCTCCGCAGCGCCATGCGCCGCGAAGTCGAACTCTTTTTCCGCTACCTCCTCCAGGAAGACCGCAGCGTCCTCGAACTCATCTCCAGCCGCCAAACTTTCCTCAACCGCGAGCTCGCCGCCCACTACGACATCCCCGGCGTCGCAGGCGACGAAATGCGCCTCGTCGACCTCCCCCCCAATAGCCCCCGCGGCGGCGTCCTCACCATGGGCTCCCTCCTCGCCGTCACTTCCAACCCCACCCGCACTTCCCCCGTCAAACGCGGCCTCTTCATCCTCGACAATATCCTCGGCATTCCCCCGCCCCCCGCTCCCCCCAATATCCCCTCCCTCGACGCCAGCAGCAAAGCCCCCGACGGCCGCGAGCTCTCCAACCGCGAGGCCCTCGAAGCCCACCGCGCCCAACCCCTCTGTGCCTCCTGCCACAACCGCATGGACCCCCTCGGCTTCGCCTTCGAAAACTTCAACGCCATGGGCCTCTGGCGCGACCAAGATCGCGGCCAACCCCTCCCCCCCGCCTCCGGCCAACTCGTCACCGGCGAAGCCTTCGCCGACTTGGCCGCCCTCAAAAACCTCATCGTCACCGCCCGCCGCGCCGACTACTACCGCTGCCTCACCGAAAAACTCCTCACCTACGCCCTCGGCCGCGGCCCCCAACCCGGCGACCTCACCGCCATCGACGCCATCGCCAGCCGCCTCGAACAAACCGGCGGCGAATTCTCCGCCCTCATCTTCGGCCTCATCGAAAGCGCCCCCTTCCAAAAACGCCGCCGCACCTCCCCATGAATCCCCTCCTCCCCAACCGCCGCCGCTTCCTCCGCGGACTCGGCGCCTGCCTCTCCCTCCCCGCCTTCGAAGCCCTCGCCCCCCGCGCCCGCGCCGCCGACCCCGCCCTCCCCATCCCCCAGCGCCTCGCCTTCATCTACTTCCCCAACGGCGCCATTCACCAACCCTGGTGGCCCACCGGCGAAGGCCGCCAATTTACCCTCGGCCCCACCCTCGCCCCACTCCAAAACCTCCAACAACACATCCAAGTCGTCTCCGGTTTCGCCCACAAAAACGCCGAAGCCGGCCACGACGGCGCCGGTGACCACGCCCGCGCCAACGGCACTTTCCTCACCGGCGTCCGCGTCAAAAAAACCGCCGGCAGCGACATCTCCGCGGGCATCTCCATCGACCAAGTCGCCGCCCAATTCCTCGCCCCACTCACCCGCTTCCCCTCCCTCGAACTCTCCACCGACCCCCACCGCAAATCCGGCGGCTGCGACTCCGGCTACTCCTGCGCCTACGAATCCGGCCTCGCCTGGCGCTCCCCCTCCTCCCCCCTCTCCCCAGAATCTAACCCCCGCCTCGTCTTCGAACGCCTCTTCGGCTCCGGCGACCCCGGCACCCGCGCCGCCAACCTCGCCCGCCGCCGCGCCCAACAAAAATCTATCCTCGACTTCGTCCGCGACGACGCCCAGGCCCTCCAGCGCCAACTCTCCCACCGCGACCTCGCCAAACTCGACGAATACCTCACCGGCGTCCGCCAAATCGAACAGCGCATCCACGCCGCCGAACACTTCCCCGAGACCCCCGACCCCGCCCGCGAGACCCCCACCGGCATCCCCGCCGCCTACGACCAGTACATCCGCCTCATGTTCGAAATGCTCGCCCTCTCCTTCGAAACCGACAGCACCCGCGTCGCCTCCCTCCTCCTCGCCCACGACGGCAGCAATCGCTCCTTCGCCGAAATCGGCATCCCCGAAGGCCACCACTCCCTCAGCCACCACCAAAATAACCCCGAAATGATCGCCAAGGTCGCCCGCATCGACCGCTTCTACGTCGAACAACTCGCCGCCTTCCTCACCCTCCTCGAATCCAAAAAAGAAGCCGACGGCCAATCCATCCTCCACCACTCCACCATCGTCTACGGCTGCGGCAACTCCGACGGCAACCGCCACACCCACAGCAACCTCCCCATCCTCGTCGCCGGCGGCGGCAGCGGCAAACTCCACCCCGGACGCTTCCTCCGCCTCCCCGAAACCCCCCTCTGCAACCTCTACCTCACCCTCCTCGACAACCTCGGCCTCCCCCACCAAGCGCGCTTCGGCGACAGCTCCGGCCGACTCGCCGATATCTAAAAAATCCGCCCCCCCCCGCGCGCTACTCCCGCACCTTGAAAACCGCCGCCGTCAGCCCAACCCCCAGCAGCCAAACCAACCAGGCCTCCGAGGTAAAATAGGAATATCCCACGAGGACAATTCCCAGCAGCAGTTGCTTGATATTTGATTCACGCCGACCTTCCTTGACCGCCCACATGCCGAAGAGGGAAAACAGCACCATCCCAAACAAGGCCAGCGGTTCGGGGAACTCCATCCCCTAAACTGCCGCCGACCCGCCTCTCCAGCAAGCCCTCCTTTTTTCCATGAACGCCCCCTCCGCTTCCGCCCTCACCTCCCTCGCCTGCCTCGGCACCGGCAAAATGGGCAGCGCCCTCCTCCAAGGCATCGTCGCCCGCCACCTCCTGGCCCCAGAAGCCATCACCCTCTTCGACGTCTCCCCTCCCGCCCTCGCCGCCGCCCAAGCCGCCCTCGGCGGCGCCCACATCGCCGCCACCGCCCCCGCCGCCGTCCAGGCCTCCGCCGCCGTCCTGCTCTGCGTCAAACCAGCCGGCATCGTGCCCCTCATCGCTTCGCTCCAGGACATCCCCGAAAGCCGCCTCCTCATCTCCATCGCCGCCGGCGTCACCCTGCAAGCCATGGAAGCCGCCGCCGCCCACCACCGCGTGATCCGGGTCATGCCCAACACCCCCGCCCTCATCGGCCAGGGCGCCGCCGCCTACGCCTGCGGCACCAAGGCCACCCCTGCCGACGCCGCCGCCGTCGAAAGCCTCCTCGGCGCCGTCGGCACCGTGACCCGCGTCGCCGAACCCCTTCTGGACGCCGTCACCGGCCTCAGCGGCAGCGGCCCCGCCTACGTCTTCACTTTCATCGAAGCCCTCGCCGACGGCGGCCTCGCCGAAGGCCTCAGCAAAGAACAAGCCCTCCAGTTGGCCGCCCAAACCGTCGCCGGCGCCGCCGCCCTCGTCCTCCAGTCCGGCCTCCACCCCGCCGTCCTGCGCGACCAAGTCACCAGCCCAGGCGGCACCACCATCGCCGGCCTCGCCGCCCTCGAATCCCGCGCCTTCCGCTCCGCCTGCATCGAAGCCGTCCGCGCCGCCGCCCGCCGCGCCAGAGAACTCGCCTAATCCCCCGCGCTCCCAGAAAACCCCCCATTTGTATTGACAATGCGCATACAAAATTTAGTCTCTCCCTAGAAATCGCGCGCGGCGTCCCCCCGCCGCCGCGAGATCTAGGCGAAATTTGCCCCCCGGGGCAAGTTTCGCCTCATCCCCCCTAAAAAAGCCGCCCCGCGGAGGTCCCTGAGCGATCAGGTCTTCCCGGGGCGGCTCGTTTTTCCGCCCGCGGCCCCACCAGTTGCCGCGGCCCCTTCTTAGCGCAGCCCCCAGCCCCCGCGGCGCGCCCGGCGCGCCGCCCCTTCTAGGTCCCGCAAGCGCTGCTTTTCCGCCGCCGCCCGCAAACCGCGGGGGCGATTCTCGCCCTTGGTGTAAATCCGCGCCAAGCCCTCCCGCACCAGCAATTCCCCCAAATCGCCCTGCGGGACCCCCACAAAGGCGTAGTACCGCTCGCTGTCGAAAACCGCTTCCCAGCGCGTCAGCACCGCAAACCCCCCAGCGCGCAGCCGCTCCAGCGAAAAATCCCGCGCCGCCTCCCCCACTCCCACCGTCTCCCCCTCGCTCAGCCCCCCAAAATACCGGCCCTGATCCGCCAAACGGTCCCCATTGTACTGGTGGCGGACCTTTTCGGGGCAATCCACAAAATAGAGCCGCACCGTGTATCGTCGGCCCTGGTGCTCCACCACAAAACTGTCCCCGTCATTCCCCCGGTCGTTCACCAAGCGGCAGCCCACCAATTCCTCCCAGGCCCCCTCGACCCGCGTCGCCGGGCGGCCCACCTCCTCCAACCTCGCCCGCCCCGCACCCTCCCCCGGAATCCACCCCTTCCAGCGCGCCACGGCCACGCCCACCGCCACCGCCAAGCCATAGCGCAGGAAAGCGGGAGCTGGGCGCAGGCGCATGGGAGTCAAATTTCAAACGCGCGCCGCCACCCAGCCGCGCCGCGCCTGCCGGAAAACGCTCGCCGCCACAATCAGCGGATAAAGCGCTTCATAATACCACAGCCGGGCAAAATAAAGTCCAATGGGCGCCGCCGGAAACACCGTGCCCTCCGCCGTCAACTCCAGCAGCGCCTCCAGCCCCCGATCCAGCGCCGCCCGCGGCACCGCCAACCCCACCACTTCCTGGGCCGCCAACAGCGCCTCCAGCGCCGCCCCCGTCTCTTCCACCGATGCCGCCCCCCCGCCCACTCCCCCCGACCAGCCTCCCCCCTCCTGCTGCGCCCCCAGCAAAAACCCCAAAGCCCGCGCCCGAATCCCCCCCAACTCCGCAAAATCCCCCTCTGGCAAGCGACAGAGGTATTTCAAAACCGCCGCCGTCCCATACACCGGATTTCCCTCCCCCACCTCGCGCTCATTTCCAAACCACAGCGGCAGCCACCATCCCGCTTCCCCCTGCGTCTTCCCCAACCAAGCCACCGCCCGCCGCATCGACGGCCTCGCGTCCCAGCCCACTTCCCCACGCCACGCTTGCCAAGCCGCCAAGGCATGGGCCGTCAAATCCGGAGCGCTGCGGTCAAACGGCAAAGCCCCCCACCCCTTGCAAAACGTCGGCATCCCCCCGTCCCGATTCTGCAAGCCCCCCAGCCAGCGCGCCCCCGCCTCCGCCGCCTCCCGGTCTGCTCCCCCCGATAACTCCCGCAAGGCCAGCAAAGCCCCCGCGGTGTCGTCCGCATCCGGCACTCCCCCAGGCAAATCCGTCCACGCCCACCCCCCCGGGGCCGACAAACAATAGGGATGCTTCTCCCGGTATTGCTGCCCCAGCAGCCACCCCCGCACCGCCGCCCGCCCCGACTCCGGCAACCCCTCCCCCAGCGCCTTCACCGCCAGCGTGGTCCCCCACGTCGCCAAGTTCGTGTCGATCGGCCAACTCCCATCCGCCCGCACCGACTCCCGCAAAAATCCCACCGCCGCCCGCACCACTTCTCCCTCCCCTGCCCCCGCCGACGCCAGCGCCATGGCCACAAACCCCGTCAGCGGAGTCGCCTCCAAAAACCCGCCTCCCTCCGGCTGAATCTCCCGCAACAGCCGCCGCGTCCGCCCCACCGCCCCACCCCGCACCCACGCCCACGGCCCCCAAACCGGCACCTGATAATGCCGCGCCTGCCCAATCGCGATCAGCGCTGGCAGCGCATAGCTCACCACCGGCAACTGCAGCGCCGCAAACCACTCCCGCGGCAGCGCCGCCAGCTCAAACGGCAAAGCCGATACCCACCGCCAACACTGCGGCGACGGCCCCAGGCGCCCCCCCACCGCGCAAGCCATCAAAATCGGAACCGCAAACGTCTTGTCCTTCCCGTAGCGCCCCTCCAGCGCCGCCCCCAATTCCCCCGGCCCCAGCCCCCCCGCCGCCCCCACAATCCAGCCCTCCACCCGCTCCACCGCCCCCGCCATTGCCGCCTCCTCACCCCAGCCCAGCACCCGACCCGCCAAGCCCAGCGCCGACCACGCCAGCAAGCTCGTCGCCACATTCGCCCCGCTCCGATCCGTATCCCCCCAGCCCCCATCCGCCAGTTGCGTCCGCAGCAACCACCGACACCCCCCCTCCAGCAAGGCCCGGTGCCCCGCCTCCTCCGGTACCACTCCCAGCGCCAACAGCGCCACCGCCGTCGCCAGCGCACTCGAAGAAAGCTCCCCCTCCCACCCCCCTGACGCCGTCCGCCCCGCCAATAGCCGCCGCCGCGCCGCCTCCTCCGCGCGCTCCACCCGCTCCCTTAATTGTGCTCCTGCCATCCCCCCACCACATCCCAAAAAGCCCAAACGGAAAGCTAAAATCTTCCCCCATCCTGTGCTAATCTCCCCCAACCCTCCGCCATGTCCCTCCAGACCTTCCGCCACTACACTATCTGCCAGGACCGCCAGGGCGCCACCATCGAAGTCTGGCGCGGCCCCGACGAGGTCGCCTGTCTCGCCTTCGACAACCACCTGCTCCGCTTCGTCGAACTCCACATCGCCATCGCCCCCCCAGATCGCTCCCGCGACCCCGCCAGCTTCCAACAACTTCTCCAGCGCGCCGCCACCCTCCGCCACCCCAACATCCTCCGCGTCCTCGACGGCGGCGAAGACGAGGGCGCCAACTACTTCGTCTCCGCATTCCTCGACGGCGAACGCCTCGACTCCTGGCTCGCCCGCTGCCCCCTCATCCCCCCCTGGCTGGCCTTGCTCCTCATCCGCCAGCTCCTCCAAGCCCTCGCCGCCCTCGCCCACCATCCCTCCCTCCTCAGCGGCGTCCACCTCCTCCACGTCGGCCTCTCCCTCTCCGGTCCCCGCCCCGCCGACCTCTCCCTCCGCTTGTGCGACCTCGGCCTCACCACCTCCGACAACCCCGACCCCCAAAGCGCCGAAACCCGCGCCATCCGTCAAGTCGCCCGCCTCCTTGCCCAACTCCTCACCGGCCCCCTCCCCGAAACCCCTCTCTCCCCCGAACTCCTCGCCTCCCGCCCCCTCCCCCCCGAATTCGCCTTCCTCCTCAACTCCATCCTCACCCCCACCAAACCCCACCACCCCCGCACCCTCGAACAGCTGCGCACCCTCGTCGAGCGCTGCGCCCGGGACTTCCCCCCAGAGCTCACCGCCCCTCCCGAACTTCTACCCACCCCCTTCCTCCCCAAACTCCCCCTCGCCCCACACCTCCCCGAGGCCGCCGAAACCGCCGAATCCCTTCGCGACGACCTCACCCTCGACCCCCGGCGCCCCGATGCCGCCGACCCCTACCGCCTTCGCGGCACTCAGCGCGCCACCCGCCGCCCCCTCAACGTCCAGGTCTTCCCCCCCAAAAACCTCCTCCCCTCCCCCGCCATCCTCCCCCCCCTGGGAAAAGCCTGGGCCGCCCTCGCCTCCCATCGCCACCCCCACCTCCTCGCCCCCCTCGCCTTCCACCCCGCCGCCCCCAGCCCCACCCTCGTCGAGGAAATCCCCGGCAAGTGGACCCTCCACTCCCTCCACCGCCTCCGCCCCGCCATGGCCCCCGCGGAAGCCCTCCTCATCCTCGATCAAATCGACGCCGCCGCCCAAGCCGCCGCCGCCCTCTCCCTCCCCCTCTACTGGCGCTCCCCAGGCCTCATCCCCCTCCACTTCTCCTCCCCCTCCAGCGAAACCTCCCTCCCCCACCCCTCCCGCCTCGCCCGCCTCCCCCTCTCCCAGTGGCCCCCCTTCGCCCTCAAACTGCGCACCTGGCCCACCGCCCTCGACTTCACCCAGCCCGACCGCTTCCAACTCGAAAACCTCCTGCCCGGCGACCCCTGCCTCGCCGCCGATTCCCCCGCCCCCCCATCCAATCCCGGCGCGCTTCCCTCCGCCCGTGACCTCGCCCTCCTCGCCGTCTGGCTCCTCGGCGGCACCCCCCAAATCCCCGAAACCCTCCAACCCCTCCTCTTCGCCACCCTCAGCGCCCGCTCCCCTTCCCCCTCCAGCCCGAGCGGCTTCCTCCAGCGCTTCCGTCAGCACCTCGACTCCCCCAACCCCAAATCCCCCGCCCCACCTGCCCCGGCCCTCCCCCAATCCGCCACCCCAGGCCCATCCTCCCCGCCAACCGCCGCCGCCCCAGCCCCTGCCGCCGCCTCCCCCGCTAAACCCGCCCGCTCCAAAACCGCCCGCTCCAAAAGCTCCCCCAGCCCGGCCCCAGCCCTCTCCTCTCCCCTTCCCCCTGCTCCCCTCGGCCTCTTCGACCCCTTCCAAGATTCCCTCGCCCCCGCGGACCCTGGCCCCAGCCCCTCTCCAGACCTCCCCGAGCTCAGCTTCGCCGAAGCCCTCTTCGGCCACCCCCCTTCCGGCCACGCCTTCCCCGCAGACCCCAATTTGCCAGAAAATCCCGCCTTCCCCCTCTGGCCCGCCTTCCCCGAGCCCGCCCTCACCCCCCACGCCCCCGGAGACGCAACCCCCTTGGGCTTCATGGAAGCCCTCAACTCCCTCAACCCACCGGCCGAACCCGCTCCGCCCACCCGCCCCTCTCCCTGGATCCTCGCCCTCATCGTCGTCCTCATCGCCGCCGCCCTCGCCGCCCTCATGGCCCACCTCAGCGGCCAAGCAATCTGGCTCCAATGACCTCCTGATCAACTCCGGCACAAGTGACCCAGCAGAAACGCTTTGGAAGCCGATGGCTTCCGCCTGCCCCACCGCCCTTGACCTCGTCCATGACGCTCATTTTGAGATTGAAGCGGGCACTTTGGAAAACTTCCACCGCCCAAACCTCGGCCCAAACCTCGGCCCTGACCTACTCCATGACCTTGACAGCGACCATGACCTCGCCCATTGGCGGTGCCTCTGCCCTGTAAGGGCAGCGCATCCCAGCCCAGCGCAACGCCCTGGGTTGGCCAAGGCCCTCGATTCCCGCGCTCTGAAGGAACGCCGCATCTTAAAGCGGGGCAAACGCAGGCCTCATCCACCTCGCTGCGGGGTCCCTCAGCGGACCCGGCCGGGGTGAGTGTAGACGTTGAGGCGGTCATCCCGGACAAAGCCGCAAAGGGTGATGCCTGCGGCCGCGGCGTAGGCCACCGCCAAGCTGCTCGGAGCGCCCACCGCGGCGATCAACGGAAGGCGCGCCGCGAGAGCTTTTTGCACCAACTCAAAGGAGATGCGCCCGCTCAGCAGGAGCAGCCCCGCTGACAGCGACTGCCCCGCCAGGAGGGCGTGGCCGAGCAGTTTGTCGAGGGCGTTGTGGCGCCCTACGTCCTCAAAAAGCAGCGGCGGCGCCGCCAGATCCTCCAGGGAAAACCAAGCGCAGGCGTGCAGCCCCCCAGTGGCCGCAAAGGTGGGCTGGGCCGCGCGCAGCCGATCCGGGAAAGTAGCTAGGGTCGCCGCCGACACCAAGGGTTTGGCCCCGGGCCGAAGGATTTGCTCGGGCCGCAGCGCCGTCGTGAGATCCGTTTTACTACAAATCCCGCAGCTCGAGGACGTGAACACATGGCGCGTCAGCCGCCCAGGGTCAAAACCGCTAGGATCAGTCAGGAGGATATGAGCGCTGTCCCCCGTCTCGCCGGACATCGCCTCCCCTGATTCGCCAGCAAGGGTGTCTGGCGCCGCGCCCGGAGGCCGCTCCAGGGAGGGGCAAAGTGAAATCTCAAACAGGTCCCCCGCACTCCCTATCACTCCTTCGGTCAAGAGAAAGCCCGCTGCCAATTCCCGGTCATGCCCGGGCGTCCGCATCACCACCGCCACGGCGCGACCCTCCACCCTCAAAGTGAGGGGAGCCTCCGCGGCCACGCAGTCGACCGCCTCCGCCCACTGGAAGGCGCCGCCCGGCCCGCGGCTCGCGCGCCATCGCGGCAGCGCCACCGCGGCGAGAGTGGGACATTCCGGCGGCAGCGGATTCATGGCGATTCCCTTTTCCACATCCCCCTGCGGACCCGCAGCTTCTCAGGGGCGCTGGTCGATGGGCAGGAGCGGCTGCGGCGCGGCGGGCCCAGTGTATTCCGTGAGGGGGCGGTACAGGCGGTTGTCCTCCAATTGCTCCAAGACCTGAGCGGTCCAGCCCGCGGTGCGGCTAATTGCAAAAATAGGGGTGAAGAGATCGGTCGGAATGCCCAAGCTGTAATAGACCGTAGCGCTGTAGAAATCGACGTTGGCGTTCAGATTCTTTTGCTCGCGCATGATGGTGGCGATGCGCTCGCTCATGCGGATCCACTTCGGCTCACCCAATTCCTCGGTGAGCTTGATAGCCATTTTCTGGAGGTGGGGGGCGCGGGGATCGAGCACCTTGTAGACGCGGTGGCCGATGCCCATAATCTTTTCCTTGCGGGCCATTTTGTCGGCCACCCAGGCATCGACGCGGTCTTCCTCGCCGATTTCCAACAACATGTCGATGACGCCTTCATTGGCCCCCCCGTGCAGCGGGCCCTTGAGGGTCCCGATAGCGCTAGTGATAGCGGAATAGATATCGCTCAGGGTGGCCACGGTGACGCGGGCGCTGAAAGTGCTCGCGTTCATCCCGTGATCGGCGTGCAGGATGTAGGCCACGTCCAAGGTGTGGGTGGCATCCGCGGTGGGCTCTTCTCCGCTCATGAGATAGAGGAAACTCCCGGCCTCGCTGAGGTCCTGGCGGATTTCCGGGAGCGCTAGGCCTTGGCGGTGGCGGTGATAGGCCGCCACGATGAGGGGGACCTGGGCGCAGAGGGCCAGGGCACGCTCCGCGTTGAGCGCCGCATTCTGGTCTTCCCCGCGCAAATCCAGCGCCCCCAGCAGGGAAACCGCGGTGCGCAACACGCACATCGGCTCCAAATGGGTCGGCAGGCTGACGATAAAAGCCAAGACTTCCGCGGGCAGCGCCCGACAACCCCGCAAATCCGCCGTAAACGCCGCCAATTCCGCGCGGTTCGGCAAATGCCCCCGGTGCAGCAGGTGGATCACCTCTTCAAAAGTGGTATGCTCCACCAGATCGTCGATGCTGTACCCCAAATAACACAGCTTGCCATTGGCCCCATCGACCTCGCTGAGGCGGGATTCATTGGCGACGACACCTTCAAGACCTTTGGCGACTAGTGACATATGCAGAGAGAGGGGGAAAAGGGGAATCCGGGGCAAAGGGGGTTTAATTATTTTCCGCGCGGAAAGGCCAAGTCTTAAGCGGGACCCGCGCCGCACTCAATGGTTTTTTACCCGCAGCTTCTGCCACGCCCGGCACTGCCCGCGCGCGCTACTTATCCTGCCGACCCGCGCTGGAGTTTTGCCCCCGCCAGCCGATCCTTCCTTATCTCATGACCGCGCCATCTCCCCCCACCTGCCACGCCGCCCTCCTCGCCTGGGTAGAAGAGGTCACCGCCCTCTGCCTCCCCGCCGCCGTCCATTGGTGCGACGGATCCCAACCCGAGTACGATTTCCTCTGCGATGGCCTCGTCGAAAGCGGCACCTTTCGCCGCCTCGACCCATCCCGCCATCCCGGCTGCTTCCTCGCCCTCTCCGATCCCTCCGACGTCGCCCGCGTCGAAGAGCGCACCTTCATCTGCAGCAAGCGCCCCCAAGACGTCGGCCCCACCAACAACTGGCAAGACCCGCAGCTCATGAAAGCCACTCTGCGCGGCCTCTTCGACGGCTGCATGGCGGGCCGCACCCTCTACGTCATCCCCTTCTCCATGGGCCCCCTCGGCTCGCCTCGCTCCATCATCGGAGTCGAACTCACCGACTCCGCCTACGTCGTCGTCAACATGCGCATCATGGCCCGCATCGGCGCCCCGGTGCTCGCGCAACTCGGCGCCGAGGGGCCCTTCGTCCCCTGTTTGCACAGCGTGGGCGCCCCCCTCGGACAGGGCGCTGCCGACGTTCCCTGGCCCTGTAACCCTACCAAATACATCGTCCACTTCCCCGAGGAGCGCGCCATCTGGAGCTTCGGCAGCGGCTATGGCGGCAATGCCCTCCTCGGCAAAAAATGCCTCGCCCTCCGCATCGCCAGCGTCATGGGCCGCGACGAAGGCTGGATGGCCGAACACATGCTCATCCTTGGCCTCGAAAATCCCCAGTCCGAAAAACTCTACCTCGCCGCCGCCTTCCCCAGCGCCTGCGGGAAAACCAACCTCTCCATGATCATCCCCCCGCCCGGCTACGAGGGCTGGAAGGCCACCGTGGTCGGCGACGACATCGCCTGGATGTGGCCCGGTCCCGACGGGCGCCTCCGCGCCATTAATCCAGAGTCCGGCTACTTCGGCGTCGCCCCCGGCACCTCCCTGCTCTCCAACCCCAACGCCATGGCCGCCCTATCCCAAAATACCATCTTTACTAACGTCGCCGCCACCGACGACGGCGGCGTTTGGTGGGAAGGCCTGACCGAGTCCCCGCCCGACTCCCTAACGGACTGGCGCGGCCAGCCCTGGACTCCCGCCCGCGGCACCCTAGCGGCCCACCCCAATAGCCGCTTCACCGCCCCCGCCCGCCAGTGCCCCAGCATCGACCCCCACTGGGACGACCCCGACGGCGTCCCCATCAGCGCGATCATCTTCGGCGGCCGCCGCCCCACCACCATGCCTCTCGTCTACCAAGCCTTCAATTGGGTCCACGGCGTCTACATGGGCGCCACCATGGGCAGCGAGACCACCGCCGCCGCCGCCGGCGCGATCGGCCGGGTCCGGCGCGACCCCATGGCCATGCTCCCCTTCTGCGGCTATAACATGGGGCATTACTTCCACCACTGGATCGAAATGCGCCGCCTCCTCACCCACCTCCCGCGCATCTTCCATGTGAACTGGTTCCGCAAAAGCCCCGACGGCAAATACCTCTGGCCCGGTTTTGGCCAAAACATGCGCGTCCTTGAGTGGATCTTTCACCGCTGCCAAGGCCGCATCGCGGGCCACGAGCAAAACATCGGATGGGTCCCTCACTACGAGGACTTCAACTCCGCCGGACTCGAAGGCTTCACCCGCGAATCCTTCGACGCCGCGATGGCCTTCAACCCCAGCGAATGGCGCGAAGAGCTGATCAGCCAGGGCGAACTCTATCTCAACCTCTACGACAACCTCCCCAAAGAACTCGTCTTCCAGCGCGAACTCCTCGCGGGGCGCCTCTAGCATCCCCTCCACTCTAACCGCGACCAAACCCGCCGCCACCCGCCCAGCCGCCCCGCAGTTCCGCCATCGCCGCCCCCGCCGCCCAAGCCATCACCTCCGAGGCCAAGCCCGTCTCCTCGTGGCCGCTGGCGCGGTGGAACAACTCCGCGCCCCGCCCCAGCGCCCACGAGCCCAGCGCCGCCGCCCGGTATAGCGGCAGGCCCTGGGCCGCCCAGGTAGTCAAAAATCCCGTCAGCACATCCCCCATGCCGCCCCGCGCCATCAGGGGGTGGCCGCTGCCATTCCAAGCCGCGGGACGGCCCGCTTCCACTACTAAGGAGCGCGCGCTCTTGGCCAAGACGGTCACCCCCAGGGCCTCGGCCAAGGCCTGGGCCTGCTGGCGTCGGCCCCCCGCCACCTGCCCCAGCCCAGCGGCCGCCATCAGCCGCCCCAATTCCCCCGGGTGCGGCGTAAATAGCCGCGGCCCCCCCCAGCCTCCCCGCCCCAGCCCCGGACCCGCCGCCAAGCCATTGAGCGCATCCGCGTCCACCACCAGCGGCCGCGCGTCCTCCCGCAAAAGCTCCGCCAACCCCGGCAGCGCGCTCGCCCCCATTCCCGGGCCCAACCCCAGCGCATCTAGCGGAAAATCACGCACTTCCCCACACGACCCCACCGGCCGCACCATCACCTCCGGCGGACAACTAGCCGCTAGTATGGCGTAGGCGTCGCGCGGGCAAAAAAGCGTCACCAGGCCCCCGCCCATCAAAGCCGCCGCCGTAGCCGCCAGCCGCGCCGCCCCCGTTAGGCCCACCGACCCCGCCACCAAGCCGATGCGCCCGCTCTGGCCCTTGTGCCGGGAAAAGGCGGGCCGCGGCGGCAGCCAGGCGCGCAGTCCCGCCGCCGTCACCAAAAAATCCCTCGCCTCCCTTCCCTCCGGCGCCGCCAAGCCCGCCAGCGGCAGCGCCACCAGCCGCCCCACCCAGGCGCTGGCCTCGTCGGCGAGCAAAAAATCCTTGGGCCAACCCAGCGTGGCCGTCAGGTCGGCCGCCACCGGCTCCTCATCGCCTCCCAACCCGCTCGGCAGGTCCACCGCGAGCGCCAGGGCCTGGCGGCGATGCCGCAGCGCATTGAGGGCCCGCACCGCCCCCGCCGCCGCCCCCTGCAACCGCCCGCTCCCTCCGATTCCGAGCACCCCATCGATCAACAAAAGCGGCCGCCCCTCCGGCACCGCTTCCGCATCCAGCGCCGCCCAGGTCACCCGCGCGCGGATCGCCGCCAGCTTCCGCGCCGCCAACGGCCGCAACTCCCCCTCCGGCCAGGCCAACCGCACTTCCACTCGCCATCCCGCCTCCACCAAGTGCCCCGCCAATCCAAAAGCATCCCCCGCGTTATGCCCCTTCCCCGCGAAAACCACCGCCGCTCCCGGCCGCGGCAGCCACTCTTGCACGGTTTGCGCCAAAGCTAGGCTCGCCGCGTCCATCAAAGCCTCCTCGCTCCTTCCCGCCGCCACCGCCGCCTCCTCCAGGGCGCGCATCTCTCCCGAAGTGACCAGTGCCGGAAACGCAGGGGACCAAGCAGACATGCCCCCAACTAGCGCCAAAAAACTCCCGCCCGCCAGGCCGGAAAAACCCGCATTATCCCCGCCGCAATTCCTCCAGCCGCCACTCCGCTTGGCCGCACTCCCGCCCGATCGCATTCAATTCCTCGATCTCCGCCGCCGAGAACCGCAATCCCCCCGCCGCCGCCGTCGCCGCCGCCGCTTCCGCCTCCGGCTGGCCGGGCAAGGTGCAGCCCTCATTCCCGTGCCCAAACACGTCGGCCAACACCGCGCGGAGATTCTCCGCCTGATTCCGCCCCTGTGCAAAATGCCCCCCGCTCAGCGCCTCGGGGTGAATCACCGAAAAATAAAAGCAACACGACCGCTTCTCCCCCTCGGGAATCGGCCGACTTCGCAACGTCGGCAGCGAACCCCCTATCAAGGCTCCTACCATCTCGTTGATCAGCGACAACCCATAGCCTTTGTGCGCCCCAAACGGCAACAGCGCCGCCACCTGGTGCGGGTCGGTGGTCGGCTGCCCCTGAGCATCCACCGCCGCCTGGGGCGGCAACTGCCGTCCCTCCCGCTTGAACTGCTGCACCCGCCCCATCGCCACCGTGCTCGTCGCCCAGTCAATCACCACCGGATACCCCAAGGCCGCCACGGTGGGAAACCCCCAGCTGTGCGGATTGGTCCCCAAGGTGGGGAACTTCCCCCCCATCGGCACCACCTCCGCCAGGGCCGCCGTGCAGTTCGTGTAGGCCACATACCCCCGCCGCGCCGCATCCATCACATAGCCGCCGCCCCACAGATAGTGAAACGCATTGTCCACACTCACCTGCCCAATCCCATACTGATCCGCTAGCCGGATCGCCTCCTCCATCGCCGCATACGCCGTCGACTGCCCTAATTTTTTATTGGCATTCCAAATCCGCGACGCCGCAAACCGACTCGGCACCTCCTCAATCACCGCCCCCGGCACACAGCCCCCCGCCTTGCTCCCAAAATGCTCATCCAAATGCAGCGCCTTAATCCCGTTGTGGGTGCGAATGCCGTGCGCGCTCGCCATCTCACAAAACCGCGCCGCGTCCGCCGATTCCTCCGCCGTATAACCGCGGTGCCGGTAAGCGGCCACCATGAGGTCGCGGTGCTGCGCCGCAGGAACGATGTAAAATCCGGGGTCTGACATGATGGCCCAGCCCTAGGCCGATTTCCCCGCCGCGCAAGGCGGCATCGCTTCCCGCCCCGGAGGCGTTTCTTCCAGTTGAAAGGATGCGCCCCCGCCATTCGTCGGTTATGCTGCACCGCGGGCACGCTTCCCTCTCCCCAGGCCCCTCCTTCCCCTGAACCCCCTGCTCCCCATGTCCCCCGACCTTTCGCGCCGCCGCTTTCTCCGCGGCCTCGGCACCCTCATGGCCCTGCCCGCCCTCGAAGCCACCGCCCCCTTCGCCGCCCGCGCCAGCGTTAGCGCCGCCAAAACCGGCCGCCAAGCCCCCCTCCGCATCGCCTTCGTCTACACGCCCAACGGCAAAAACATGGCTCACTGGACCCCCAGCCAGGACGGCCGCGACTACGCCCTCAGCCGCGCCCTCGCTCCCCTCAAGGACCTCCAGTCCGACTTCCAAGTCATCACCGGCCTCAAACACGAAAAGGCCCAGGCCAATGGCGACGGCGGCGGCGACCACGCCCGCGCTAACGCCAGCTTCCTCACCGGCGTCCAAGCCCGCAAAACCTCCGGCGCCGACATCCGCAACGGCATTTCCATCGACCAAGTCGCCGCCAAAGACCTCGGCCAACTCACCCGCCTTCCCTCCCTCGAACTCAGCTGCGACGAAGCCCGCCGCGCCGGCAACTGCGACAGCGGCTATTCCTGTTCCTATCAATTCAACCTGGCCTGGAAAAGCGAAACCTCGCCCCTCGCCCCCGAGCGCGACCCCAAGCTCGCCTTCGAGCGCCTCTTCTCCGGCGGCCACGGCCCCGAAGAAGACGCCGCCCGCGCCAAGCGCGAATTCTACAACCAAAGCGTCCTCGACTTCGTCCTCGAAGACGCCAAGGCCCTCCAACGCCAACTCGGCTCCACCGACAAACAAAAACTCGACGAGTACCTCACCTCCGTCCGCGACATCGAGCGCCGCCTCGGCAACGCCGCCCAATTCTCCCAGGCCCTCCCCGATTACCCCAAGCCCACCGGCATCCCCGACAACTACCAGGACCACATCCGCCTGATGTTCGACCTCCAAGTCCTCGCCTTCCAAACCGACTCCACCCGCATCTCCACCTTCCTCCTCGCCCACGACGGTTCCAATCGCAGCTTCCCCGATATCGGCGTCCCCGACGCCCACCACGGCATCTCCCACCACCAACGCGATCCCGAAAAACTCGAAAAAATCGCCCGCATCGACGAGTTTTACAGCGCCCAATTTGCCTACTTCCTCCAAAAACTCAAAGCCCTCCCCGAAGGCGACGGCTCCCTCCTCGACAACTGCATGATCGTCTACGGCGGCGGCATCAGTGACCCCGACCGCCACAACCACGACGACCTCCCGGTCATCCTCGCCGGCGGCGGCGGCGGCCGCCTCCAAAAAGGGCGCCACCTCCGCCTCTCCCAGGAGACCCCCATGTGCAATCTCTACCTCTCCCTCCTCGACCGCCTTGGCCTCAGCCTCCCCCGCTTCGGAGACAGCACCGGCCGCCTCGAAGCCATCGGCTAATCCAAACTGTAGCCAAGCGGCCCACCTTCAAACCCACAGGCCCCCGCGGCGCCGCAACCTTCCACCGCGACTCCGCAGGCACCCCCGCGACGCCGCAACCTTCCACCACAACTCCGCAGGCACTCCTGCGGCGCCGCAGCCTTCCACCACGACTCCGCAGGCACCCCCGCGGCGCCGGAGCCTTCCACCACAACTCCGCAGGCACTCCTGCGGCGCCGGAGCCCACCCCCTCCAATCGCGAGTCCCACTTCCTTGATGCCGGAGGCATCTCAGCCTGTAGCCGGTGGTCGAGCGAAGCGACACCACCGGATCCTGCCGTGGCATCCCCCGCACCCCGGCAGGGGTGCTAGCGGCTCCCCCCCAAAAACCAACGCGCAACGTAAAAATTCAACATTTTAACGCTACTTCCCGCTGCCGCAGAGTAAAATAGTCAGCTGCCGTTTCTAGGCAAACGGCTAGCACCGCGAGTCCGCACCCTAGCGTAGCTCCGGAACACGCCCGGAACACCCCCGAAAACCAAATCCCTCTGCCCCCTGGAAGGGCCCGCCCGCCCGCCCGCGCGCCCTCGCGCCTCAAGCCGGAAAATCCGTGGCCAAGCCCACCCCTTCCCAGGCGTCCAACTCCGCGCGCGCGCGGTCCAACTGGCGGCGGGCCTTTTGATAGGCATATTTTCCCAGCACCAATCGAAACGGCGGGCGCTCCGCCGCCGCCACCTTGAGGATGGCCCGGGCCGCCGCCGCCGGGTCTCCCGGCTGCTTCCCGTCCACCTTTTCTAAAAAGGCCCCAAACTTCCCGGCCGTCCCCGCATATTCCGGCCGCGACTCTGCCCCCTTTTCCAAGCCCCGCCCGATAAAATCCGTGCGAAACGGCCCCGGAATCACCACCGTCACCTTCACCCCAAAGGGCGCCGCCTCCGCCGCGACCGCTTCTGAGGCCAGTTCCAAACCCGCCTTGGCCCCGCCGTACACCGAGAACCCCGCGTAGTTAGAAATGGCCGCCGCCGCTCCGAGATTGATAAAGTGCCCCCCGCCCTGCGACCGGAAAATGGGCAGAGCGGCCCGCATCACCCGTAGCGGGCCCATCAAGTTGGTCTCCACCTGCCGCAACATCTGGTCCTCCCCGCACTCCTCCAGCGCCCCGATCAAGCCATATCCCGCGTTGTTCACCACCACATCAATGGACCCAAAGTCCCGCCGCGCCTGCTCCAGGGCCGCCCCAATCGTCTCCGGCCGCGTCACATCTAATGCATAAGCCCGCGCCTGCAGCGGGTAGTCCTCCACAAAATGCTCCACCGACGCCACCTCCCGCGCCGTCGCCGCCACTTGATCCCCCTGCGCGATCGCCGCCGCCGCAATCGCGCGCCCAAATCCCGACGACGCTCCAGTGATAAACCATGTTTTCATAAGATTATCCTATCTACGCTTCAAAGCCACCCTGGGGAAACCCTCTTTGCGGTCCCCCGGCGCGTTCAAAACCCCGCCGCCCCAAATCCCTCCAGCCGGGCCACCACCGCCTGCACGGTCTCCTCCAGCGTCGATGTCCCCGCGGTGACGCCCACCCGCTCGATCCCCGCAAACCACTCCGCTTGCAATTCCTCCGCCGTCTCCACCTGACGCACCGCCACCCCCGCACGCCGCGCCGTCTCGCTGAGTTGCCGGGTGTTGTTGCTGTACCGCCCCCCCACTACCACCACTAGCTGTTGCTCCCGCACCAGCCCGGCCATGGCCTCCTGCCGGTCCTTGGTCGGCTGACAAACCGTGTCCTTGAAAACCACCTCCGCCCCTGGATGCCGCGCCCGCAGGCACTCCACCAATTCTAGCACCTTTCCCAGCGGCTGAGTCGTCTGCGCCACCACCCCAAAACGCGGCGCAAACTCCAGCGCCGCCACGTCCTCCGCACCCTCCACCACCCGCGTCCCCGGAAAGTCCCCGCACAACCCCCGCACCTCCGCGTGCCCCGCCTGCCCAATCACCACCGCCTGAACCCCCTGCGCCACCAGCTGCGCCAACGCCCGGTGCGCCTTCCTCACCAGCGGACACGTCGTGTCCGTCACCGCAAACCCCGCCTCTCGCCAGGCCCGCCGCTGCCCCTCCGCCGCCCCGTGCGCCGTGATGATCACCCGCTCGGTCCCGCTCTGCCCCACCTCCTCCAATTTCCCCCGCTGCACCCCCAGCGCCGCCAGCTGCTCCTGCACCACCCCATTGTGCACCAAATCTCCCAGCACCGTCACCGCCCCCTCCGCCGCCGCCCGCTCCGTCAAACCCAGGGCGTCCCGCACCCCAAAACACATGCCGTAATGATTCGCTAGAGTTATCTTCATCGTTTTTCTAGGGGTTAAAAAAGTCGGTTTGCGCTAAGCTTTGCGCGACAGAGTTGATGGACAAAAAACTTAGGGCGCCGCCCGACCCGAGCGCACGATCGATTCGAGGACCTCCAAATAGGCCGCAAAGGCGATCCGCCCCGCCTTGCTCAAGGCGTAGCGCGTCTGCGGCCGACCCAGCATCTCCTTGATTTCGACCGTGTAGCCGGCCTTGAAAAGGGTGCGCAAGTGCGCGCTCAAATTGCCGTCGCTCATCTTCAGCTCGGCCTTCAAATCCTGAAACGCCCAGTCCGGGCGCGCCGCCAGCAGACTCGTGATCGCCAAGCGCCCGGTTTCGTGGATCACCCGATCCAGTTGCGAAAAATCGATCATGCCGCCTCATCCTCGGCTACTGCGTTCCCCCGCGCCCGCATCAGGACGCAGGCCGCATAGATCAGGTGCAATCCCCCAAACGTCAGAGCCATAAAAATGATGGCCCCCTGCCACGACCGCCCTTCTAAGGCCCGCACCGCGGGCAAAAAGGCCAACAGCCCACAAGTCAAGAAGCCCCACCCCAAGGCCAGCAGCGACCGCGGCGCGAAGGACCCCATCGCCAGCAGCGCCAAGCCATAAAACAGCGTCCAAAACGAGACGATGTCCGTGTAGTTGCTCGACTGCATCACCGCCGATAACAAACTCAAGAAAAATCCCGCCGCCAATGGGGGAGCCACCGAGCGCAGCGCCATCTTCATCCCCGCACTCGCAAAAAGATCCCCCCGCCGCCGCGCGCTGCGGTGCAACAGCCACAAATTAAAACTAGTCACACAAACCAATACCCCCAGCCAAAGCCCCACAAAACCCAGCGGCGAAAACCGCGCCGCCCCCTCCAGGCGCAACAACCCCCCGCTCACCAACAAGGTCAAAAAACCCGCCCCCAACGCCGCCGGCCCCGAAAGCGCCCGGTACACCGTGGCCCGCTCCATCAGAGCGCGGATCGTCTTCAAATGGTCGGCGGCTTCAATGTCGGGGGCAGGCATACGGGGCAGGTTGCTACTTACTTTGCCCCACAAAGTAAAACCAATGCCGCCCTCGGCAAGCGCTTTCTTCACGCCCCCACTGCGACCGCCCGCCCCTCCCCCGCGCCGCCCGCCAAAGGGCGCGTCCCGGTTGCAATCGGTCGGCGCGGTGTTCTGATAATCTAAGATGTCCAATTCCTTGGTTCTCCGACTTAGCCCGCTCCGCCCGACTGCGGCGGAGCTGCGCTTTTCCTTTTAAGTCGACGCCGCGGCGTTCCCCGGGGACCCCGAGCGCGGCGCCCCATGATTGATTCTCCCCGCTCTCCCTGTTTTGCTCGCTTTTTATGATTCCTGATCCCTCCATCAAATACCGCGCCTTCCCTCCGGTCCCCCTCCCGGACCGCCAGTGGCCGGACCGCACCCTGACCAAGGCCCCGATCTGGTGCTCCGTGGACCTGCGCGACGGCAATCAAGCCCTCGCGGTGCCGATGAACGTTTCCCAAAAACTGGAGATGTTCGACGCCCTCGTGAAGTGCGGCTTTAAAGAAATCGAAGTCGGCTTCCCCGCCGCTTCTAACACCGAATTCGCCTTCAACCGCCGCCTCATTGAAGAAAATCGCATCCCCAACGACGTCACCATCCAAGTGCTCGTGCAGGCTCGCGAAGACCTCATTGAGCGCACCGTGGAAAGCCTCCTCGGCGCCCGCCGCGTCATCATCCACCTCTACAATAGCACGTCTCCAGCCCAGCGCCGCGTCGTCTTCGGCAAGTCCAAAGCTGAAGTCATCGACATCGCTCGCCAAGGCGCCCAACTCATCAAAGACCGCCTCTCCCGCTTGGAAGCCACCGGCACCGAGGTCCTCCTCCAATACTCCCCGGAAAGCTTCAGCGCCACGGAGTTAGATTTCGCCAAGGAAATCAGCGAGGCCGTCATGGATGTCTGGCAACCCACTCCCCAGCGCAAGATGATCCTCAACCTCCCCGACACCGTGGAGGTCGCCATGCCTAACGTCTACGCCGACCAGGTGGAGTGGATGTGCCGCCACCTCAAAAACCGCGACAGCCTCATCATTTCCCTGCACACCCACAATGACCGCGGCACCGGCGTGGCCGCCACCGAACTCGGCCTCCTCGCCGGAGCCGACCGCGTCGAGGGCACCCTCTTTGGCAATGGCGAGCGCACCGGCAACCTCGACATCGTCACCGTGGCCATGAATTGCTATATGCACGGCATCGCCCCCGGCTTGGATTTCCAGGACATCAATGCCCTAGCGGAAATGTACCACCGCACCACCGGCATGTCCGTGCCCCCGCGCCAACCCTACGCCGGCGAACTCGTCTTCACCGCCTTCAGCGGCAGCCACCAAGACGCCATCAAAAAAGGCCTCGCCGAACGCCGCGAAGGCCGCGCCCCGCAACACTGGGACGTCCCCTACCTCACCATCGACCCCTCCGACCTCGGCCGCGAATACCGCGAGGTCATTCGCGTCAATAGCCAAAGCGGCAAGGGCGGCGTGGCTTTCATGCTCGAAAGCGAATTCGGCATCGACCTCCCCAAAGACCTCCAGCGCGAGTTCGGACCCCTCGCCAACAACTTGGTCGACCGCCTCGGCCGCGAAGTCAGCGGCGCCGAACTCAAGGACATGTTCTGGGAAGAATACGTGGAGCGCCGCGCCCCCTGGGAACTCCACCACTTCCACGCCGATGGCGTCGACAGCCTCTTCCAGTGCCGCGTCTCCGCCCGCCACCACGGCGCCGAAGTCCACCTCACCGGCACCGGCAACGGCCCCATCGCCGCCTTCGTCCAAGCCCTCATCGCCTCCGGTGTCCCCGCCTTCGAAGTCAGCGATTTCAAACAGCACGCCCTCAGCGCCGGTGCCACCGCCAGCGCCATCTCCTACCTCAAAATCTCCCGCCCCGACGGCCGCTCTTGCTGGGGCGCCGGCGTCGACACCAACATCGAACTCGCCTCCATCAAAGCCGTCCTCAGCGCCGTCAACCGCCTCGGCTAAGCCCGCGCCTCGGCTGCCCTGGCCAAGTGGCCGCGGCGCGATCGCCTGCGGGGCCGCTCTTTCCCCAAGTCATTTGCCCTGGCTAGGCCTTAGGCCTTCTGCCTTGCCCAAGCCCCAAAGGGGCGAACCAAGCTAGCCCAGGGCAACGCCCTGGGTAAACGGTTTCTTCTTCATGCCGAGCCCTGAAAGGGCAGTCTAACTGTTATGTCGCCCCTTCAGGGCTCGTTCGCTTGATGCCCGATAATACCCAGGGCCTTGCCCGGGTCTGGCGCCGGGCGCCCCGTTGGCGCGCCGATTCCGCTCGCCAGCCCAGTCGCGCCTGGCATGATGCCGCCTTTGCCCGCATGAGCCTCCCCGATTCCTCCTCCTCCGACCGGCCGACGCAACTGGAGTCGCTCTTCGAGCAGTGGCGCCAACGCCTCGGGCTACTGCTAGGCCCCCTGGCCCTAGTCCTGCTGCTCCTCTTTCCCGTCCCCGGCGTCTCCCCGGAAGCCCAGCGCCTCGCCGCCGTTCTAGCACTTGCCGTGATTTTCTGGATGACCGAGGCCATCCCCATGGCCGCCACCGCCCTGCTGGCCCCCGCCCTCTGCATTCCCCTGCAGGTCGCCCCCGACAAAGCAGTGCTGGCCCCCTTCGCCTCCCCCACGGTTTTTCTCTTCATCGGCAGCTTTTTTCTCGCTGAGGCCATGCGCAAGCACGGTCTGGACCGCCGCCTCGCCCTCTGGCTCCTCACTCGCCGCGGGGTGCTCCGCTCCCCCTTCACGCTCTACGCCGCCCTCGGCATTATGACCGCCCTCCTCTCCATGTGGATGAGCAACGTGGCCACCACCGCCGTCATGATCCCCATCGCCCTCGGCGTCCTCGCCACCACCCCCGAACTCGCCGCCCGCCCCCGCGCCCAAGCCGACATCATCCTCCTCATCGCCTTCTCCGCCTCCGTAGGCGGACTCGGCACCCCCGTGGGCACCCCGCCCAATCTCATCGCCATCGGCTTCCTCCGCCAGTTGGCTGGGATCTCGATTTCCTTCCTCGACTGGATGAAGTTAGGAGTGCCACTTGTCGCGGTGCTGATGGCCTTCCTGCTCTGGCTGCTGCGCCCCCGCGGAGTCGTTTTCCAAGACCGCCGCGCCCTCGAAGCCGCGCTCCAGTTGGAGCGCGCCGCCCTCGGCCCCCTCCGCCCCGGCGAGCGCAACACCGCCTTCCTCTTCGCCCTCGCCATCGCCCTCTGGCTCTGGCCCGGCCTCTCCCAAATGCTCGCCGGGGCACCCACTGCCAGCGGCCTCTGGCTCAGCCAACACCTCCCCGAGGAAACCGTCGGCCTCCTCTGCGGCCTCCTCGTCTTCTTCCTCCCCGTCGACCTCAAACGCTGGCACTTCACCCTAACTTGGCAAGAAGCCGAGCGCATCGACTGGGGCACCATCTTCCTCTTCGCCGGCGGCCTCTCCCTGGGCACCCTCATTTTTAATACCGGACTCGCCGCGGCCCTCGGCCAAAACCTCAGCGCCGCCCTCGGCCAACCCGGCCTCTGGCTCCTCGTGGCCACCGGCATCGCCCTCAGCCTAGCTCTCAGCGAAGCCACTTCTAACACCGCTTCGGCTAACGTCATGATCCCCCTCATGATCGCGGTGGCCCAGGCCAGCCACCTCCCCGTCATCCCCGTGGCCATGGCCGTCAGCCTCGCTTGCAGTTTCGGCTTCATGCTCCCCGTCTCCACCGCCCCCAACGCCCTCGCCTACGGCACCGGCCTCGTCCCTCTCACCCGCATGATCCGCGCCGGCCTCGCCCTCGACCTCGTCGGCGCCGCGGCGATCTTCGCCGCCGCCTGGCTGGTTTACCGCTAAGCGCGCTTGCGGCCCCCAGCCCCGCGCGCCATCACCTTCTTCCCGCCCATGCGCTCCCTGCTCCTCTTCCTAACCCTGCCGCTGTTTATCCTCGACCAGGCGACGAAGCAGTGGGCCGTGACCCGCTTCGCCCCGCCCTCCGAGTTCCACCACGACTACCTCACGGTCATTCCCGGCTTCTTCGATTTAGTGCGCGTCCACAATACTGGCGTGGCCTTCGGCATGGCCAACGGCGCCCCCGGGGCCAACTACATCTTCGGTGCGGTTTCCCTCGGCGCTCTCGCCTTCATCGCCTGGCTTTGGCGCACCGGCGCCTTCCCCACCCGCCTCAGCCGCGTCGCCGTCGCCCTCCTCATCTCCGGCGTCTGCGGCAATTTCGTCGACCGCGTCTTCCGCGGCTACGTCGTCGATTTCCTTTCCCTCGACCTCAAATTCATGCAGTGGCCCGCCTTCAACGTCGCCGACGCCGCCATCTGCATCGCCGCCACCTGCCTCTTCCTCTCCGCTTTCCAAAAGCCCCCCGCCGCAGGCCCCGCCGCCCCCTGTGGCCCAGCTCGCCGACCTCCGGGCTAGAAGCGAGAGCTATAGGTGACAGTGGGCCCCTTTTGCTTTCGCCTCCGGAAACTCACCCATGGGGTGAGCCTCCTGAGTCGAAAAAACGCATCATCCTCCGTCCTGGTCACAGAAAAATCCCCATAGCCGAGCTTCATCTACCATTTTTAGAAAAAGACCACCGCTAACGCGGGGGAAAAATTACTAAAATAACAACACATTGTCCAGGTCTCACGGGTACATGCTAGCTGAGTTCCGGAAAGCGCTCCTGCAGCATGTCACGCACCGCCCGCTCCAGGGCTAGGGTGGCTTCTCCGGACGCGGTTTTGAGGGCCAGGAAGGAAGTTAGACCGGCTTTGTTGTAGCGGCCGCGGCGCTCGGCTAGGAGGAGGCGGTTTTTTGGGGTGTGGGCCGAGGGGATGAATTCGGTGGCGGTGGCTTCATAGCCCAGGGCCCGCACCAGGGCTAGGCGCAGGGCGTCGGTGAAGGTCGCGGCGGTGTCGCGCCGCAAGTTGGGCGAATGCAGAATCACTTCCAGGGGGTGACTTCCACCGGAGCGCGCCGCCAGGGCTTTGAAATGCTGCGCCAGTTCCGCCTGACAACAGGGTGCCACCGCCAGCAAGTCCGCCTGCCGCCGCAGCCCTAGCGCCAAGGCTTCGTCGGTCGCGGTGTCGCAGGCGTGCAGCGCCATCACGGCGTGGAGGCGATCCGGCAGCACCGCCGCGCTCAAGGGCACCGCCTGAAATGACATCGTGTCCCCCAATCCCAAGGCCTCGGCCCGCTCGCGCGATTGCCGGATGACCTCGGCGTTGCTGT
>CANHIJ010000029.1 GCA_947460575.1 Verrucomicrobiales bacterium | reverse complement strand
TGAGCGCTGGGAGCGTGGGGCGAGTAGGGCGGCCGAATCGCGGGGAGCCTGACATTATGAAGATCTGGGGTTTCGGGAAAGCTGAATGAGTGGGCCCGCCTACTGGGGGGAGACGCACAGTTTCCCAGGCAAGTTGCGCATCGCGCGGGGCGAGTTGGGCGGCCGAATCGCGGGAAGCCTGACATTATGAAGATCTGGGGTTTCGGGAAAGCTGAATGAGTGGCCCCTCCTGCTGGGGGGCGCACAGTTTCCCAGGCAAGTTGAGCGCTGGGAGCGTGGGGTGGGGCGAGTTGGGAGGAGTGGGGAGAGCACAGTTTCCCAGGCAAGTTGCGCATCGCGCGGGGCGAGTTGGGCGGCCGAATCGCGGGGAGCCTGACATTATGAAGATCTGGGGTTTCGGGAAAGCTGAATGAATGGGCCCGCCTACTGGGGGGGCGCATAGTTTCCCAGGCAAGTTGAACCATCCCAGGCATCCAACCATCCCAGGCATCCCAGGCAACAACCATCCCAGGCAAGTTGAACCAGGCAAGTTGGCGGAAAAAATGGCGGGGGTGGGCCGGGGGAAAGAGTTTTTGGGGGAAAGAGTTGCGGGGGGATGCTGAGTGCGGAAGATAAGAATTTCTGATACTTTAAGATAGTAATCTTAATCAAATTTATGTCCTTAATTAATGCTATTCTATCTGCGATTTCGGGCCAGCCTGGGGCGGCTGGCGAAGCGGGAGCCAACCCGCTGCAGGGCGCCCTCAGCAGCCTGTTGGCGCAGAATGGGGGCTTGCAAGGCCTCATGGGCAAATTCAGTCAGGGGGGGCTAGGAGAGGTTTTTTCATCCTGGGTGGGCATGGGCGAGAACAAGGCAATATCAGCGGACCAAATTCAGAAAGTGCTCGGTTTGGAAGAGGTGATGGGCCTGGCGAGCGCTCTGGGGGTGGACCCAGCCGAGGCGGGAGGATTTCTTTCGGAGTATCTTCCGAAAATCATCGATAAGCTGTCGCCCTCGGGGCAGGTGGACGACAGTGTGGACCACGGCGCGGGGCTTTCTGCGCTGCTGCCCGCTCTGTTGGCGCACATTGGGGGCGGGGGTACTGGCAAGCCTTCTTAGGGGTTTAGCCTGATTCAGGCCGGGCTTTCGCCGGTGCGGCGAGGGTGAAGAGGGCAAAGCGCAGTGGATGGGCGGTCGTGGAGCGGGGCCGCGGGGGAAGGGCTAGAAGGAGGCGGGTGGATCTGCGCGGCGGGCGTTTGAGAGGGTGGGGACGAAGATGGTGATTGCGGAGTATCCCAATTAGTTATAAGGTCGAGGAAATATGGCTGCGGCGTGGTGCTGGTGGGCCGCTTACCCTGGTGATCAAAATGAAAAATTATGGTGTTCGGATGGGCTTGGTTGCGGGTTGGCTGGCGGTTTGCGGTGGGGGGGTGTCGTGGGGGGCGTGGAGCGCGAGCGGGCCGCCGGTGCGGGAAGGGGATGGGGGACCGGTGACGGCGGCGTTTTCGTTCCAGGGTCCGGTGGCGGCGCCGGGGGAGCAGTTGGGATGGGCCTTGTTGCCGCACCGGCTGCGGGCTGGGGTTGATTTTGGACCGGCTGGGGGAAAGATGGCGCCGGTCGCTGGGGTGCCGGTTAGCGGGGCGGTGGAGGTGGCGATTTTGGCCGACGGGGTGGCGGAGGAAGGGGGGTCGCTGCGCCTGGTGTTGCGTCCGCCCGGGGCGGCGGATTGGGCGGCGGCGCTCACGGAGCCGACTGCGGTGGCGGAATTGAGCGGGGCGGAGGTGATGTATTGGCGCGATGGGGTGGTGATGGCGCGGCGGACCTCGGGAAGCATCCGCACGGTTGAAAGCTATGAGCGGTCCGATGAGGGGACCCTGCGTTTGGTGGCCAGTTTGACCTTGCCGGACGCGGCGTCGACGCCGTTTGCCAACGAGACGGTGGCGGTTTCGCCGCAGGTGGTGGTGATGAATCAGGCGGGGACTTTGTATACGTGGCGGCGCGAGGCATCGGGGGTGGGCGGCTGGCAGCGCCTGCGCAATTTGCCGATGTCGGGAAATGGCACTCCGATTCTCCAAGGCGACCGGCTGCTGATGCCGGATCCGGCGGTGGGCCGGGTGTATCGCCAAGATCCGGCGGCGTCCTCGGGATGGCGGCTCAGCGGGTTGTACACCTCAGAAGAGCCGCTGGCGGTGGCGGAGGACCTCGCGGTGGCGGGGGCCGCAGGCGGCTGGCAAGTGTGGGAGCGGGCGGGAGGGACGGAGGACTTGTGGGCCCCCACCTATTGGATTGCGGGGGCTGGGGTGGGGGCGGCGGTGGCGGTGGCGGAGGGCTTGGTGGCGGTGCAGCAGCCTGGGGGGGTGGAGATCCACGAGAAAAAGGTGGATGGCAGCGGCTGGGGCCTGGTGGGCCTCTTGCCGGTGCCGAGCCCGGCCCCGGGAGAATCCCTCAGCATAGCCCTGGCCGGTGACTGGGTGGCGGTGGGGCGGTCGCCGAACTCTTCGGCAGCGGGCCTGCCGGGGTCGGTCAGGCTGTTTTTGCGCGATCCGGCGCTGCGCTCGCGGTGGAGCGATGGGGGGACGCGCGTGGGGCCGGAGGCGGGATATGGGCGCAAGCTATTGTGGGACCGGGGCGTGCTGGTGGCGCTGGCCCGGGCCGGGGAGGGCGCGGCGGGGTGGACGAGCGCCTTTCCTGGGGGCGCGGTGGAGGTTGGGGACGACGACCGGGACAAGCTTTCTCTGGCGGTGGCGGCGCAGCCGGAGCCGGAATCGGGGCGCGGGGCGGGGGAGTTTTATGTGGAGTTGCCCCTGCCGGCTTTAGTGGAAGTGCCGATCAGCTTTGAAATTCTGGCGGGGAGCGCGGTGGCGGGGCAGGATTTTGAAGAAGTGCGCAGCGGCCGGGCGGTGATTCCGGCGGGGGCCTCGCGGGTGCGCGTGCCGCTGACGCTGCTGGGGGATGGCTTGGTGGAAGGGCGGGAAACGGTGCGGATCCGGGCCCAGGGGCTGGGCGAGTGGGTGGAGGCGGCGCTGGTGATCCGGGACAGCGATGCCGCGCCGGTGGCGACGACTTCGGCGACGCCGCTGCTGGAAGGGTTGGGGCAGAGCGTGGTGACGGTGCGGCAGCAGGCGGTCACGGGCGGTGCGCTCGGGGAGGCCGCGGTGCCGCTGCGGCTCAAAATGGGAGGATTTGACCCCAGCATGCCGAGCGCGCAGCCCGTGGCGTTCCAAGGGCAGGATCTGGCGTCGGTCTCGGTGCCGTTGGCGCTGAGCGGGAAGGCGCCGACCGCTAGCGCGGCCTTGGCGGCGGCTCAGGACGATTTTCCGGAGTACGAGGAGGCGGTGGGGGTTACCTGGAGCCAAGCGGACAACTTGCTGCGGCCGGGCACCTTGGGGCTGGCGCTGGATGGGGCGCTGCTGGAATCGGTGGCCTTGCCCAACGAAGAAAAGCCGGTGACGCACGTCGCGGTGGGCGCGGGTTGGCTGTTTGTGATGCGCGATATGGAGGAAAACCCGGGTGGGGCGGGGCTGGGGTCGGTCGAGTGCTACCGCTACGACCGGGAGAGTCCGGCGGGGATCGGCCGCCAGCAGCGGATTTTGCTGGGCGCGGTCCAGTTGGCGGGGAACAGCTGCGCGACGGACGGGAGGACCCTGGCGATATCTTGTTATCGGAAAGATGGCGGGGTGTATTTCAATCACTTATTGCTGTACCGCGCCACGGGTTTGGCGGGGGAGCCGTGGCGCTTGGAGTGGGACTGGGCGGTGCGGGGGGATTTTGCGGCTTTTCCGGTGCCCCATCTGGACGGCGACAGCGTGGCCTGGGGTCCGTATTTGTGGGAGCGCAGCGCGGGGCTGTGGCCTTGGCGCTTGGTGAGCGATGGCCTGGCGAGCTTCAACTTGCTTCCTGGGATCAATGAAATTTTGGCGACTGACGGCGAGCGCTACATCGTCGGCACGAGCGGAGGGACGCAGGTCAAGACCTATCGGCGGCGGCGCGGGGAGGCGCCTGGGTGGGATGCGAAAACCACGCTGCGCAACCGCGTGGGGGGCGTGGACTACCCGTTTCAGCGCGCCAAACTGAGTGGCCAGTCGCTCTATTTGACCGACCACGAGCCGCGCATTCGGATTTTCCGGGAGGATGCGGCGGGCAGTTGGCTGGCGGAGCAGACGGTGCCTCCGAGCGGCACGGCGCTGGAGGTGGACCTGGCGACGGATGGCAGCCTGGTGGCGGGCGGGGTGATTTATAGCCGGATTGGGCCGAGCGCGGCGCCCTGGGTCGAGACCGGGCGGGCTCCGGCGCCTTCGCCGGGGTATTTGGCGGCGGCTAGCAGCGAGGCGCTGGTCTATTTAACCAATGCCGCGGACCGCAGCCCGGGGGTGCGCCTGTACGAGCCTGGGATGCTGCTGGGGATCGTCGACGACGAGTCGATCGTTTACTCCTTGGCGGCGGTGGGGTCGGGGTCGTTTAGTGGGGGGCTCGGCGGGTGGGAGAGCTATGGGGGGGAAGCGGTGACTTGGGTGCGGCTGGTGGCCAACCGGGCTTCGCCGGTGGCGGGGTCGGTGCGGGTGCGCTCGCGGGACAGCGGGGGGGCCTTGGCGGGGGTGGACTACGCCGCGGTGGACCGCACGTTTGCCATTCCGGCGGGGGAAATCCCGGATTTGGCCTTTCCGATTCGCTTGTTCAGCGACCGCTTGCTGGAGGGCAGCGAATTGTTTGAATTGAGCTTGGAGGCGCCGGTTTTTGGGGCGGTGGTGGGCGCGATGCGTTTTGCGATTTGGGACCCTGGGGTGACGGGCTATGCGCAGGTGGCGGGGACGGCGGTGCTGCAGGAGCCGCGCGCGGGGAGTTCGGTGCAGGCGGTCGAGTTCAAGCTGCAGTATGCCTTTGATCGGGACGTCGCTTTTGTGCCCGTGATCAATAACACCCTGAGCACCGCGGGGTTGGGGGCGGATTTTGCGCTGCCGCTCAATCCGGTGGTGCTGCCCGCGGGGCAGAACGTGCTGCGGCTTCCCATTCAAGTGCTGAGCGACGGCCTCGACGAGGCCGCGGAGACGATCAGCTTTACCCTCAATGCGAGTCCATACATCGGGGAGCTGCGCTTCACGGGCAGCGCCACGATCGAGGACGCCACGGTGAGTGGGCTGTTGGGAGATAGCGGCTATGAGATCGCGCAGGGGGCGACCCTGGTGGCCGATGGCGGGGGGCATCCGGAGGGGGTGCAGGCGAACGATCCGGCCCCGCCCGCGGGGGAGTACCGCTTGCCGCGGGCTCCGGGGTGGGGGGTAGTGGAGATGCAAGCCCAGGGGCATTTCACGGCCACGCCGCACCCCAATGTGATCGGCGCGGTGGGTTTTACCTATCAAGTGCGGCCGGTTCCGGTGCGGTCGTTTTTGGATACTTCGGCGACCCTGAAGTATTGGCATCCGGTGACTGGGGTGGACCCGGGGGTGGCGCAGGCGGGCTTTCAGGCGAATTGGCCGCAGCTCGGCTTTGACGACAGCGGGTGGGCGCGGGGCAGCGGCACGCTGAGCTATGGCGGGCTGAGCCTGCCGACTTTTCCGGGGCCGCCGCTGGAGGTGACCTTGGCTACGCCGGTTTCGGGCAAGCGGTACACCTCGTATTTTCGGGCGGCCTTCCAATCTGCGGAAGCGATCACCCTGCCGCTGCGGATTCAGCTTTACTGCGATGACGCCGCGATTTTCTACATCAACGGCCTGCCGCGCGGGCGCAGTTCGAACAGCACGGGGCCGACTTTTGCGGGAGCCCCGGACACCTATTTGCTGCTCTCGGGCGGCGGGGGCATGTCCGACCTCACGGAGGGCACCTTGCAGACGGTGGAGCTGGGTTTGGTGCCCCTCCTCGCGGGGGAGAATGTGTTGGCGATTTCCCTGCACAACACGAGTGCGACTTCCTCCGATTTGGGGCTGCGGCTGGTGGCGTTGGGGACGCCTCCGGGGACCGATGCCGTGCCGGTCAGCCTGACGGTGGCGGACGGGCAGCTGCCCTTGGTGGGGGCGGCGGACCGCTTTGCGGTGGTCCAGGATGCGGTTTTTCTGTCGTCGGAAAAGTATGGGGAGGGGCTGTTGGGGAACGATCAACTGGTTAGCCCGGCGGGGGTTTTTTACGATCCGGTGCTGGAGGTGGTGGCATCGCCGGTGAGCGCGGGGCGCTTGGAGTTGATCGGGCGGAGCGGGCATTTTCGCTATACCCCGCCGGAGGGCTTTGTCGGGGAGGCGTCTTTTTCCTATCAATTACGCGACAAGGACGGACTTTCCGCGCCGGTGCGGGTGGCGCTGGAGGTGCAGCCTGGCCTGCCCTTTGACTTGTGGCGGCAGGGGGCCTTCCCGGCGGGCGGCGCGGCGGCCGAGCTCGCGGCGGATCCCGACGGGGATGGGGTGAGCAATTTGTTGGAGTACGCGTTGCTCACGCCTCCCGGCAGCGGAGCCGGGGCGGAAGGGGCCGGGCTGGCGCTGGGGCTGGGCAGCGGGGGGGTGCTGGAATGCCGCGTGCGGGTGCGCCAAGCGGCGGACTTGGCGTTTTCCATCGAGGCCTCCCCCACCTTGGGGAGCGCGGCCTGGGAAACCGTCTACGAGGCGCGGGGCCTCAACTACCGCTACGGGTCGCCGGGCTACCGGGTGCAAACCGGGGCCGCGGCGGCGGATTCCTTTGCCCTCACGGTAGGTCCAACGTCCGCCGCGGGGGCCGCGCCGCGCCTGTTCTATCGGCTGCGCGCCAGCCGCATCGCCCCGCAGTGAGGGGGCGGCGGGCGAGTTGGGGAGCAATGCCAGAAACCCCCGGAAGCGCGGAGCTTCCGAGGGTTTTGGGTTGGGGGGGGAATCCCGCGGAGGGGGACTAGGCGAGGGCGATTTTTTTGAGTTCGGCGGCCTTGTCGGTCTGTTCCCAGGTGAGGTCGGCGTCGTCTTTACCGAAGTGGCCGTAGTTGGTGGTCTTGCTGTAGATGGGGCGGAGCAGGTTGAGTTGCTTCACGATGTCGGCGGGCTTGAAGGAGAAGACCTGGAGGACGGCGGCGAGGATGGCGTCGTCGCTGACGACGCCGCTGCCGAAGGTGTCGATGTGGACGCTGACGGGTTGGGGGTGGCCGATGGCGTAGGCGAATTGGACTTCGCACTTGGAGGCGAGGCCGGCGGCGACGACGTTTTTGGCGACCCAGCGGCCCATGTAGGCGGCGCTGCGGTCGACTTTGCTCGGGTCCTTGCCGGAGAAGGCGCCGCCGCCGTGGCGACCCATGCCGCCGTAGGTATCGACGATGATTTTGCGCCCGGTGAGGCCGGTGTCGCCCTGCGGGCCGCCGATGACGAAGCGGCCGGTGGGGTTGATGAGAAACTCGGTGTTTTGGAGCATCTCGGCGGGGAGGACCTTTTTGATCACCTGCTCGATGCAGAATTGCTCAATGTCCTTGTGTTCGGTGCCCTCGGCGTGCTGGGTGGAGATGACCACGTTGACGATGCGGGTAGGTTTGCCGTCGACGTATTCCACGGAGACTTGGCTCTTGGCGTCGGGGCGGAGCCAGGGGGCTTGGCCGCTTTTGCGGATGGCGGTGAGGGCGGCGCCGACGCGGTGGGCGTACATGATGGGCGCGGGCATCAACTCGGGGGTTTCGTCGCTGGCGTAGCCGAACATGATGCCTTGGTCGCCGGCGCCTTGCTCGGCGGTCTTTTTGCCTTCGGCCTGTTTGGCATCGACGCCTTGGGCGATGTCGGGGCTTTGGGCGGTGATGAGGTTCATGATGAAGACCTTATCGGCGTGGAAAATGTCGTCGTCGTTGACATAGCCGATGTCGCGGATGGCGGCGCGCACGATGCTTTCGTAGTCGAGCTTCGCGGTGGTGGTGATTTCGCCTCCGACGACGACGACGTTGCTTTTGACGTAGGTTTCGCAGGCCACGCGGCTGGCGGGGTCTTGCTGGAGGCAGGCGTCGAGGACGGCGTCGGAGATGGTGTCGGCGACTTTGTCGGGGTGGCCTTCGCCAACGGACTCGGAGGAGAAAATATAGGAACGGGGCATGGCTGCGGCAGGTAGGGCTGAGGTGGGAGGAGAGGCGGCGGCTCCGCTGGCAAGTGGAACGCAACGACGCATCAGGATATGTTGATGCTTGCCAAACTGGGGGGCGGGGTCAATGGGGAAATGGGCTCGGCGAAAGGGGGCGAGAGCGGAGGGAAGGCAGGCTGGGGGCTTGGATGAACTCTTGCAATGGGCGGGCTTCCGGGTACAGAGACGGCCCCCTGGAGTTCTGCTGGGGGCGGTCCATTCTATTTTTCCAACCCTGCACTGACTTTAGCTATGTCCATCGAAACCACATTGATTCTTTTCAAGCCTGACGCGGTCCAGAAGGGCCTGATTGGCGCGGTGCTGCAGCGGTTTGAGGGAGCAGGCTTTCGGGTGGCGGGGCTGAAGATGATGGCGCTGAGCGAGGACGTCCTCAAGGAACACTATGCGCACGTGGCGGACCGGCCGTTTTTCCCGGAGATCGTGACTTTTATGCAGAGCAGTCCGGTGGTGGCGCTGGCGCTGAGCGGCGAGGACGCGGTGAGCCGAGTGCGGGATTTGCTGGGGCCGACGGATTCGAGCAAGGCCCCAGCGGGGACGATTCGGGGCGATTTTGGGACCAACATGATGGTCAATGTGTGCCACGCCTCGGACAGCCCGGAAGCGGCGGCCGCGGAGGTGAAGCGCTTTTTTGCCAACGGGGAGATTTTTTAAGGGGGAGGAGCCTGCGGCCTCCGCAGTTTTTGTTATGAAAGCATCTCGTCCAGCCCGTTCCGCTGACCCGCGCCAGGCGGTGCGGCAGCATCAGCACACTGACTACGCCAAGGCGCCGAAGATAGGCAACGAGGAGGACCTCTATGCCATCGTGAAGGGGCAGAAGGCGCCGCTGCTGTTGATTTTGGATGGGATCACGGATCCCCACAACTTGGGGGCGTGTTTGCGGACGGCGGATGCGGCGGGGGTGCACGCGGTAGTGGTGCCCAAAGACCGCGCGGCCACGCTGACAGACACGGTGCGGCACATTGCCTGCGGGGCGGCGGAGAGCGTGCCCTTCATGCAGGTGACCAATTTGGCGCGGACGATGGAGAAATTGCAGGCGCTCGGGGTGTGGCTGGTGGGCTTGGCGGAAGAGGGCGGGCAATTGCTCTACGAGTTGGATTTGAAAGGGCCGATTGGGGTGGTGATGGGGGCGGAGGGCCCGGGGATGCGGCGGCTCACGGGAGAGAAGTGCGATTTTTTGGCGCGCATCCCGATGGCGGGGACCGTGGAGTGCCTCAACGTGTCGGTGGCCACGGGGGTTTGCCTCTTCGAGTGCGTGCGGCAGCGGCGCTAGAGGGGCCGCTGGAGGGCACTAGGAGCGGCGGCGCGCGGGGGCGTCGGCGGGGGGGCGAGGGGCTTTGAGGTCGGCGAAGATGAGGCGGCCGGCGCTGGTTTGGAGGGACGAGCTGACGGTGGCGAGGGCGGTGGAGCCGATGCGGTCGCGGGCGTGGTTGACCACGATCATGGTGCCGTCGGGGAGGTAGGCGACGGCCTGGTGGTCGTCCTTGCCTTCTTTGGTGAGGGTCAATTCGATTTCGTCGCCGATGTTGAGGTTGGGGCGCATGGCCTGGGCGAGCTGGTTGAGGTTGAGCACGGCGAGGCTCTGGAGTTGGGCGACGCGGCCGAGGTTGCTGTCGTTGGTGAGGAGGCGGGCGTCGAGGGCCTTGGCGAGCTGGATCAGCTTGGTGTCGACCTGTTTTTCCTGGGGTTGGTAGTCGTCGTGGATGGTGACGCTGAGGGCAGGGGTGCGCTTGAGTTGCTCGAGGCACTCGAGGCCGCGGCGGCCGCGGTCGCGGCGGATGGGGTCATGGGAGTCGCTGAGGCCGTGGAGTTCGTCGAGGACGAAGCGGGGGATGAGGAGGGTGCCGCCGAGGAAGCCGGTGGCGCAGATGCCGGGGATGCGGCCGTCGATGAGGATATTGGTATCGAGGAGGAGGGGTTGTTGGATGACGCCTTCGTTGCGGAAGCGGACGTAGGGGATGATGAGGGAGAATTCCTGGCGGTTGCTGCGGAGGGCGAGGACGATGCCGAGGTAGCCGAGGGCGAGGTAGATGACGAGGGTGATGACGCGGTCGTAGTCGTCGGCGTTGCCCCATTGGGGGGGGAGGAGGCTTTGGGCCCAGGGGACGCGGGTGAGGAGCCAGGCGCAGAAGACGCCAGTCATGAGGCCGAAAGTGCCGGAGCCGAAGCTGCGGATGGTGAGGTCTTTGAGGAGGAGGTCGGCGCCGACCACGAGGAGACCAAAGCCTCCCCCGAGCAGGGCGCCGCTCCAGGGGCCGAGGTCGCGCATGCCAGTGAACCCGAGAAAGTAGCCGAGCAAGAGGCAGCAGGCCAGGAAGAGAAAGCGGACGATGGGGATGGCGGAGCGCGCGGGCATGGCGCGGGAGTATGCACCGGGGGGAGTGGGCTGTCAGCTGCGGAAAAGGGCGGCCGCGGGCCGGAGCGAGGCGGCGGCAGGGAAGGGATTTTTGCGGTGGCCAGGCGGGTGGGAGGACCGTTGAGTAAGAGATGCCTGCTGTTTCCCTCCAGACTTTGAGCGATCGCATCGCGGCCCTGCTGCGGGTGGCGGAGATACCGGATTACGCGGGGGCCATGAATGGGCTGCAGCTGGAGAACGCCTCGGGGGAAGTGGTGCGCTTGTTGGCGGCGGTGGACGCGAGTCTTCCGGTGATGGCGGCGGCGGCGGCGCGGCCGGGGCCGTCGCTTTTATTGGTGCACCACGGGCTATTTTGGAAGGGGGCGCAGCGGGTGACGGGGGCGCAGTTTCGCAAGTTGCGGGCGGCATTGGAGGGTGGGTTGGCGGTGTACAGCGCGCACCTGCCGCTGGATGTGCACCCGCGGCTGGGGAACAACGCGCTGCTGGCGGCGGCGTTGGGCTTGGGGGAGACGGTGCCGTTTTTTGACTGGAAGGGGCTGCCCTTGGGGCTGCGGGCCCAGGTGGACCTGAGCCGGGAGGTTTTGCGCGAGCGCTTGGCGGCGGCGGTGGGCGGGCCGGTGCATCTGTGTCCGGGGGGGCCGGAGCGGGTGCGGGAAGTGGGCTTGATCACGGGGGGGGCGGGTTCGGAGGCGAGCGCGGTGGCGGCGGCGGGGGTGGACACCTTCATCACCGGCGAGGGGCCGCACTGGAGCTATCCGGCGGCGGAGGAAGCGGGGATCAATCTTTTTTACGGGGGGCACTACGCCACCGAGACGTTTGGGGTCAAGGCGCTGGCGGCGGAGTTGGGGGCGGCCTTCGGCTTGCCTTGGGAATTCATCGATCACCCGACGGGATTGTAGAGCCGCGGGCCACTTTTTGTTATGAAGCGCACCTTGGGGAAACTATTCGGACTGGCGCTGGGAGCCATCGCGGGGGGGGCGGCGGCCGCACCCGGGGACTGGCGGCAGGCCCTGCCGGGCTGGGACTATGCCTTTCCGCGGGACCACTTTAGCCACGGGGATTTTCGGACCGAGTGGTGGTACGCCACGGGGCAGGTGCGGACGGCCGAGGGGCGGCGCTTTGGGTACCAATTCACGTTGTTCCGGCGGGGGGTGCGGCCGCCGGGTGACCGGGCCGCGGTGGCTTCGCGCTGGGTGGTCGACCACCTGCCGCTGGGCCACTTTGCGGTGACGGACATTTCGGGGGGGCGCTTTTATTTTGCGCAGCGCCTGGAGCGGGGGGCGTTTGGGCGGGCGGGGTTTGCGGCCGAAGGGGGCGAGGAGAAGCGCTTGGCGTGGGTGGGGGACTGGGAGTTGGCTTGGACTGGGGACGGGAGTTTTGGGCTGCGCGCCAACCAGGCGGGGGCGGCGCTGGATTTGCGGCTAGAGCCGAGCCGCCCGCCGCTATTGAATGGGGAAAACGGGGTGAGCCAGAAATCGGCGGGGGTGGGGCAGGCGTCGCACTATTATTCCCTGGCGCGGCTGCGCACCCGCGGGACGGTGGCGGTGGAGGGGAAAGTGCAGGAGGTGGAGGGCTGGAGTTGGCTCGACCGGGAATGGGCCACCAATCAGCTGGGACCGGAGCAGGTGGGGTGGGATTGGATGGCGCTGCACTTGAGCGACGGCAGCGACCTGATGTTGTACCGGCTACGGCGCCAGGACGGCAGCGCGGATCCGTTTTCGAGCGGGACTTGGCGGGCGCCGGATGGGGGGACGCGGCACTTGCAGGCGGCCGATTTTACTCTGACTGCGGTGCCGGGGCGCACCTGGACGAGCGCCCGCACCGGCGGGTCCTACCCCCTGGAATGGCAGATCCAGGTGCCGGGAGAAGCGCTGGAATTGCGGGTGGCGGCCCTGCTGCCGAATCAGGAATTGGCCCTGGAGCCGGTGGCTTACTGGGAGGGAGCAGTGGAGGCCAAAGGGACCCGCGGCGGGCAGCCCCTGGGCGGAGAAGGGTATTTGGAAATGACGGGCTACAGCGGGCCGCTGCGGGCGCTCAAGCAGTGAGGGAGGGAGGCGCTGCCGAGACCGCGAAACCGGAGGGGTCGGTGCGCCAGCCGGGGGGCAGGGCGGCTTCGCGCAGGCCGGGGAGGAGGCGGCCGGGACTATCGGCGCGCTGGCCGATTTGGGGCTCGGCGGTGCGGGTGGCCAGGGGAGGGTCGGGCAGGCTGACGGCGACGAGGGCCCCGGCTTCAGGATAGGTAAGTCCGGAGCAGGCGGCGGCCCCGGTGGCCAGGTGGAGGGCGGAAGCCAGGGGAGGGGAAAGGGCTTGGCCGGTGGGCGACCAGGTGAGGAAGAGGCGCAGCGAGGCCCCGGGCACGGCGAGGGCCGCGGCCAGGGCGGGGCCTCCCAGGGCGGCGGTGGGGCGGTATTCCGCGAGCCAAGCGCTGCCGAGGCGGGAGTCGCTGGTTTCGGGGGCCAGGATGAGGGGCAGGCCGCGGTCCAGGCAGGTCCAGAAGAGGGCTTGCCCGCCCGCGGAGGCCAGGGGCTGGGTGCTCAAGACGACGTCGTTTTCCCAAAGCAAATCGGTGGCCCGGATCATCGCCACCTGGGCGAGGACGTCGCGGTCGGTCCGCACCATCAGCCGCAGCGGGCCGTCGGGGGAGGCTTCGATCCAGCCGAGCCCGTCTTGGCCGCCGCGCCACTCCAGGCGGAGGCGGCGCAGGGCGGCGCTGGCGAGGGTGGCGAAGGCGAAGTCGCCGAGCATGTGGAGGTCGTCCAATTCCTCCATTTCGGTTTGGAGGTCGAGGAAGTGGTCCGGCCAGGGGGCGCGGGGGAAGTCGGCGCGGAGCCCGGCCTGGGAGACGGCGCTGGTGATGTGGTGGCGCTGGAGGAAGGCGCCGAGTTCGGGGTGTTCGAGCAAGGCTGGGGGCAGGAGGACGGGGACCTTGCCGGCTAGTTTGAGGGCCAGGAGGGCGAGCGCGGCGGCGGCGCCGTCAGGCAGGACCACGAGGACGCGGCCCACCGCGAAGGGTTCCCAGCGCCGGGCCAGGTGCATCGCTTGGGCGAACAGAGTGCCGCGGCTGAGGCGGCGGCCGGGGTCCCCGGGGCCCTCGGCGTCGGCTATGGCGAGGCGCCAGGGCGCCCGGCTCAGTCCTTTGGCGAGAGAGACGCGCAGGGGGAGGTTGATTTCGGGGCGGGCGGAGAGGCCTTCATCGGCGAGTTGTTGGAAGAGGATGCGGGCGGCTTCGGCGCTGAGTTGGTCGGGGGGGATGGGCTCGCCCCAGATGGAGGTGAGGTGGGGGGGGAAATGGCGCGGCCATTTGGTGAAGAAGCGGCCGCCTGCGAAGGAGAAAATCGAGCCCCAGAGGCTGTCGAGGTAGACGGGGATGACGGGGGCCTTGGCGCGGCGGGCGATGAGTTCGAAGCCCTTGCGGATTTCGTTCATGAAGCCGGTGCGGGTGACCTGTCCTTCGGGGAAAATACAGACGAGGTGCCCGGCTTTGAGGAGCTCGATCATCGTTAGGATGGCGTCCTTGGCGCGCGTTTCGGAGATGGGGACGACGCCGAACAGGCGCAGGAAGCGGGCGAGGAAGGGGTTGTCGAAGAACTGGTCGTAGACCGTGAAGACGAGTTCGCGGTCGCAGGTGGCGGAGAGGATGAGAGCGTCGAGGTAGCTGACGTGGTTGCTGATGATGAGGGCGCCGCCGGTTTCGGGGATGCGGCCGTGGTGCAAGCTGCGGGTGCGATAGAAGACGCGGGCCAGGCCGAGGACGGTGAAGCGGAGGAAGCTTTGCGGGATAATGCGCAGCACGTAGACCGAAGTGGCGAGGCAGAGCAGGCCGAGCATGGCGAATTGCCAGAGCACGGGCACGCCGAGCTTGAGCCAGGCCAGCTGGAGGACGATCCCGATCATCATGGCGAAGGCGTCTAACAGGCCTGCGGCGGAGAGCATGCGCCCGCGCACGCGCGGCTCCAGGAGGTCTTGGAGGTAGGCGTTGAGCGGCACCAGAAAGACCGCGCTGGCGGCCCCCACGGTGAACATCAGCCCGCGGAAGGCCAGGCCGGAGGGGTCGACCGCGAGGGTAGCCACCGCGCCCGCCGCCATGCCCAGCCCGCCCAGGGGCACCAGTCCCAACTCAATGCGCCGCGCCGAGAGCCAAGCCGTCAGCATGCAGCCGGCTGCGACCCCGGCCCCCACGAAGGCGAAGAGCATCCCCCCGCGCTCGGCCTGGGAGGCCTCGTTGGGCTCGATTTGCGTCGCCAGCTGGATCAGCATCAAGGTGAGGAGGACCGAGGAAAACCAGAAAAAGGAAACCCCCAAGGCGGTGAGGCGCAGCTTGCGCACCCGCAGCAATTCCCCCAGGTGGTGAAAGTGCTCCACCATCATGCCCTTGCGGAATTTTTCCTCGGTGTGGGACTGGGTGGGCTCCATCTGGAGCGAGAGCAGCACCATGAGGAGGGAGGCCGCGGCCATCGCCAGCACCGTCCAACAGGCCGCCATGCCGCCATTGGGGGGGTGGCCGGTGACGTAAAAGTGCTCAAAAATTTTGCCACCGACCCACTGGCCGGTGACAAAGGCTAAGATGGCGGACATCTGGACCCAGCCGGAGGCCAGGCCGATGAAGCGCTCGCCAACGTATTCCTTGACGATGCCGCCCTTGGCGGGCTGGAGCACCGCGGCCTGGAGGGCGAGGAGGAAAAATAGGCCGGTGGCGACCCCAAACCAGTCCAGGGCAAAGGCCGCGGCCAGGGCCAGGAGGAGGACTACCTGGGCGAGGCTGGACCAGAGCACGACTTGGCTTTTGCGGAAGCGATCCGACATCCAGCCCGCCACCGGGGCGAAGAAGAGCAGCGGGACCACCAGGAGCACCGAGACGATGTGCGCGTAGCGGTCGCTCCCGGCCTTGTCCAGCATGACCTTGGCTAGACCGAGCAGGGTGAATTGCGCCACCTTGTCGTTGAAGGCGTTTTGGGTTTGCACCACGAGGAGGCGCCAGAGCGACGCCCAGTCCGGTCGCTTGTGGGAGAGGCCAGGGTGTGACGCGTTTCCGGGAGCGGGCAGAATGGAGATGGCGGAGTCGGGCATGCAGCAAAGAGAGGGGGCATTTTCGCCGCGCGCGCCCCGGGAAGCAAGAGCCAGAGCGCGGCCCGCCCGCGGGCGGCGGCGGCGGCTTGGGCCGCAGGAATCGCTGGTGCCCCGGCCCTCGGCAGGCGTAGGTTGGGGCATGGAACCGACCTGCGAAATCTCCGCGCTGCCGCTGCGCCAGCAAATCCTCGCGGCCTACGAGGCCCACCTGCGCCGCGAGGGGCGGCCGCCGACCTCCGTCTTCCGCTTCGCCGAGGGGCAGGGCTTTGCCGAGCGCGCTTTTTTTGCGGAGTTCCCCTCCTTGGAAGCGGTGGAATCGACCTGGTGGAGCGAGCAATTAGAGCGGGTCATCGCCTCGGTGGAGGGGGGCGCGGAGTGGGAAACCTTCAGTGCCCGCCACCGGCTCCTGGCCTTTCTGTTTGCCTTTGCGGAGGCCAGCCTCGACTTTCGGGCCCTGCTCTTGCTGCGGCTCCAGGGCCGCTCGGTCCTGGCCAATCCGCCGGAACTGGCGCGCTTTGCGGAGCGCTTTGAGGCCTTTGCCGAGCGCCTCCTCGAGCACGGCCGCCGCAGCGGCGAGGTCGCGGCGCGCGGTCCCCTGGGGCGGCTCTATCCCCAGGCCGCCTATCGCCTTTTCCGCAGCGCGATCGACTTCCACCTCCGCGATGCCAGTCCCCGTTACGAGCGCAGCGACGCCTACATTGAAAAATCCACCGCCGTCTTCTTCGACCTGATCGGCCGCCAGGTGTTAGACTCCGGCTTCGACCTGCTGCGCTTCCTCATCCCTGGGGCCGCGGGGCGATTCTAGGATTTTTCCCATGGAACCTTCTTCAGATGCTGGCGCGGGGCAGGACCACATTCGCCGCACCCCGCTGACTCGCATGGCCGCGCTGGCCGGGGCGGGGGCTTCGGTGGGGATGAACTATCTAAAATACTACGGCCAGCGCGCCGTCGCGGGGGGTTCGGCGCCCGCGGCCCGAGCGGCCCTCGACGAAGCTAACGCGCGGCGCCTTTATCAAACTTTTAGCGAGCTCAAGGGCGGCCCGTTGAAGTTGGCCCAGATGCTCAGCATGGACGACCAATTGCTGCCGCCCGCCTATGCGGCGCAGTTTGCCCAGGCGCAGTATTCGGCCCCGCCGCTTTCCTGGCCGCTGGTGCGCCGCACCTTGGAGCGCGAGTTTCGCCAGCCCGCGGAGGCCCTTTTTGAGCAGTTCACCCCCCAGGCGGCGCACGGGGCGTCCATCGGCCAAGTGCACCGCGCTCAGTTCCAGGGCCGGGAGGTCGCGGTCAAAGTCCAGTACCCCGGGGTCGCCGACAGCCTGGCGAGCGACCTCCGGGTGGTGAAGCCCGTGGCCTTGCAAATGCTGGGCCTGCGCGAAGCCGATGTGGCCCACTATTTTCGGGAAGTCGAGGCCCGCCTCCAGGAGGAAACCGACTACGGCTTGGAGCTGCAGCGCTCGGAGGAACTGGCGGCGGCCTGCGCGGGCTTGGCCAACGTGCGCTTCCCCGCCTTTCACGCGGCGCGCTGCTCCGCCCGGGTCTTGACCATGGACTGGGTGGAGGGCGAGGCTTTGGACCGCTTTGCCGACGGGGCGGCCAGCCAGGCCCAGCGCAACCAGGTGGGCCAGGCGCTGTGGGACTTTTACGACTTCCAAATGCACCGCCTGCGGCGCTTTCACGCCGACCCCCACCCGGGGAATTTTTTGGTGCGCGAGGGGCAGCTGTGGGTGCTCGATTTCGGGTGCACGCGGGCCCTCAGCGCGGATTTTCACGACCGCCAATTTGCCCTCCTCGACCCCGCGCTGCTCGCGAACGAGGCCGCTTTTGCGCAGGCCCTGCGGGGACTGGCGCTGCTGTTGCCGGAGGACACCGCGGCGGAAACCGCCACCATCGTGGCCTTGGCGCGGGCGTCGGTGGAACTGTTGGCCCGGCCATTTCGCGGGGAGAGTTTTGACTTTTCCGACCCCGGCTTCATGCGCGCCATCTACGAAATGGGGGAAGCGAGCCGCCAGGACAAGGCCCTGCGGCGCCTCCGCGGCGCCCGCGGGGAGGCGGAATCCATCTACCTCAACCGCGCCTTTTTTGGCCTCTACAGCTTGCTGCACCGCCTGCGCGCCGAGGTGCGCACCGCGCCGCTTCCCCGGGGCGGCGCCGCTGCGGTTTAAAAAATCTTGTCGGCTTCCTGGGGAAGCCGTAAGTTGGGCCGAATATTGTCGGGTGGGCGGCTTGGCCTTCGCTTCGCGGAGGAAAGTTCCCCGCCCGCTCTTTCCAGGACCCCGCCATGAAAATCCTTCCCCAACTCACCCTCGCGCTGGCTCTCGCCTGCACCGCTTCCGCGGAAGTTTCCTCCGTCGCGCAACCCGGCGGCAAGCTCGCGGGCGTTCCCGCGATTCAGTTTGTCAAAGTGGCGGACGGCTTGGTGGACCCCGTCCACGTGACCGCGCCCAAGGACGGCTCCGGCCGCCTCTTCGTGTGCGAGCGCCCCGGCTTGGTGCGCATCGTCAAGGACGGCAAGTTGCTCGACAAACCCTTCCTCGACCTCAAGGACAAGACCCTCAGCTCCTTCTTGGAGGAGGGTCTCTTTGCCATCGAATTCCACCCCAAATTTAAGGAAAACGGGCTGTTTTACGTCTCCTACTCCGACCTCTGGTTCAACGGCGCCACCCTCCTGGTGCAGTACAAAGTTTCCGCCAAAAATCCGGACAAGGCCGACATGGACAGCGCCAAGGTCATCATGCAGATCGACTTTCCCTACTGCAACCACCACGGCGGCAAGATGGTCTTCGGCCCCGACGGCTACCTCTATATCGGCGTCGGCGACGGCGGCTGGGAAGGCGATGTCCTCAGCGCCGGACAAGACCTCAATATGCTCCTGGGCAAAATGCTGCGCATCGACGTGGAAAACAGTACCCCAGACCGCGCCTATTCCATCCCCAAGGACAACCCTTTCGTGACCCCCTTGCAGCAGATGACCCTCTTCGGGGTCACCGAAAAGCAATTCTCCCAAATCCACCCCAAGGCCCGCCCCGAAATTTGGGCCTACGGCATCCGCAATCCCTGGACCTTCTCGTTCGACCGCAAAACCGGCGACCTCTTCATCGCCGACATCGGGCAAAATCACTGGGAAGAAATCGACCTCCAGCCCGCCGGCAGCAAGGGCGGGGAAAACTACGGGTGGAAGTTCATGTGCGGCAGCCACACCTTCCCCATTGAAGACGAAAAGACCAACCCCCGCGTCGGCGTCCTCCCCATCGCGGAGTACAGCCACGTCGACCAGGGCATCTGCGTCACCGGCTTAGGGATCTACCGGGGCAAGGACTACCCGGGCCTCGAGGGCACCTATTTTGCCGCCGACTGGGGCACTGGCAAGGTCTGGGGACTCCAAAAGGACGCCGCGGGCACCTGGCAAATGCAGGAACTCCTCGACCTCGACACCCCCATCCGCCCCACCAGCGGCGGCGAAGACGAAGCCGGTAATATTTACATGACCCACGCCAGCGCCAACTACGGCGGCCCCGTCGACCCCTTCACCGGTGAGCGCGGCGCCCTCTGGAAGTTGGTCCCCGCGGACAAAGTCCCCGCGGGCGCCGCCACCGCCCCCCTCCAGAAAAAATAACCCGACCCGCCCACCCGGCCGCGCCCCGCCTGGGGCTCGGCTTCTGCCCGGGGTTGACGCCATCCGTCAGCCCCGGGCTTTTCTCATCCCACCCGCCCCATGACCTTCCGCTCCGCCCTCGCCTGCAGCGCTTTGCTGCTTCCCCTTTCGCTTCGCGCCGCCGAACCCGCCGACCCTGCCGCGCCGCCCCCCGCCCACGAACACCACGGCGACGCCGCCACCGCCAGCGCCGGGCGCAAGATGGAATTGATCGAGGGCCTTACGGCCGCCGACTTCCTCCGCCTCAGCGCCAAGCCAAAAACCGTGGAATTGGTCGTCATCGCGGTCTACAACGACGAAAATTACGGGATGAACTTCAACGGCTACGCCAAGGGCAATGCCACCTACACCATCCCCCTGGGCTGGGAGGTCGAGGTCACCTATATCAACCCCAGCCCGGTCCCGCACAGCTTGGTGGTGATCGAGAAGGACTCCCTCAAAAAACTCCAGGTCCCCGAGCCCTACTTCAAGGGCGGCGCGGTGCCAGACCACCTCAAGGGACTCGCCTACGCCAAGAGCAACTTTCACTTCCTCGCCGACGAGGCGGGCGACTACGCCTTGGCCTGCGGTTTCCCCGCCCACGCCCTAAACGGGCACTGGATCGCGCTCGAAGTCTCCGCCGAGGCCAAGGCCCCCAGCCTGAAGTTGGGCGCCGCCGAGGCCAAGCCCGCCAGCCCCGCTAAATAAAAAGCTGCATGTCCTTTCTCGATCGCGCCAGCAGCGTGGCCCCCCCGGGCTTCAACCGATGGCTGGTCCCTCCGGCGGCCATCGCGGCCCACATGTGCATTGGGCAAGTCTACGGCTTCAGCGTCTTCAAAAAGCCGCTCGCCCGGGCCCTCGGCATCAGCGCTCCGGGGCCGGGCGACTGGAGCGAAGTCAACGTCGGGGTGGCCTACTCCATCGCCCTGGTCCTCCTGGGGCTTTCCGCGGCCTTTTTTGGAAAATGGGTTGAGCGGAGCGGCCCCCGCAAGGTGATTTTGGCGAGTTTGCTCTGCTTTTGTGGCGGGCTGGTGCTCTCTTCCTTGGCGGTGCAGTTCCACCAGATTTGGCTGCTCTATTTGGGCTACGGCTTGCTGGGAGGCATCGGCCTGGGCTTGGGCTACATCGCGCCGGTTTCGACCTTGGTGAAATGGTTTCCCGACCGCCCCGGCATGGCCACGGGCATGGCCATCATGGGTTTCGGAGGCGGGGCCCTCATCGGCGCTCCCCTCGCCGAGGAACTCATGAAGCGCTTCAGCAGCCCCACCAGCGTGGGCGCCCAAGAAGCCTTCCTGGCCATGGCCGGCCTCTACGCCCTCATGATGGCCTTCGCCGCCTTCATTGTTCGGGTTCCCGCCCCCGACTGGACCCCGCCGGGGGCCGCTGCCGCCGCCCGGGCCCCCGCGCCCGCCTTCCGCGTCCCCGTCGACACCGCCTGGAAGACCCCCCAGTTCTGGCTGCTTTGGCTCGTGCTCTGCCTCAATGTCACCGCGGGCATCGGCATCCTCGGCCAGGCTTCTCCCATGATTCAGGACCTCTTTAAAGTGACCCCGGCGGCCGCCGCAGGCTACGTCGGCCTCCTTTCGCTCTTCAATTTGGGGGGGCGCTTCGTCTGGTCCTCCCTCTCCGACTACACCGGCCGCAAGGGCATCTACGCGCTGTATTTTTCCCTCGGCGCCGCCCTCTATTTGTTAGTGCCGTGGACCCAGCAGCAGGGCAACCTAACGCTCTTTGTGTTGGTCACGGGCGTCATCATCTCCATGTACGGCGGCGGGTTTTCCACCATCCCAGCGTACCTGCGCGACCTCTTTGGCACCTATCAAGTCGGCGCCATCCACGGCCGCCTCATCACTGCCTGGAGCATGGCCGCGGTGATTGGGCCGCAGCTAGTGGACCGCATTTCCGCAGCTAAAAAAGCGGCTGGGGTGCCCCCGGGCCAAAGTTACAATTTCACCCTGACCCTCATGGCGGGGCTCCTGCTCGTCGGCCTAGTCTGCAATCTCTTGGTCCGCCCCGTGGCCGCCAAATACCACCTCCCATGAAGTCCTCTCGGCTCCGGCTGCTTTTCTTTTGGCTCGCGGTGATCGCCCCCCTCAGCTGGGGCGTCTACCAATCCGCCCGCAAATCGCTCCCCCTCTTCCAGCGGGCCCCCCTGAGCGCCCCGCGCTAAGGGTCAGGCGGTGGTGACTTGCCAGGTGTGGATTGCGGGATTGACGATGTCCTTCACAAAGCGGTCCGCGAGGGCCGCGGCCCCCGCTTCCCCGAACAGGTAGATCCGGTGGTTGATCTTGAGTTGGGTGATCGCGAAGCCCTCGTCGGGGAGGCTGCGGTGGTGGGCGAGGATGGTTTCCTTTTCGTGGTCCAGCCCGCCTGGCTTCATCCCGTAGTCGATAAAAAAGGCGAAGCCCGAGAGCGCGGGCTCTGGGCCGGTGCGCAGCTCGTGGCTCACCGAGTCGGCTAGGACTTTGGTGAGGAAAGCCACCAGGGCGGCTTCGTCTCCGGTGTAGTCCACCGCATAGCGGCGGGTGTGCCGCGCGCTCAGGGTCTCGGCCAGCGGGGTGTAGAGGAGGGCGTTGGCGTCCCCGGGGCGGTCGAACCGGCCGATGACTTCAGCTTGCAAGTGCATGTTCGACGCGGGTGAGAACTTCGGTGTAGCCCTCGACGACATCGCCGAGGTCTTGGCGGAAACGGTCCTTGTCCAGCTTCTTGCCGGAGACGGTGTCCCAGAGGCGGCAGGTGTCCGGGCTGATTTCGTCGGCGAGGACGATGTTGTGGCGGTTCGGATAGAGGCGGCCGAACTCTAATTTGAAGTCTACCAGGGTCAGGTTGGCCTTGGCGAAGAATTGAGTCAGGGTGCGGTTGATCTTGAGGGCGGCGCGCTTGATTTTTTCCATCTCGTCGCCGCGGGCCAGGGCCAGCTCCCGGATGTGCTCGTCGTTGATCATGGGGTCGCCCAATTCATCGCTTTTGTAATAGCACTCAATGATGGGCTGGCGCAGCTTGTGGCCCTCGGGAAGGCCGGTGCGCTTGGCTAGGCTACCCGCCACCACGTTGCGGATCACGACCTCAATCGGGATGATCTCGACCCGCTTCACGATGAGGGTGTTTTCCTGGTCGTCGCGCACAAAATGGGTGGCCACGCTGTCGCGCTCCAGCAACTCGTAGAGGTGCAGGCTGAGGCGCTTGTTGAGGGCACCCTTGTTCGCAAAGACTTCTTTTTTGGCGCCGTTGAAGGCGGTGGCGTCGTCCTTGAACTCCATGAGCAGTTCATTGGGATCCTCCGTGGTGAAGAGCCGCTTGGCCTTGCCTTCGTAGACTAGTGACATACCGGGGAACAGGTGGGGGTTGGAGGAGCTTGGGAAAACGCGCGGAAAGGGTTGCCACTAGACCCCGGCATGGCATCAGTCAAGTCGAGATGCCCCCTGCCACGCCTCCACCCGCCTGCCATTCTGTCGTCGCCCGCGCCGCCCTGGAATCCTCCTGGCCGCTGCTCCGCGCGGCCCTTTTTCAGTTGGACGCCGAGTCCGCTCACCACGCCACCCTGCGCGCCCTGCGCCTGGCGGACCGGCTGGGCGCGCTCCACCTCCTGCCGCCCCTCGCGGAGTCCGCTCCCATCACCGTCGCCGGACTCCGCTTCCCTAACCGCGTGGGCCTGGCCGCCGGACTCGACAAGGCCGGGGCATGCATCGACGGCTTCGGCGCCCTCGGCTTCGGCCACGTCGAAATCGGCACCCTCACGCCGCGGCCCCAGCCGGGCAATCCCCGCCCTCGCCTCTTCCGCCTCGTGGAGCGCCAAGCCATCGTGAACCGCATGGGCTTCAACAACCCCGGCATCGCCCAAGGCCAAGCCAACGCCGCGGGCCGCCGCTTCCCCGGCATCCTCGGCGTCAATATCGGCAAAAATGCCGACACCCCTAACGAACGCGCCGCCGACGACTACCTCCTCGGCTTGCGCGGCGCCTGGACTTGGGCCGACTACGTCGCGGTCAATCTCAGCTCTCCTAACACAAAAGGCCTGCGCGACCTGCAGCAGGACGAAGCCTGCCGGGCCCTGCTGCGCACCCTGCGCGCCGAGCAGGAGGTGCTGGCGCAGCGCCACCAGCGCCACGTGCCGATTTTTATCAAAATCGCCCCCGACCTCGAGCCGGAGCACCGCCGCCGCCTCGCCCACATCTTTGCCGAAGAGCGGCTTGAAGGGGTCATCGCGACGAACACCACGCTGAGCCGGGTCGGCACCGAGGGCCTGCGCCACAGCGGCGAAGCGGGCGGCCTCAGCGGGGCACCCCTCACCGCCCGCGCCACCGCCTTCATCGCCGCCTTGGCCCGCGATCTCGACGGCGCCCTCCCCATCATCGGGGTCGGCGGCATCCTGAGCGGGGCCGATGCCGTGGATAAACTCCAAGCGGGAGCCAGCCTGGTGCAGATCTACACGGGGCTGATCTACCGCGGGCCAGGGTTGGTTAGGGAATGCGTCGAGTCCTGCGCGGCGGCGTTGGCGGGCCCGGCCGGGGCGGCGTCCGCCTAGCGCGGATCAGAAAGGGGGTCCCGCGCGGGGTTCTAGGCCTCGGGGGCGGGGTCCTCCTCGCCGCGGGGGGGGGCGGCAAACCCGGGCAACGGGCGCACGGGATTTCCCGGCAGGGGGCGGCGGCGCTCGAACACATTGAGCGCGAGGAGGGAAGCGGTGGCATAGGTCTCCGCCATCATTTCTAATTTGGCATCGATGTTGTCGACGTGGTGGAGCAGGATCGCCTCGGGGGTCCGCGGCAGCACCGGCGAGCCGAATTGGTGCTCTCCGTGGTGGGAGCCAATCAGGTGCAGCAAGTGGAGCCGCACGCTTTCCGCTGGGGGCTGGGTTTCGGGCGCCGCGGCCGCGGGGTCCACCTCCAAGAGGCGGCGCCAGAGGCGATTTACTAACTCAATGCCCATGGGGATGTGGCCCATCAATTCGCCGTGATCGGTGTAGGGCATGGTGAAGCCCTCGCGCTCATAGCAATTTTCCCAAAGCTTTCCGCAGTCGTGGAAAAGCACTCCCGTTAGGAGGAGGTCGGCATTGATGCCGGGGTAGACGCGGGCCAGGGCCTGGGCGGCGCGCATCATTTGGGCCACGTGTTCGACCAGTCCGCCGCGGCGGGCGTGGTGGTATTCCCGGGCTGCGGCGGTGCGGCGAAAGCGCTCGCCGTACTCCTCTAAAAACAAACGCCCCAGTCCGCGCAGCCGGGGGTCGGCGAGGCCGTCGACGCGGTCGGCGATCCAGGCGTAGTCTGCTGCTTGCTTGGCGCGCAGTTCGGCGGGCCCGCCGAGGAGGGCGAGGCGCTCGGCGTCGTCCAGTGCGCGCGCGGTCCACTGGCGCGGCTCCAGTCCGTAGGTGCTGCTGGCCCACTCGCCTTCGAGGGCGATAAAGGCCCCGGGGCCCCACGCCCGCGCCTGGGCAAAGGCCGGGGCATCGCCCCAAACCCGCAGCACGACGTGGTCGGTGGCATCCGTTAGCTTGAGCTCGAGGAACTCGGCTCCGTTCTTGGTCAGCTTCACCTGGGTTCGCTCGACTTGCACGTGCGCCGCGGCCGCGCGGGGGGCCTCGGCGGCGGCTTGGCGGATTTGGCGCAGGCTGAAAAGTTCCATTCCCATAATCCTCGACGCTTTCGCCCCCGCGATCAATCTTTTGTTATAGAAAACCCGGCGATGCCCTGCGGGACTGGCGCGACCTCCTGATCCTCGACCTCCTTGATGTGGTGGGCCACCGCCGAGTTTTCGCGCAATTCCTCCAGAAAATCCTGCAGCTCCCCGGCCTCTCGCGAAATGGCCAACAATTCGACCCGCCCATCCGGCAAATTCTTCACCCAACCGGAGACCTCATAGCCCGCCGCTAACTGCTTAACGGCGTAGCGAAAGCCCACCCCCTGCACCCTTCCACTGTAAAATACCCGTCGCGCGATCATGCTTCTCCCCTGCGCCAAACTCGCCCTCCTGGCAAGCCGAGAGGTAGCCCTAGCGGCACTTGGCGGCGGCACATTTGCCCGTGCAGCCCCCCCGCAGGGGCTCCAGGATGGGGGCGCTCCCCCCATGAATGCCATCCTCGCCCGCGAACGCGCCACCTTCCGCCTGGAGCGGGTGCGGGCCCTAGCCGGAGGGGTCCTGGAAACCGCCCAAGTCACCTTTCTCCTCCTCATCGCGGAGCGCTGGTTCCGCGCCGACCCCTTCCAGAAAGGCCTGCTCCAGGGGGCTTCCAGCGCGGGACTGCTCCTCACTCCCTTGTTAGTGAGCGCGGCCGCGGCGCTCGGTTGGCCGGCGCAGCGGGCCGCCGCGGGGCTCTTTGCGGTGGGGGGGATTGCGGTGCTCCTGGCGGCGCTTGTTCCGACCCTGGCGGTTTTTCTGAGCGGGGCCGGCCTCGGCTTCCTCTGCGTGGCCGCGACCGCGCCCTTCATCGCCACGATCTATAGCGAAAATTACCGCGCCGAGTGCCGCGGCGACCTCTTCTCGCGCAATATCGTCGTTCGGATTCTTGCCAGTGTTTCCTTTGCCTGGATCGCGGGCCGCGTGCTCCAGGCCGACCCGGCACACTTTCGCGGCATTCTTGCGATCTACGCCGCGGCCCTCATGCTCAATGCCGCCTGCGCGTGGCGCCTTCCGGCCGTGCCCTTGGTGCGCAGCGCGGGGCGCAATCCTTTGCGCGCCTTTCGCTGGGTCCGGCAAGACCGCCTGTTCCGCCTCACCCTGATCAGCTGGATGTTTATGGGATTTGGCAATCTCATGATGTTTCCCCTCCGCGTGGAGTACCTCGCCAACGAGCGCTACGGGCTCCACCTGGCGGCCTCGGACATCGCCCTTTTCACCACCATTATCCCTAACGCCGCTCGGCTTCTCTGCACGCGCGCCTGGGGGCGCCTCTTCGACCGCATGAATTTCTTCGCCTTGCGCATTCTCCTCAATACGGGATTCATGCTAGGAATCCTCTCCTTCTTTACCGGAGGAGGCACCCCGGGGCTGTGGGCGGGGGCGCTTCTCTTCGGCATCGCCAACGCGGGAGCCGACCTCGCGTGGAGCCTCTGGGTGACCAAAGTGGCGCCGCCCGAGCGGGTCACCGACTACATGGCGGTGCACACCTTTCTGACGGGGGCGCGCGGCCTCATCGCCCCCTTTGCAGCCTTTGCCTGCGCGGCGCGGTTTGGGGTTGGCCTGACCGCGGCGGGATCGGCGGCGCTCATCCTGGTGGCCTCCCTCATGCTCGCTGGGGAGCGGCGCCCTCCGGCGGTGGCCTAGCGCGGCCACTGCCCTTGAAAATGCCAGGCCTGCCAACCGGCGGCCCGCGCCGGAAGCACGTCGTTGTCCCAGCGGTCGCCGATCATGAGCACCGCTTCGGGCGCAATGCCTCTAGCGGCTAGTCGGGCGGAGAGGTGGCGGAACACGTCTGGGTCCGGCTTGCTGAAGCCCTGTCGAAACGACCAGAAGCAGAGGTCTTCGGCAAATCCGGCGACCTCCAGCCCGGCGGCGTCCAATTCTCCCAAAGTGTAGGCCTGGGCATTGGAGGCAATGCCGAGGGCCAGCCCGGCCTGGCGCAGCCCGGCCAAAAAGTCCGCGGCCCCCGGCATGGCTCGGCAGCGCCGCTGCAGCCCGGCGTGGAATTGCAAAAGCGCCTGCAGTTCCGCTGGTGCCAGCTCCGCCAAGGCCGGGTCGGCTTGCCGGGCCACCGCCGCCCAGTCGACCTCTGGCCAGGGCACCCCGGCGGCCCGCCGCGCCGCGTGCTCACGGGCCACCGCCGCCCGGCAGGCGGCATCGAATGCGTCTAGCGAGCTGCCCCGCGCGGCCTGCCATTGCTCCGCGGCGTCCGCTGGTCCGGGCCGCACTTCTAGCAAGGTGTGGTACACGTCGCAAATCACCGCCTGGACTGGCTTGCCCGCAAAATAGCGCGTCATGGGTTTAGATCGTGCAATCCCTGCGGTGGGGCCCTCAGGGCTCGCGGCGCCGGAAGAGGTATGTTCCCTCGCGCTGGGCCACCAGCGGCGGCACTTTGCTCTGCTCAAACAAGTCGGAACCTTCCTTGAGATTGCGCCAAAAGCTAGCCCATTCATGGCCCTCGGCTTCGGCCTGCGCCACCCGAGCCTCGCTGAGGCGGAAGGGGAGGCACTGGACTTGGATTTCATCCTGCCGCTTCCCGCGGAGGGCTGCGTCTACCAAAAGATAGATCAACTCCATCACGGGATCAGTCATGGCATAACAACCCACCGAGCGCGTCCCGCCGTGCACCATGAGGGCCGATCCGCGGCGGCCCAGGGCTTTGTCTAGGGCGTTAGGAAATCCCAAATCGAAGGCGAGGTGCCACTTCGACTTGGGGTTGAGCTGGCGGGCGGCGACGTGATAGAAGCCCTCGGGAGCCCGGCCGTCGCCCTCGCGGAGTTTGGGGCCGAGGCCTTCGGCTCCGCAGCTGGCGATGGGCCACTTTTTGAAGAGGGCATAGCGCCCGCCCATCTCGTCGCGGAGCCACAGTTCGAGTTCGCGTTCCTCCTTGTAGAGGCGGATAAAAACCGGGGCCCCGGCCTTGAGGTGGGCCCGCTTGAGTTCCGCCTGCAGGCCGGGGGCGACCCGCCGCCGCACTTCGGCCAAGCGGTCGTTGTCGCCCGCCGGGGCCCCCATGACCCGCCGCAGGAACAACAGTAAAAAGACGCCCCCCAGCAAAAGCGCTAGGATAGAAAAACGCATCATCATAGGAAAGGGCGGCCCGCGCGGTGAGAAGTTAAAAACCTTGCAGCTTGCCGGTGGGCGGGGCGGCTGGCGCGGCGGGGCCCACGGGGGCGGGGGGCGCGGTTGGGGCGCGGCGCGGGGCGGCGGCGAACTGAACCGCCTGCTGGGCCTTCATGGCCTTGGCCCAGCGGTCGGTGGCCAAGTCGAGGTAGGGGACATCAGCGGCGAGATAGGCGGAGGCGTGGCGGGCGGCCTCCCCCGCGCGGGCCGGGGCGGTCCAACAGGTCCGGCCGAGAAACTCCCCCGGGGCATTCCATGCCAAGGCTCCGGCGTTGAGTTCTAGCAGTTGCTGGCGCAATTCTTGCGTTAAGCCCCGCCGGGAGAAACTGATGAAGGCTGCCCGGCCGTCCACAAACTCAATGCGAATCCGGATGTCTCCCTTGGTGAAGGTCGCGCCCGCGGCGCCTTGGAGCCGGGCCGCCACTTCGGCCACGGGGGCGCCGTAGCGGGCGGCGCACTCTTCCCGGGTTTCGCCCAGGCGGGCTTGCGCCGCGCGTGGCCGCGCGAGGCAACACCCCAGGAGGAGGATTAAAAAGGCACCGCGCTTCATCATAACCCAGTGTGGCCGCTGCCCCGCGGCACTCAATGCGAAATAATCGCCCCATCTCGGGGCGAAGCCCCCACGCCGAGCACCGTAAAATCCGCCGACTCCACGGTCAGCCCGGGCCCGAACGCCAGGGCGTGTCCGGCCCGGTCATCCTCTCCCGCTTCGGCGAGGAGCTGCGCCAAGGCGAACATCACGGTGGCCGACGACATGTTTCCATAGTCGCGCAAGACCCCCCGCGACGGCGCCATCTGGGCCTCGCTCAGGCCGTAGTGGCCTTGCAGGGCGTCCAAAATCATGCGCCCGCCGGGGTGGATGGCCCACACATCGTTAGGGCTGGCCTGGGCGCAGCGGCCCACGGACTCGGGGTGGCGGGCGAGAAATTGCTTGATTTTGGCGGGCACGCGGGCGTCCAAGGTCATGGCGAAGCCCTGGTCTTCCACCATCCAGGCCATGCGGTCGGCATCCGCTAGGCTGAGCGCGGTCTGGCAGCCCTCCAGGCGCATCCCCGCGGCCCGCCCGCTGATCAGGGAGGCCGCGGCCCCGTCGGCAAAAAGGCAGAACGACACCAGGCGGTCGAGTTGTTCGGTTTCCTGGAGGTGCAAGCTGCACAGCTCCAGGTTCACCATCAGCACCACCGCGGCGGCGTCTCCGAGCACAATTTCCCGAGCTTGCCGCAGGCCGGTCAGGGCCGCGTAGCAGCCCATGAACCCGATCACGGTCCGCTTCACCCCCGGCGCGAGGTCGGCGTGGCGCAGCAAATCGATGTCCAGCCCCGGGGCGTAAAATCCGGTGCAGGTGGTCACAATGAGATGGGTGACCTCGCGGAGCGAACCCACTTGGGCCGTGAGGGCATCGACTGCCCGAGCCGCTAGGCGGGGGGCCTCGCGGCGGTAGACCTCCATGCGCGCGCCGGTGCTGGGAAAGGCTCCATAGCCGTAAAAGGAGCCGCTGGCGGCCTCCCCCAGGGGGTGCTCTAACACGGTGTGGCGCCGGGCGATCGCGGAGTTTTGGGCGATCTGCTGTACTTTTTCCAAAGTGGCCTGGGGGCGGACCCAGTGCGGCAGGCTTTCCAAAAAGGCGGCGTGCCGCTCGTAATCGGGGACGGCCGTGGCGATGGCGTTCAAGTGAGGGCGCAACATGGCCCACCCCTTCGCACGGTTGTCTCCCCTTGGCCAATGGAACCGCCTGTCATTCCGGGCCCCGCGCCGCGATCCCCTTGCAGGGTCACCTGGCTAGGGCGGCCGGGAAAGGGTTTGACAGGACCGGAGCCGGGGCGATCTCTAGAGTGGATTTTTAACACTATTATTCCCTATGAAAATATCGCAAATGATTCGCCTCATGGTTGGCGTGGCGGCCCTATCCGGCGCGGTGCAAGCTTCGCCCCTCTCTCATTTTGCCGAACAGGCGGGGGTGACCTGGCTGATCGGGAACTGGGCCACCGCTGATGGCGCGGTGACGATGTCCTTTGAGTGGCGGCTCGACAAGCAGGTGATCGCCACCAAGATGACCCTGCCCGACCGCCAGGCCGAGGGCACCATCGCCTTGAAGCCCGCCACCACCGAGGCCAATATGATTTCCGTGGACAACAAAGGAGCCGTCTCCATGGGCCGTTGGTCCGCCTACGAGGGCCACCCCATTTTGAAGAGCACCATTGAGTCCGAAATTGGCAAAATGAAGCTGGCGACCCGTTACATCAAGCAGACCGACGACTCCTTTGAGGTCAAAGTGTACCGCCAGACCGACACCGGGGAACTCGGCGAGTTTGTGGTGGGCGCCGAATTCAAGCGCGCCCAGTAGGCGGCCCGCGGGCCCCGCTCAGTCGAGGTATAGCAATTCGTTAGAGCAGAGCAGGATTTGGGCGTAGGCGGCCAAGGGCGAGGCCCCGGGGCCGCCGAAGTCCGCGGTGGCCTGGGCGAGGACGAGCTGGCTAGCACTATCGCGGATGAGCGGGGTCCACTGGAAGGTGTCGGAGTTTTCGCTGCCTTGGCTGTCGACAATGAAGTCGAGAGCGTCGCCTGCTTGCACCGCGAGGCCGTCATAGGTGGCCTCGACTTTGCCTCCGGGGGGAACCGGATAGGAGGCGAGGAGGCCGAGGCGGGAGTGGAAGAGGAAGGCGGTGACGCCGCTGCTTTGCTCGGAGAGGAGGCCGACGGTGCCGCGGAGGTCGACGGTGGCGGCGGCGGGGGCGATCCAGCGGCGGATCGCGGCGTGCCCGGGCTGGGCGCCGGGGTGGCCGCCGAACTGGGTGAGGTGGACGTAGCCGTGGGTGGGGTCGGGCAGGTTGGGGGAGGGCGACCAGCGGTTTTCTTGGTAGTGGGGGAAGGGAGTGAACTGGGTGGTGAGGGTGGCGGGGTCGAAGTCTCCATAGCCATTTTGCCAGGCGGTAGCGGTTTGGCGGGCTTGGGAGGCGGGGTCGCTGAGGTAGGCTAGGCCGAGCGCCAACTCTTGGGGATCGGGGTCTCGGGAGAGGATGGATTGGTAGAGGCGGTGGATGGAATCGGGGAGCGGGGCGGGGGGGAGGTTGGCGGCGAGGTGGTCGGCCTGGGCGGTGATGAAGGGGCTGTTCATCATGTAGAGGGCCTGCTGGGGGACGGTGGTCTCGAAGCGTTTGGGCGAGGTGGCATCGGGGCTAGCGAAGTCGAAGACGCGGAAGAGGCCGGGGAGGTTTTGGCGGTCGATGAGGCCGTAGAGGGTGCGCCGGGAAGGGCCTGCGGCGGTGACCATGGCTACGCCGGGGCCGCCCAGGGCGGGGTCCAAATTGCCGCTGACGGCGAGGAGGGAATCGCGGAGGGCTTCGAAGTCGAGGCGGCGCCGGTTTTGCTTCCAGAAGAGGCGGTTTTCCGGGTCGCGGGCGAGGCCTTGGGGATGGGAGGCGCTGGTTTGTTGATAGGCGGCGGAGAGGAGGATGGCGCGAATCAGCTTTTTGGTGGACCAGCCCTCGGCGACGAATTGGGCCGCCAGGTGGTCGAGCAGGGGGAGCAGTTCGGGCCGCGCGGTGCGGACGCCGAAGTCCGAGGGGGTATCAACCAGGGGGGTGCCTAGCAGATAAGTCCAGACGCGGTTGACCCAGACGCGGGCGGTGAGGGGGTTTTGCGGAGAGGCGATGGCCTGGGCCATTTCGAGGCGGCCGCTGCCCTTGGCGAAGGGGGTGCGGGCGTCGCTAGGGGCGAGGGCTTTGAGGAAGCGGCGCGGCACCTTGGGGCCGGGGCGGCCGGGATTGCCGCGCAGGAAGATGGCGGGGTCGACGGGCTGGGGTTTGTCGACCATGACCATGCCGCGGGGGGGGGCGGCGGGGTTGGTGGCGCGGAAGCGCTCGAGTTTTTGCCGCAGATCGCGCAGTTCCTCGGGGTTGGCGCGGGCCAGGAGGGTTGGTTCGCGGTAGGGGTCGAGGAGGTTCAGGTAGGGCCGGGCCGGGCGCGGAAGGAGGGGATGGAGGCGGAGGTAGGCGGCGAGGGATGCCTCTTGGGCTGCCAACGCGGCATTAAAGGCGAGGGCTTCGGGGGAGTTGTCCGGGAGGCCGAGGAGGGGTTTTTCATTGGGCTCCTGGCTGCTGGCGAAGACGCCGTAGAGGGAATAGTAATCGGCAGTGGGAATGGGGTCGAACTTGTGGTCGTGGCAGCGGGCGCAGCTAACCGTGAGGGCTTGGGTGCCGCGGAAGACCACGTCGAGGCGGTCGTCGATGATGTCGGGCTCGGCGTTGAGAAAGCGGCGGCCCAGGGTGAGGAAACCCATCGCGGCCAAATCCTGAGGTTTTTTTTCCCAGTCGACGACTTGGTCCGCGGCGATTTGGAGGACGAGAAATTGGTCGTAGGGAAGGTCCTGGTTGAAGGAATTCACGAGCCAATCGCGGTAGGTGTAGGCGTAGGGGTAGCGGCGCTCTTCTTGAAAGACATAGCCTTTGGTGTCGGCATAGCGGGCGATGTCCATCCAGTGCCGGGCCCAGCGCTCGCCAAAGTGAGGGGAGGCGAGGAGGGCGTCGACGAAGCGGGGCCAGGCGCCCGGGGCGGTGTCGGCTAGGGCGGCTTGGATTTGTGAGTAGGTGGGGGGCAGGCCGGTGAGGTCGAGGGTGGCGCGGCGGACCAGGGTGGCGCGGTCGGCTTCGGGGGAGAGGGTGAGGCCCTCCTTTTCGAGTCGGGCGAGCAGGTGGGCGTCGAGGGTTTGGCGGAGGCGCTCGGGGGCCTGGACGGCGGGGGCGGGTGGGTCGGCGACGGGTTGGAAGGCCCAGTGTTGGCGCCAGCGCTCGGTGGGGGCGGGCGGGGGAGTTTCTTGGGGCCAGGGGAGGCCCTGCTGGACCCATTGGCGGAGGATGTCGATGGCTTCGGGGGCAAGTTTGGGTGCCTTTTGGGGCATGGCTTCGCGGCCCTCGGCGTGCTGGATGGCGAGGATGAGAGGGCTGGCGTCGGGCTGCCCGAGGAGGGCGGCGGGGCCGGAGTCGCCGCCTTGGAGGAGGGCGGCGCGGGAGTCGAGGCGCAGGCCGTGGGCTTGTTTATCTGTGCCGTGGCAGGCGTAGCAGTGTTCCGCGAGGAGGGGGCGGACCTTAGTTTCGAAGGTGTGGAGTTGCTCGGGGGAGAACTCCTCGGCGGAGGCGAGGGCGGCGGGGAGGCAGGCCAAGGCGAAGGCGAGGCGGAAACGGAAGCGGGACATAGGGGGTTGGGAGAGTACGCGGGTCGGGTCGGGCTATTTTCGCGGATCCGGGAGGGGGCCGCGGGGGGCCGGAACATTTTCGGGGGCGCGGGCTGCTTGGGCCGTGCAAACTGGGGCAAAAGGTGGCAGGTTGGAGCCATGCTCGCGCCCATTTCCCGAAGCAGCGCTCCGGCCAATGCCAAGTACTATCGGCACCTGCTGTGGTTGGGGGGCGGGTTTGGGGTGTTGACGGTGATACTGGGGATTGCACCGTGGCACCGGCAGGACTGGATTTTGGAAAATGCCTTGGTGGCGGCGGCCCTTTTGGTGCTGCTGGCGATCTACCGGTACCTGCCGTTTTCGCGGCTTTCCTGGACCCTGGTCTTTCTTTTTCTGGGGCTGCACGAGGTGGGGGCGCACTACACTTACTCGGAGGTTCCCTACCAGGTTTGGTGGCAGCAGCTCACCGGCGCGGCTCCGGCGGAGTTGGCGGCGGGGGGGCGCAATCATTTTGATCGCGCGATCCACTTTTGTTATGGTTTCCTCTTGGCCTATCCCATCCGGGAAATATTTTTGAGGCTGGCGCGGGCGAGAGGATTTTGGAGCTATTTTCTGCCGCTGGACCTGACGCTGTCCACCTCGGCACTCTACGAGTTAATCGAGTGGGGGGCGGCGGAGTTGGTCGGAGGGGAATTGGGGATTGCCTATCTGGGGACGCAGGGGGACCCCTGGGATGCGCAGAAGGACATGGCGATGGCGGCGCTTGGGGCGCTGATCGCGCTGGGAATCACGTTTGCGGTCAACTGCCGCTACCAACGAGATTTTGCGAGGGAGTGGGCCGAGAGCTTGCGGATTTGGCAGGAGGAGGAAGCGAATGCGCCGCCGCCCTAGCCGCGAAAGATCGGCCCGTGGCCCCAGGCGCGGCTGGGGCGGGGGCATCTGCAGGCGGCGCGGGAGTTCGGGGGGTGGGAGCGATGAGCGATTTCCAGGGGAGGACGCTGTCGGGCTCCGGGGGTTTTCTGAATAGGATGAGGTGCCGCAATGTGGGCCAACCCATGATCAGGGCGGCACCGAGCAGGACCGCGGCGGGGATAATTAAATCTTGATAAGGTTCGGCGCCTGCGGGGCCGGCGGCCGCGGCCCAGCGCTTCAGGTGGGAACTTTCGGGGGAGACCGCGGCGGATTCGGGGCTGAACCAGCTGCCGTCGCTGCGGAGGCCGTTGTAGGGCAACAGCTCGATCTCTTTAAGTGGGGAGGGCGCGGCGGCTGGCGCGGGGTCGGCGGCGGCCGCCGGGGGCGAGCTCAGCAGGAGGGCACATGCAGCTACGGCTAGGAGGCTTGCGGCAAAAGCAGCGCGGGGTGAGCAAAGCATGGGGAGTTTGCGGATATAGCGGCTAGTTTGGATGCTGTCGAGCAAAAGTCACATTATTTTTGAGCCGCGGCGGCAATTTGGGGTAGGGGGGGGCGGGGGGCGGGGAATCTTGTAAAGAAGGGGCGGGGCGGCGCGTCATGGGAGCTGACACTTTATGCGCCAGCTGATGCTATCCCTCCTCATGGCCTTGACGGCCGCTGCGGCCGCCCCTCCCTCGGAGCGCCGCCTCGTATTTCTGGGGGACAGCATCACCGCGGCGGGCGGGTATGTGGAAATCATCGAAGCGGCATTGATCGCGCAGCACCCGGAGACGGTCTACGAGGTGATTCCCCTGGGTCTGCCCAGCGAGACGGTGTCGGGCCTGAGTGAGCCGGGGCACGCGGGGGGGCAGTTTCCGCGGCCGGATGTCCACGAGCGCTTGGGGCGGGTGCTGGAGAAGGCGCGGCCTCAGTTAGTGGTGGCCTGTTATGGGATGAACTGCGGGATTTACCACCCCCTGAGCGAGTCCCGCCGCAAGGCTTTTGAAGACGGCATGAGCCGACTGCACCAGCAGGTCACCGCTGCGGGGGCGCGGCTGATTCACGTGACGCCGCCGGTGTTTGATCCCCTGCCGAGCGGGTCGCCGCTGCTGCCCGCGGGGCTGGAGGCCTATCCGCGGGCCTATCAGGGTTATAACGAGGTACTCGACGCCTACAGCGATTGGCTGATGGGGCAGCGCGCCCAGGGCTGGGAGGTCTTGGACTTGCACGGGTTGATGAACCGGACCCTGGCGGAGCGCCGCCAGAGCGAGCCTAAATTTACGTTTAGTCCGGACTGCGTGCACCCCAATGCGGCGGGCCACCGGTTAATGGCGCAGCCGGTGCTGGAAGCCTGGGGGCTGCAGGCGGGGGCGGATGGCGCTCCGGTGCACCCTGAAGGGGCGGCCATTTTGGCAGCGGTGCAGCGCAAGCAAGCCGTGCTCAAAGCAGCGTGGCTCAGCTTTGTGGGCCACCGCCGACCAGGCATGGCGGCGGGCCTCCCGCTGGCGGAGGCGGAGGCCCAGGCGGCGGTGCCGGATGCGGAGGCGCGGCGCCTGGCGCGGAGCGGGGAGGCGGCGCTCGCCTTGCCGGGGGCGCAGAGCGACTGGAATGGGTACGCGCGGCACGATTTTGACCTGGGGGGGCATCCCCTAATGGTGATCGCGCCCAAGGTGGCGGCGCGGGGGCGGCCCTGGGTGTGGCACGGGGAGTTTTTTGGGCACCGCCCGGCGCCGGACATCGCGCTGTTAGGGAAGGGGTTTCACATTGTGTACTTGCAAATCAACGACATGCTAGGGAGTCCGGGGGCGGTGGCCCTGTGGGAGCAATGTTATGGGGATCTGCGGTCGCGGGGCCTGGGGCCGAAGCCGGCGCTGGTGGGCTTGAGCCGCGGTGGGTTGTATTGTTATAATTGGGCCACGGCGCATCCGGACCAAGTTTCCTGCATTTACGGGGACGCGCCGGTTTGCGACTTTAAGAGTTGGCCCGGGGGCAAGGGGAAGGGCCCGGGGGATCCCGCCAATTGGGCGCTGGTGTTGAAGCTGTGGCAGTTTGCGGACGAGGCCGCGGCCCTGGCGTGGCCGGGCAATCCGGTGGACAGCCTGGCGCCGCTGGCGGCGCATCAGGTGCCCTTGCTGCACGTCTTCGGGGACGCCGACGAAGTGGTGCCCTGGGAGGAAAATACCGGGCTGATGGCGTCCCGGTACCAGGCTCTGGGGGGCTCCATGGAGTTGATCCGCAAGCCAGGGGTGAAGCACCACCCGCATGGGTTAGAAGATCCGGCGCCGATTGTCGATTTTATCACCAAGCACGCCCCATAGCCCTGCGCGCGGAGAAAATTCGGCGTTGCTGGGGAGGGGTTCTGCGGCCACCGCCAAAGGCCCCCTTCGTTTCTTTCTTAAGCCCATGTCGATCCTCCGCCGCGCACTTTCCCCGGGATGCCCTGGGCTTGAAATCAACCACCCGCTGGCGCGCGCGCGGGTGGCGCAGCAGGGGGCGCAAATCCTGGGCTGGACGCCGTCGGGGCAGGCGCCGGTGCTGTACCTCAGTCCGCAGGCGGTCTGTCGGCCGGGGGCGGCGCTGCGCGGCGGGGTGCCGGTGTGTTGGCCGTGGTTTGGGCCGCATCCGACGGACCCGGCGGGGCCGTCGCACGGGGTGGCCCGGACGCGCTGTTGGGAGTTAGGGGAGGTGGCGGAGCATGCCGCGGGGGTGGATTTGCAATTTATCCTGACAGATAGTGTGGACAGCCGCCAGACCTGGCCGGAAGCCTTTCGCTTGGAGTTGGCGATGCGCATTGGGGCCGAGTTGCGGCTCACCCTGAGGATGGTCAATACGGGCGACCGGCCCTGGACGGCCACGGGGGCGCTGCACACCTATTTGGCGGTGGGGGACATCCGGCAGGTTTATGTAACTGGTTTGGAGGGAGCGGACTACCTCGACGAGGCGGCGCGGCCCCCAACGGTGCGGCGGCAGGAAGGCGAGGTGCGCTTTGCGGGGGAAGTGGACCGGGACTACCGCAGCGCGGGGCTGGTTAGAGTCCACGATCCGGCGCTGGGGCGGGTGGTGGAGGTGGAGGGGTCGGGGAGCCAGTGCTGCGTGGTGTGGAATCCCTGGATCGACAAAGCGAAATCCCTAGCTGATTTGCCAGATCGGGACTACGAGCGGTTTGTCTGCGTGGAGACGGCCAATGCGTGGGAAGATAGGGTGGTGGTGGAGCCCGGCGGAGTGCACACCTTGGGCACCGTGCTGCGGGTGCGGTGAGGGGCCTTTTTTGGCTTCCGCGCGGGGTCGGCGCGGGCTAGGGTGGAAGAATGGTTCGCATTTTTTCTTTGATTAGTCTGGCGCTGTGGCTGGGGTGGGGCGCGGCGTGGGCGGGGCCTAACGTGGTGCTGATTTACACGGATGATCAGGGGTATGGGGATTTGGGAGTGCAGGGGGCGAAGGGATTTGCTACGCCGCATTTGGATCGGATGGCGGCGGAGGGGATGCGGTTTACGGATTTCTATGTGGCGGCGCCGGTGTGTTCGGCTTCGCGGGCGGCGCTGCTGACGGGGTGTTATCCGGTGCGGGTGGGAATCCACGGGGCCTTGGGGCCGAAGAGCGCGATGGGACTGCACCCGGAGGAGATGACCTTGGCGGAAGTGCTGCGGGCCCGGGGATATGCGACGGGGATGTTTGGCAAGTGGCACCTCGGGGACCACCCCGACCTGTTGCCGACCCGGCAGGGGTTTCAGGAATACCTGGGGCTGCCCTATTCTAACGACATGTGGCCGGAGAATCCCAACGCCAAGCCGGGCAGTTATCCGGCGCTGCCGCTGCTGGGGAGCGCGGGGGTGGTGGACGCGGAGGTGAGCGCGGCGGAGCAGGCCACTTTGACGACGCGCTATGCGGCGGGCGCGGTGGATTTCATCCGCCGCCACCGGGCCGAGCCCTTCTTTTTATATGTGGCGCCCTCCATGCCGCACGTGCCGCTCTTTGTGAGCGATCGCTTTAAGGGGAAGTCGGCCCAGGGCTTGTACGGGGATGTTATCGAAGAGGTGGACTGGGCGGTGGGGGAAATCCTAGCCGCATTGCGGGAAGAGGGGCTGGATGAGCGGACCCTGGTGATTTTTGCGAGCGACAACGGCCCGTGGTCGATTTACGGCAACCATGCGGGCAGCGCGGGGCCGTTTCGGGAGTCGAAGGGAACGTGTTGGGAAGGGGGGATTCGGGTGCCTTGTTTGATGCGTTGGCCGGGGACGATTCCGGCGGGAAAGGTGTGCCGGGAGGTGGCGGGGACGATTGACGTGCTGCCCACGGTGGCGGGACTGTGCGGGGCGGCCCTGCCGGAGCGGAAGATCGATGGGAAGGATTTGGGGCCGCTGCTGCGCGGGGAGGTGGGCGCGCCATCGCCGCACGAGTCGCTTTTATTTTACTATGGGGTTCACGAATTGCAGGCGCTGCGCAGTGGGCCCTGGAAGCTGATATTGCCGCACGCCTACCGGACGATCGCGCGGGTGGGGGCCGACGGGTTGACGGGAAAACACGGGGTCGGGCAGGCGGGGCTGGAGCTGTATCAATTGGAGCGGGATCCTGGGGAACTCACCAATCTGGCGGGGGCGGAGCCGATGGTGTTGGCGCGCTTGGTGGCGCTGGCGGAGGCGGCGCGCGAGGAATTGGGAGACAAGCTCACGGGCGCGCCGGGCCGCGAGCGGCGGCCTGCCGCGGCCGTGCAGTGGCGGTGAGCAAGAAGAAGGAGGCGAGATGCTTTTTTCTGCCAAAGTGCAACCTTTCCAAGCCTAAAACCGGGAGTTGAAACGCGACCATGAGGCCTTTTTTTGTGATGAGGACGGGGGCTGAGCCGTTTTTTCGCCTCAGCAGACTCACCCATTGGGTGAGTCCCTTTCGCGGTCAAAAGCCGCCCATAGCGTGGTCGGTGGACACGTTGGGCGGCGATGCTGGAGGCATCCCCGCGCGTAACCGGTGGTGAGCGAAGCGACACCACCGGATGTGTAGCCCAAGGGGACCCGCACCCCGGCAGGGGTGCCAGCGCGGCATCCCCAAAAAAGCCGACACGCGAGGCAAAAATCTCCCGCGCCAGCGCTCCCCGCCCGCCGATTGCGTTATTCGACTCGCGATTTTAGGGTAAGCTGCGTTTCCGGGATCACCCTGGAGGCGCTTCCCCATGGACCGCAGCGCGGCTTTCCCATGAACCGCGCGGAGTGGTTCTCCATGAATCGCGGAGCGCTTTCCTATGAACCGCAGAGCGGTTCTCCATAAATCGCGGAGCGCTTTCTTACGAACCGCAGAGCGGTTCTCCACGACTAGCCGGGGGTTTTAACCCCCGGGACATCGAAGCCAAATGCCCCCAACCGCGAAGCGGTTGCCCCATGCTGGGTCGATCCTTGCGGCGGGGCCCGCCAGGCGCGTCGGCGCCCGCCAAGCTGCCCGCGGGTCGACCGAGC
>CANHIJ010000028.1 GCA_947460575.1 Verrucomicrobiales bacterium | reverse complement strand
CCGGCGGCGATGGCGACGACGTCGCGGAGGTCGGAGGGGACGCTGGCTTGGTTGAATTCGCGGTCGCCCCAGGCGACGACAGTGCCGTCGCGGCGGAGGGCGAGGCTGTGGGAGGCGCCGGCGGCGATGGCGACGACTTGGTCGAGGCCTACGGGGACCTGGGATTGGCCCATGTCGTTGAGGCCCCAGGCGACGACGGTGCCGTCGGCTTTGAGGGCGAGGCTGTGGTCGCGACCGGCGGCGATGGCGATGACTTTGCGGAGGTCGGCGGGTGGTTGGGTGCGCTGATTGCCCTTAAAGCCCCAGGCGGCGACGGTGCCGTCTTGGAGGAGGGCGAGGCTGTGGAAGGCCCCGGCGGCGACGGTAAGGGCGGGGGGCAAGTGGGCCGGGACGTCGAGGACGCCGTCGGTATTGCCGCCCCAGCCGGTGATTTGACCGTCGGGGAGGACGGCTAAGGTGTGGGTCATGCCCGCGGAGAGGGAGAGAACGCGTCCGAGGTCGGGGGGAGGGGAGGTGCGGCCGCCTTCGGCGCGGCCCCAACCGACGATGTTGCCCTCAGCGTCGATGGCGAGATTGAAGTCCCAACCGGCGACGACGCTGGAGGCCTGGGACGCGGCGAGCGGAGCTGAAGATTGACCAAACTGGTGGTTGCCGGTGGCGAGCATGTCCGCGGCCCCGGCGTGGGGGAGGAGGCTAAGAGCCAGGAAGATCCAAGGGGCGCGGCGAGGGGCAGGAGCGAGACCGAGAGCGGATGAGGAGGACTTCATGGAAAAAGGAAAGAGCGGAGAGGGGACGACAACTGCGGAAGGAGGACGACAGCTATGTTTTGTTGAATGCGTAGTGGGACAGGGCTGGGGGAGCGCCAATGTCGACACTCAAAAAGCATGCCTTATGGCGGCTTCGATAATCAGGCGGCGAAGGCCGTTATGTCAAGTAGGCATGCCGTTTTTTCTTATTATTGAAATTTATTTATCTTCACAATTGATAAACCATGAGCGACGGCCGCGGGCTGGTGGGGCGGCTGGGGCTGTTCGGTGGGGGTTATTTGGCGAGTTGGAGGCGGATTTGGACCAGGAGGCCGGAGGGTTGGCGGAGGTGAGCGGCGACGGTGCCTTGGCAGGCGGCGACGCAGGTGCGGACGATGGCGAGGCCGAGGCCGGTGCCGCCGGCTTCACGGGTGCGGGCGGTATCGGGGCGGTAGAAGGGTTCGAAGATGCGGTCGAGTTCGCTTTCGGGGACGCCGGGGCCGTGGTCAGCGACGGAGAGGATGGCGTGATGGCCCTGGGCGTGGGCGGTGAGGAGGATGGGGCCGGCGGTGGCGGCGTAGCGGAGGGCGTTGCGAAGGAGATTGGCGACGGCGCGGGCGAGGAGGTCTGGTTCGGCGAGGGCGGCGAGGGAGTCGGGGATATCGATGGAGAGGGAGTGGGGAGGGGCGGCTTCGCGGTCGGCGACTTGGCGGGCGAGGGCGGCGAGGTTGACCGTCTGGAGGGTGGCGGTGCGGGATTGGAGGCCGACTTTGGAGAAGGTGAGGAGTTCGTCGACGAGGCGGGTCATGAGAACGACTTCTTCGCGGACGTCTTCGATGCGTTCGCGCTGGGCGGGGGTGGCTTCGCGCTGGATGAGAGAGGCGCCGAGTTGCATGCGGGCGAGGGGGCTGCAGAGTTCGTGGGCGATGTCGCCGAGGAAGCGGCGCTGGCCGTGAACGAAGTGTTGGAGGCGATGGGAGAGGTGGTTGATGGCGGTGCCGAGGCGGCCGAGTTCGTCGCGGCGGTCGACGGGGACGGAGACGTCGAATTGGCCTTCGGCGAGGCGTTCGGTGGCGTGGGTCATGGCGCGGATGGAGCGGGTGAGGCCGCGGACGAGGGGGTACCAGAGGAGGAGGGAGAGGAGGACGGCGCCAAAGCCGCCGAGGAGCCAGGGGAGGGGGTCGAGGACCCAGCCGCCGGCGGTGAGGCTGGAGGCGACCGCGAGGAGGATGGCGCCGACGGGGCGGCCTTCGGGGTTGGTGAGACCGGGGAGGGCGAGGCCGGCCCAGTATTGCGGGGGGGTGCCGGCGCGGAGCAGGAAGCGGGGGCGGCGGCCGCCGGGGCCGCGGCGGGGGTCGTTGGGGTTGGGCGGGGGGGGGCCGCCGCGCTCGCGTTCCGGGGGAGGGGCGTCGCTGGCGGGGGAGGGTTTTGGGTCGGGGAGGGGGTCTGAGGAGGGGCGAAATTCGGGGGGGCGGCCGGGTTCGCGGCTGGGATCGCGGCGGGAGTTGGGGCGGAAGTCGCCGGGGGGGCGGTCGCCGAGGCGCTGGCGGACTTCGGGGGGGACCTCGAGGGCTTCACCGGCCCAGCGTTGACCGTCGGGGCGGAGGACAAGGAGTTGGAGTTCGTAGGCGGCGGCGCTGCGGGCGAGGACGGCGTCCCAATCGGCTTTGGGGGTGCGGGCGAGTTCGCCGCCGAGGACTTCGGCCATGCTTTGGAGGCGGTCGCCGGCGCGGCTGGCGAGGAGGGTGTCGAGGCCGAGTCCGAATTGGCCTTGGAAGAGGGCCCAGCCAAGGGCGCCGAGGAGGAGGAAATTGAGGAAGACGCCGAGGAGGAGGCGGAGGGAGAGGGGTAGGCCGGGTTTCATGGGGCGGATTCCATCATCATGTAGCCGGCGGCGCGGAGGGTGCGGATGTAGCGCGGTTCCTTGGCGTCGTCGCCGAGTTTGCGGCGGAGGGCGGAGATGTGGACGTCGACGGAGCGGTCGAAGACTTCGTATGCGCGGTCGCGGATTTCGTCGACGAGTTGTTCGCGGCTTTTGACGCGGCCTTTGGCGCGGGCGAGGACGAGGAGGAGTTCGAATTCGACGGGGGTGAGGACGAGGGGTTCGCCGGAGAGGGTGGCGGAGCGGGCTTCGACTTGAATTTTGAGGTCTTGGACGGAGATTTCGGTGAGGGGTTCGGGTCCGGGGAGGTTGGTGCCTTGGGCGCGGCGGAGGACGGCGCGGAGGCGGGCGAGGAGTTCGCGGGGGGAGAAGGTTTTGGGGAGGTAGTCGTCGGCGCCTAACTCGAGGCCGACGATGCGATCGGCTTCGTCGCTGCGGGCGGTGAGCATGAGGACGGGGACGGCGGAGGTTTGGCGGAGGCGGCGGAGGACTTCGAGGCCGTCGAGGCCTGGGAGCATGACGTCGAGAATGATGGCGTCCCAGGGTTCGGCGAGGGCGAGTTTGGCGCCCTCGGCGCCGTCGTGGACGGGTTCGACGGCGTAGCCCATGGGGGTGAGGTAGTCGCGCACCAGGCGGCAGAGCTTGCGGTCGTCGTCGATGAGGAGGATGCGAGCGGGCGCGGAGGACATAGGCGGAAGACAGGGACTATGGCGCAAGCGGCGCGGGTGGGGAGGACTTTTACAATCGCTTAACTAAAAAGGGCGTTGGGGGGGGCGCCTCAGCGGGTGGAGAGGCGGAGGCGGAGGAAGCGGCGGGCACCTGGGGGGAGGGTGGTGCGGAGGGTGAGGGTTTCGCTGCCGTCGGGGCCGAGGATGCGCTGGGTGAGGGTGGCGGGAGCGGGGGACCAGTTTTCGAGGGTGGGGCTTGATTCGAGGGTGGCGAGGGCGTCGCTGCCGGGGGCGCGGGGGAAGGTGATTTCGGCGGTTAGGCGGTCTGGGGAGGGGGTGGGCGGGGAGAGGGCGCCGCGGGGTCCGAAGGCGTATTGGAGGAGGTTGGGGACGCCGTTGCGGTCGTCGTCGGCGTTGGGATTGGCCGGTGGGGGGGTGGCGTCGGTGCTGCCGGGGCTGCCGAGGGGGGAGAGGGAAGCGCGCCAGTGGAGGGCTTGGCTGGGGTCGGGGTTGAGGGCGGGGGCGACGAGGACGAGGGTGGGGCCGCCGGTGGAGGAGATGGCGGGCCAGGGGGGGGCGGCGTCGTAGGCGAATTGTTTGATGGGGGCTCCGACGGCGTCGGCGAGGGTGAGGGTTTCGCCGCGGTTGTTGAGTTGGTTGGCGCCGGGTTGGTAGAATTCGGGTAGGGTGGCGATGTTGGGGTAGCGCTTGGCGAAGGCGGCAGTGCGGCGGGGAATGACGGCGGAGGCGCCGGGGAGGAGGGTGGCGCCGCTGGGGGCGGACCACTGGATGCCGTCGCTGAAGTGGACGCCGGTGAGGAGGATGGGGCTGGAGGCGATGTTGCGCAGTTCGATGAATTCGAAATCGTTGTTGTCAGTGAAGCCGGCGGCGCTTTCGGTTTCGCTGGGGGGCGCGGGGTTGTAGTTGATTTCGGAGATGACCAGGTTTTCTGGGGAGGCGGGGACGGTGGTGCCGGAGCCAGTGATGACGAGGGAGTCGGTGGCGAGGATGGCGCCGGAGAAATCGAGGGCTTCGATGATGAAGGGATTAGGTCCGGGGGCGATCGGGAGGGTGATTTTCCAGGCGTTGCGGCTGGTCCAGAGGAGGGGGAGGGGCTCGGAGCTGCCTTGGATGCGGAGGCTGCGGACGTCGACCCAGGCGGTGCCTGCGAGGGCGAGAGAGGCCTCGGCAGTGGTGAAATTGGCCCCGGAGTTGGTGGTGATGGCGAAGGGGACTTTGGGGTACTGGGTGGCGGCGTCGGCGAGGACAAAGGTGCGGCGCTGGGCGGTATAGTCGGCGAGTTCGGCCCAGTTGCCGCCGGTGGTGGTGTAGGTTTGGTAGTGGGTGGTCCAGGGGCGGAGGTAGGTGGGGTTGAACGAGCGGGCCATGATGTCGAGGAGGTGGCCGTAGAAGGCGCGGTGCCAGGCGGGGTTGGCGGCGATCATTTTGCTGAGGTCGGGGGCGCGGACGACGGGGGCGTTATAGGCTTCGCTGACGAAGTCGTGGTCCCAGGGGAGCATGAGGATGCGGCCGTCGTTGCGTTGGTAGAGTTTGAGGTTGTGCCAGCCGCCGCCGGCCGTGGAGTAGTGGTCGCCGATGCCGGCGAGGCTGAGGGCGGCGAAGGTGCGGAGCCATTGGTCGACGTCGATGATTTTGGGGAGGTTGGCGAGGTAGGTGGGACCGGTTTGGCGGAAGACGGTGTTGAGGTCGATGATGCGGGAGTAGTCGTCGTCGCTGCGGGCGTTTTGGATGAGGAAATTCCAGCGGTAGGGTTCTTTGTCGGGGAGGGAGAGGGGCGGGAAGGCGATGTTGGTGCCGGTGCCGATTTGGCCGACGCTGACGGGGAGGACGTCATCTGGTTGGGGGATTTTGAGGCCCTCGCGGGTGCCGCCGACGGTGGTGGTGGGGTAGTAGATGAGTTCGTATTTGAAGGTGGGGGTGGCGCCGCCGTGGTCCCATTGGCCGTCGAGGTAGGGGTCGTTGAATTCGGCCATGGTGAGCTGGGCGCTGCCGGTGTGGGCGGGGCGGGGGCTGACGAGGTAGACGAGGTCGTTGTACATCGAGGGGACGCCGCCCGCTTTATTGAAGAAGTGCCAGTTGAAGAGGTCGCTTTGGCCGTAGCCGCTGCCGGTGGTGCCGCGGCCGTAGCTGGAGCGGTCGAGGTTGACGGTGAGTTGTTTGCCGCGGAAGGGCTGGAGGGGGTCGAAGTCGACAGCGAAGCCGAGGCGGATATCGGCGAGGCGGCCGCGTTCGCTGCTTTTGAGGCGGCAGCGGGCTTGGTAGAAGACCTCGGAGTCGCGGTAGATGACGGTGGCGGGGAGGGAGTCGTTGCTCATGACGTTGGAGGGTTCGTGCATGAGGTTGGCGTTGGCGGTGGTCATGAGCAGGCGGAAGCGGTGACCTGGGGTGAGCGGGGCGGATCCGTCGTCCCATTTGACGAGGGCGCTGGCGGCGGGGAAGCGGGCAGTGGCGGCAGTGGCGGCGGCGTCGCTGGCTTCGATGTAGAATTCCACGAGGGTCCCGGCGGGTTGGCCGGGGAGGAGGGCGGCGTAGGTAGGGCCGCCGCTGAGGGGGATGGTGTTCCAGAGGGAGGCGCCATCGCGGCGCCAGCGGAGGTTGACCGGGCCCATGCCATCGGGGTCGGCGGCGCGGAGGGAGACGGTGACGGGGGTGTCGGCGGCGGGGACGGCGGGGAGGTGCTGGAGGAGGGAGAGGGAGGGACCGGGGTTGGGGATCCAGCGGCTGTTGGGGGCGCCGGGGGTGCCGGTGTTTTCGGGCATGGGGAGGAGCACGGTGCGGGCCAGGCGGTTGAAGTAGAGGCGGGCGTTGAGGCGCGGGCAGCCGCTGACCCAGCGGGCGCGGAAGCTGATGGTGTAGGTGCTGGAGGCGTTGAGGGTGACGAAGGTGGAGCCGGCTTTGAGAGTGGTCTCGCAGTGGTTGTGCATGTGTTCGGTGGCGCCGGTGGCGGCGATTTCGAGCACTTTATTGCCGGGGCTGGAGGGGTCGTCGACGACGAGGCTGCGGCCATGGATGCCGTGGTTTCCTAACAGTCTCCAAGTATCGGCGGTGCCGCTGGAGAAGGAGCCGTTTTGGATGAGTTCGCGGTTTCCGGCGCTGACTTCTTTGACGCTGAGGTCGTCGACGAGGCAGGTGCCGTCGTTGAGGAGGCCGAGGATGAGTTCGTTGTAGAGAGTGGGGTTATTGGTGCCGGGGAAAGCGGCGCCGGTGCCGGTCCAGCTGAAGGATTGCCAGGTGGATTGATGGCCTTCGTCGCTGGCAGCCCAGGATTCGGGGAGGGCGTTGTCGGCGTTGGGGTGGCGCAATTCGAGGCTGGAGCCGCGGCCGTCGGCGCGTTGGTCCCAGCGGCCGCTGGTTTGGTAGGCGACTTCGTCGGCGGTATTGCCGTTGGGGTCGAGGAGGCGAAGGCGGTCGCCGCGGTTGGAGAGGGTGCCGGAGAATGGGCCGAGGACGGAGATGGCGGGGAATTTGGCGGCGAGAGCGGCGGGGTCTTGGGCGATGACGAGGAATCCACCGGGGGGGAGGGTGGTGGCGGCGAAGTCGAAGGCGATGCCGCCGCGCAGTTGCCAGCCGGACAAGTCGACGGGGGCGGCGCTGCGGTTGTAGAGTTCGATCCATTCCTCGGGGTTGGGGGTGGAGCCGGAGGGGAGGAAACGGGGGGCATGTTGGTACATGATCTCGTTGATGACGATGCTGTCGGGCACGGCGAAGGTCGCTGGGGCACCGGGTTGGTGGGCGAGGGGGGTTTGCCAGGTGCCGGAGGGGGTGCGGGCTTGGGGGCGATTTTTGACGATGGCGGCGTCGAGGATGGCGTCGCCGGGGCCGAGGAGGAAGAGTTTAGCGCCGTCGAGGGGGCGGAAGCCGAGGGCGGCATCAGAGAGGCTGAGCCAGGCGCCGGGGGCAAGAGAGCCGGTGAGGGAGTAGGCGGCGCCGGAGGAGGAGAGGAGGTGGTAGCCGGAGAGGTTGAGGGGGTTGGGGGAGAAGTTGCGGAGGTCGAGGCCAAAGGCGGTGGCGAGGGCAGAGGCGATTTTGTCGAGTTTGAGGGCGTTGGCGGTGAGGCTGGGAGGGGTGCTGGTGGCGACGAGGGAGCAGCCGAAGAGGGCGTCGGGGGAGTTGGGGGCGGCTTGGTGGAGTTCGACGGCGAGGATGTTTTCCCCTTCTTGGAGGAAGCCGGAGGGGATGGGGATCGGATTGCTGAAGAAGGGGTAGGGGACGGGGGCGTCGGCGAGGGAGGAGGCGCTGGGGGTGCCGCTGAGGTTGACGCGGTGGCATTCGATGCCGTTGAGGTAGAAGATGGCGCCGTCGTTGAGGGCGTGGGTGAGGGATCCGGTCCAGGTGGAGCCGGGGATGGAGTTGAGGGTGAAGGATTGGCGGAACCAGGTGGTGGGGGGATTGGCGGCGAGGGTGGTGCGGGTGAAGCGGGCGGCGGCGGTGGCGTCCCAGCGGAGGCGGAGGCCGCCGGGATTGGGGGTGGTGCCGGCGTTGGTCCACTGAAAGTCGAACTGGTTTGGGCCGGGGAGGAAGGGGCCCGGAAGGGTGAAGGGGCCGAGGTAGCTGGCGAAGCCGGCGCCGGAGAGGCCAGTGACGGTGGCGCCGTTGAGCTTGACGAGGTCGAGGCTGTTATCGGCGGCGAAGGAGACGCGGATTTGGGCGGTGGCGGGGTCGTAGTCGGTGAAATCGGCGGTGGTGCGGTAGGTGAAGGTGCCGGCGGGGACGCTGTCGTTGCCGGAGCTGGCGGGGCTGATGAAGCGGGAGGCGCTGTCGTTGGCGAGCCAGGCGGCGTTGGGGGCCATGGCGAGGAGGGGGGCCGGGTCGGCGGGGTTGGCGTAGTGGGGGTCGGGGGCCCCGGCGGGGAGGGGGCTTCGGTCGGGGGCGGTGCCGGTATTATAGAGGGTGGCGATGGTTTCGCGGTAGGGCAGGGGGGTGGTGGTTCCGGCGCCGCCTTCTTGGTAGAATTTGATTTCGCTGAGGCCGACGAGTTGGCTGGAGGCGCCGTGATTGGCGGAGATGAGGCATTTGACCTGACGGACGTTGGGGACGGGGAGGGCGAGGTGTTGGCCGGGTTCGGTGATGCGGCCGGAGGCTTTGAAGAGGGTGAAGGTGCCTTGGCTGGTGAAGGGGCCTCCGGGGGTGGCGGCGGTGAGGATTTCGACGAGGCGGCTGCCGCGGGAGGTCAGGCCAGAAGCGGCTTCGTTGTAGTTCCAAAGGTGGAGAGAGCTGAGGTCGACGTTGGCGCCGAGGTCCCAGGTGATTTCGGCGGGGAGGGGGTCGCTGGGGCTGGCGATGGTCCCGGTGGTGAGCCACATGGTGCCGCTGGGGGAAATGCCGTGTTGGCCGCTGCTGAGGCCGGAGCCGTCGACGGTGGCGGTGGCGGGGCGGTTGGAAGCGGTGAGTTGGGAGGAGAAGGCGGCGGCTTGGACGCCGACGATTTCGCGTTCCTGGGGGGCGCGGGCGGCAGTTTGGTTGCTAAAGGCGTAGTGGTGCCAGGTGCTGCCGGCGATGACGGGGAGGAAGGCGAAGGTGATGGCGCCGGAACTGGGGGCGGTGTAGCGGTAGCTGAGGACGTGGCCGTTGCCCGAGCCAGGGGCGTTTTCATCGCAGAGAAAGGGGGTGCCGGTGTCCGAGGGGGTGAGCGCGATGAGGCGGTCTCCGGCGGCGCCGAAGCCGACCGCGTAAAAGCGTGCCTGGTAAGCTTGGCCCGGGGTCAGGCCGGAGAGGGTGAGGCGGGACTGGCCGTTGTCGGAGGCACCGTAGAAGAATTCGGTGCAGAGGTCGCGGCTGCCGCTGGAGGCGGGGAGGTTATTGGCGCCGCTGCCGCTGCCGTTGTTGATGAAGGAGGCATCGGCCCCGCTGAGGGACCAGGTGGGGCCGCTGCGGACTTCGCTGCCGGGGGAGTCGAAGGTGAGCCCGTTGATGGCGAGGACGGAGGTTGGACGATTGAGGGCGATTTTATGGGTGTAGGTGCCGCTCTCGGCGAGGCCGGAATCGCCGTCACTGGTCCAGGATTTTTGGTCCCAGACGCCGGAGCTCAAGAGGGGGGTGCCGGGTTGGTAGACTTGGCTGGGGCCGAAGCCGAAGCAGGCTTGGCCGATTTGCCAAGGGGCGACTTGGTCGGGAAAGCCTATCGTTTTCCAGGTGGGGCCGGGGTCGCTGCCAGTGTTGAGATAGTGCCAGAAACTGCGGAGGTCCACCGCGGTAAGGGTCCGCGGGGCGGCGGGCGGGGGAAAATTGAGGGCGCCGGGGGAGCCGCCTTGTTGGGGGCTGAAGGTCCAGGCTTCTGAGGTTTCGGAGCTGAGGTCTTCTTGGCGCTTGCAGAGGGTGGCCCCGGAGCCGTCGGGCGCGAGGGGCCAATCGCCGCCGTCCCCGTAGCTGATTTCGTCCATGAGGCGGTCGTTGTTGTCGCGCAGGCGGACGGTTTCCCCGCCGTTGCTCAACTGGCCGGTCCAGGGGCCGAGGGCACCGGGGCGCGCGCTGGGATTGGCGGCCACGACGAGGTAGCCCTTGCCGGGAATCACGGTGCCTTCGGGAAAGCGGTAGTCGACCCCGGAGGTGAGGCTCCAGCCCGAGAGGTCGACATCGACCCCTTGTTGGTTGTGCAATTCGAGCCATTCTCCGCCGGAGGCGGCGCTGGCGGGGTGGTAATTGAGCTCGTTGAAGGCGACGACGGAGTCGAAGGCACGGGCGGGGCAACCGGCGGCGAGCAGGAGGGCGGCCAGGAGGGGGCGGGTCTTCATAGCGGTGGGAGGATTCCGGGGCGGGATTGCCTTTAAAGTACTGGGCCGCTTCCGCTGGGGGAAGACATTTGCGGCGCTCCGGGAAAAAGAAGTAGGCTGGGCAGGGGAAATACCTTGACGCTGACTGGGAAAGTAGAGAAAAAATGCAACTTTATTTAAAGTGGACGAGGTATTAGAATACTGCCTCCCGCTTTAGTATCCTATCCATAATACCCCATGAAGTCTTCCCTGCACCGCCCTATTTTGGCCCTGAGCTTATGGCTCGGGATGTTGCCCGCCTGGTCCCAGACCATTCCTAATCCGAGCTTTGAGGCGGACGCGTTCACGGTGTGGCCGGGCTATATTTCGGGAAATGTTCCGATCACCGGATGGCTGAGCAACTTCGAGAGCAGCCAGGGGATCAATCCGGCGCCGACGAGCCCCTTTGCGGACAACGGGGTGGTGCCGCAGGGGAGCAACGTGGCCTTTATCCAGAGCAATTCCAACGATTCCTCTTTGGAGACCACGATTTCGGGGCTGACCGCGGGCCAGACGTACCAGCTGAGTTTTCGGGCCAATGCGCGGAACGGCAACGTGGCCTGGCTGAACCTGCTGGTGGACGGCACCATGTTGCTCAGTGCCAACGTCAGTTCGGTGGGCGGGACCAATCCCTACCGCACCGTAACTACGCTGTTTACGGCGACGGCTACGACGGCCGCGTTGACGGTGAAAAACGTGGCTGGGGGAGACAATACGCTGCTGATTGACGACTTTTCGGTGGTGGCGGCGGCCAATCCTTGGAGCTACGCGCAGTGGTTTGATGATGCCACCAGCGGGTTGGATTCCACTTATGTTTACACGCACGCCTACAATTTTGGCTCGGGTGCGAGCTTCCTGCTCAACGGCGTGCCCTTCACGGGGGCGGGCGGGGGCAATCCCGCGGTGGCGGGCAAGCTGGCGCTGGGCGGCTTCGATGGCGTTTTCGGCAATGACGGCAACAACCTGGCGGACGGCAGCCGGGCCTTGGCCAACGATTTTATTTACAATGGGTTTCCCGGGACGGTGACGCTGTCGGGCTTGACGCCAGGCCAGTCCTATCAGCTTTCGCTGTTTTCAGTGGGCTGGGAAGGGCCCGGGGTTCGCGCCATTACGTTTAGTGGCGGGGGGCAGAACCTGTCGGTGGACCAGGATACTTTTGACAACAACAACGGGATCCGCGTCGACTACAACTATGTGGCCGACAGCGCGGGCACCGCGACGATCCAGACCAAGCCGCTGCAAGGGGCCTCCTTCCACCTTTACGGTTTGGCCAACCGCGGGGTGGTGGTTTCTCCAACTCCGGTGGTGACCTACCAACCGCAGGGGAAATTGGCCTTCACGGGCCAGACGGTGACCTTTGTGGGCAGCGCGGCGGGCGCGGCTCCGATCGGCTACAAGTGGTACCGCAACGGAGTGGAAATCGCGGGGGCGACCTCCTCGACCTTGGAAATTCCGCTCACCAGCGCGGCGACCCAAGCTGGGTTCTACACGTTCCGGGCCACCAACGGTGCCGGCACCATCCTGAGCAATGCGGCCTTCCTGGAAGTCTACGAACCGGTGGTGGGCGCGGCCTTCAACACCGGGATGGACGCCGGGGGCTTGGCCTTGGTTTCCGGCGATGTGGATCCCCACTACGCCATTGTGGACAATCCTGACAATGTTGACGTGCCGGATGCCTTTGTGCAGGATCCCTTCGCCTTCCCCATCGTGGCGGGTCCATGGCTGGCCAATTCCGAGACTTCGCTGTGGATTGGGCCGCGGCAAAACACCGCCGGCGCGGCGGGGCCGGACCCGACCTATTACATTTACCGCACCACCCTTGATTTGACAGGGAAGGGGACGAGCGGCCTGCTTTCGGGCGGGTTTGCGGCGGACAATGGGGTGACGCTCAAAATCAACGACGTGGCTCCAGCGGGGGTGGCGGTTAATAGCAATTTTGGGGCGTATACGCCGATCAGCGTGTGGACGGAAAGTCTGCCTGCGGGCACCTTGACCAGCGGGCTGAACAATCTGGATTTCCGGGTGGTGAACAATGGGGCGGGCTACACTGGCTTGAAGGTGGATGGCCTGACCTACTCGGTGGTGCCTGCGGGCATTGCGCCGGTGGTGGTGACCCAGCCGGTGGGCGGGAGCATCATTTCCGGGACAACGGTGACCTTGAACACGCATGCTTACGGCACGGCCTCGCTGGCGTACCAGTGGACCCGCAACGGCGCGAATCTGCCTGGCGCCACCGGGACCAGCTATACCATCAGCAGCTTCGGCAGCGCCCAAAACGGCGACTACGCGGTGCGTGTGACCAACCCCCATGGCACGGTGACGAGCAATGTGGCCGCTTTGGTGGCTTCCAATGTCCCTCCCACCATCGCCACGGCCCCGGCTAGCGTGGACGCGGTTCTGGGAGAATCGGCCACCTTTACGGTATCCGCGGAGGGGAGCAGCCCCTTCAGCTATCAGTGGATTTTCCAGGGCGCGGACATCGCCGGGGCGACCGATCCTAGCTACACCGTCAATCCGGTGGCCAAAGCCAATGCGGGCAAGTACAAGGTCCGCGTCACCAACGCCTACGGCACGGTGACCAGCGCGGAGGCCTCCCTGAGCGCCTTTACTTTGGTGCCGGGCCTGTACAATAGCGGGGTCGACGACACCGGGGCCGCCCTGTTAGACGGCGAATCGGACAATCACTACACCTTGGTGGTCAACCCTGGGGGCGTGGACATGGTGCCGGCGACGGTGCACAGCTCCACGATCTTCCCGATCGTGGCGGGTCCGTGGCTCGCTAATAATGCGAGCTGCAAGTGGATCGCTCCGCTGGATAACTCCGCGGGCGCGGGCGGCTTGGCCTACGACGCGGGCGAAGGGCCTGGCACGTTTGTGTACCGGACCACGGTGGACTTGACGGGCTTCTACCTCCCTTCGGTGAAGATTGTGGGGAACTGGTCGACGGACAACTTTGGCACCGTGCTGCGGGTCAATGGACAGCCAACCGGCAACGTCAACACCGCGCAGTTTGTGGCCCTGACGCCCTTCTCGATCACGGCTTCCAACGCGGCGTTTGTGGAGGGGGTCAACACGATCGACTTCCTGGTGCAGAACGTGGATGCGACTGCCGGCTACACGGCGCTGCGGGTGGAAAACATCCGCGCGGTGGGCTATCCACAGCCGCTGTTGCCGACGCTTTACATCGCCATGAATGGCAGCCAGCAGCCGGTGATCAGCTTCAACGGGGTGCAGGGGGTGAACTACTCCATCCAGCGCTCCACAACCTTGTCGGGAGACTGGGTGGAAGTTGGGACTGCGGTGGGCGGCGCCCAGGGCGCGGTGCAATTCACCGATACGGCCGCTCCCGTGGGGCGCGGTTACTATCGCGTGTCGGTGCCAGTGCTCTGATGTCTAGCCTCAACAAATAAGGGGCCTTTCTAGCGCGGCGGATCTGGGTTAAGCAGCCCGGTCCGCCGCGCTTTTTTTGTTTTCGGTAGGCTTGGGCAGGCTCGGGCGGGGGCGGCGGGGGCGTTTTGGGGATGGCTTTGGGAAGGGCTTTGGGAAGGGCTTTGGGAAGGGCTTTGGGGTTCGGTGCTAACTTTCCCGTTGTGGAGGGTCGACAAGTGCCCGAAGTGGTAGGAAATCGCCATGCCTGTTTGTTTTTTGCACACCGCCGACTGGCAACTGGGAAAGCCCTTTGCCCGCATCGTTGATTCCGCGAAGCGCGCGCTGGTGCAGCAGGAGCGGCTGGCGGTATTGGATCGCTTGGGGGAGGCGGCGCGGGCGGGCGGGGCGCAATTCATTTTGGTGGCGGGGGACTTGTTTGATTCGCCGAGCGCCACCAGGGCCACGGTGGCGGCGGCCTGCAGTGCGCTGGGGCGGATGGGCTTGCCAGTGCTGGCGATCCCGGGGAATCACGATCACGGGGGACCGGGCAGCCTTTGGGAGCAGGATTTTTTCCGCCGAGAATGTGCCGCCTTGGCGCCCAATTTTAGGATTTTGCTGACGGCGGAGCCCGTGGAGTTGGAGGAGGCGGTGCTCTTTCCGTGCCCTTTGATGCGGCGGGCGGAGGCGAGCGATCCGACGGCTTGGCTGCGCGATGGGGTGGCGGCGGCGGCGGCGGCGCCGGGCAAGGCGAGGATTTTGCTGGCGCACGGCAGCGTGCAAGGTTTTGGAGGGGATGGAGACGAGGAGGAAGCGGCGGTGGGGGGAAACCGGTTGGACTTGGATCGGCTTCCGGCGGGGGCCTTTGACTATATGGCGCTGGGGGATTGGCATGGGACGAAGGAGATTTCTGAGCGGGCGTGGTATGCGGGGACGCCGGAGCCAGACCGCTTCCCGCGCGGGGTGGGGAATGAGCCCGGGCACGCTTTGATGGTGCGGGCGAGCCGGGGGGGGCTGCCGGAGGTGGTGCGGCAGGCGACGGCGCGGCTGCGCTGGGAGCAATTAGATTGGCACTTTAGCGAGGACAGCGCCGTGGCTGCGCTGCAGGAGCGGGTGGGGGCCTGGCTGGGGCAGCGGGCGGGGCAGGATTTATTGCGCTTAGAGCTGCGGGGGGCGCTGGGCATGGCGGCAGGGGCGGCTTTGCAGCAGGCGCTGGAGTCCTGGGAGGCGCGCTTGCTGCGCCTCAAGCTGAGCGATCGGACCACGGCGGCGCCGACCGCGGAGGAGCTGGAAGGGCTGACGCGGCGGGCGGGGGATCCGCTGATTTCTCGGGTGGCGGCGCGCCTGGCGGAGCAGGCTAGGGGGGCGGGGGAGGAAGCCGAAGTGGCGCGCCTGGCGCTGCGCGAATTGTATGTCCTGGGGATGGGATCTTAACTGTTATTCTGCAATGCGACTTTTAACTGCTACGGTCCGCGCCTATCGCCTGCACTTGGAGACGGTGGTGTCCTTTGATCCGCAGCGCACCTTGATCGGGGGGCCGAACGAGAGTGGGAAGAGCACTTTGGCGGAGGCGATCCACCGGGTGCTTTTTCTGAAGGCGAAGGGGAATACGGCGGAGCACCGGGCGATGAAGTCCACGGCGCACGCGGGGAGCCCCGAGGTGGAGCTGACTTTTGAGGCCCGGGGGTCGGTCTGGCAGTTGCGGAAGCGCTTTGGCAGCGGCGGAGACACCACCTTGACCCCGCGGCACGGCCTGGCATTGAGCGGAGAGGCGGCGGAGAGCGAGCTGGCGGGGCTGCTGGGCGTGGAGGCGGGGGCGTCGGGCAAGCTGGCCTTGGCGCAGTGGTCGCACCTGTGGGTGTGGCAGGGGGCGAGTGGGGATGACCCCTGCGATCACGCGAGCGGCCAGCGGGATCAATTGTTGCAGCGCTTGCAGGAGATGGGAGGGGCCGCGGCGATGCAGTCGGCTCGGGATGCGCGGACGGCGGCGGCGGCGGCGGGTTTGCGGGATGAAGTGTTCACGGCCGGGGGGAAGGTGAAGGCGGGTTCGGCGCTGGCGGTGGCCGAGGCGGCGCTGAGCGAAGCGGAGGCCGCGGCAGCGGCGGCGCGGGCCCGGGCACAGGGGTTGGAGCAGAGCGCGCTGGCTTTCCGCCAGGCGGAGGAGGATTTAGGGCGCCTACGCGGAGAGTTAGGGCTGCTGGGGCGGCAGCTGGAGGAGCAGCAACAAAAAGCCGGGGTGATCCGGCAGCGCACCGAGGAGGCGGGGGTTTTGGGGGCGGCGGCGGCGGCGGCGCAGGCGCGGCTGGAGGGACTGGAGCGGCAGGAAGCCCAGCTGGGGGCGCTGCGGACGGAGTTGGCCGCGCTGGAGCAGGATTTGGCGCCGCGCGATGCGGCGCTGGCGGCGCTGGCGGGCCGGGCGGGGGCCGCGCGCGAGGCCGCCGAGGCGCGCGCCCGGGCCTTTGAGGCGGCGAGCGACGCCGCGGGGCGGGCGCGGCAGCGGCAGGATTTGGCCCAGGCGCGGGTGCAGCACTGGGAAGCGGCGCGGCGCTTGGGCTTGCTGCGGGAGCGGGCGGCGGCGGTGGAGGCGCAGCAGGCGGAGATGGCGCGCTTGGCTTTGGAAGTGGCGGCCTGGCCCGCGGTCGATGGAAAGGCGCTGGCGGCGCTGCAGCAGGGGGAGTCGCGGCAGCGGGCGGCCGAGGCGGCGCTGCGGGCGATGGCGGCGGGCGTGGAGTTGCTTTCCGCGGAGGGCGCAGTGACATTAGGAGGGGCGCCCCTGATGCTGGGGGCGGAGCTAATTTTGACGGAGGAGGCGGAATTGCAGTGGGGGGCTGGCGGCCGGGTGCGGGTGCGGCCTGGGGGGGGCAGCGGTCTGGCGGAGGCGCGGGAAAAGGAGAGGGTCGCCCGGCAGGAATTTCAGGCGGGCTTGGCGCAGTGGGGGGTGAGTTCGGTGGACGAGGCGGTGGCGGTGGCGGCGCAGCGGTCGGATCGGCAATCGCGGATTTTGGCTGGGCAGGCGGCGTTGCAGTCGCTGAATGCGGCGGGGCTTCCGGCGGAGTTGAGTGCGGCGGAGGCGGCGGCGGCCGCGGCGCAGGCGGACCGTGCGCGGCGGGCGGCGGCACTGGGAGAGGGGCGGGGAGAGGAGGCGGGCTATCCGACCGCTGGGGAGGCGCCTGGGGATGGGGAAGCGGCGCGGGCGTCGCTGGCGGCGGCGAGCCGAGAGTTTGCGGAGCAGGAGGCGTCGCTGGCGGGGTTGCGGGCGGGTCGGGATGCCGCACAGCGGGAGGCCGGGGAGCAGGCCGCCGCGCTGGCGGCGAGCCAAGAGAGCTTGCGCGAGGGGCACACGCGCCATACCGGGCTCCAGGCGAATTTGGTGTATTTTTTGGAGCAGCACGGGAGCGATGCGGCGCGGGGGGTGGCCTTGGGGGAGGCGCGGGGGCAGCGGGCGGAGGCGGGGGCGGCGCTGGCCCGGGTGCAGCAGGTGCTGGTGGAGCTGCAGCCGGAGGACAACGAGCGGAGTTTGGTGCGGCTGCAGCGCGGGCTGGAGGAATCGCAGCGGCAGCGGGGTTTGGTGGAGACGCAGCTGGCGGTGGCGGCGGCGGCGCTGCGCCTCGATGGGTCGCAAGATCCGGTGGCGGACTTGGCAATGGCGGAGGCGCGGTTGGGGGCGGCGCTGGAGGCGGCCCAGCGGTGGCGGCGGCAGGCGGCGGCGCGGGCGCTCTTGCACGAAGCCTTTGTGGGGGAGCAGGCGGCCTTGGCGGAGCATTTTACGGGCCCCCTCGCGGAGGCCATATCGGGGTATTTGGAGTGTTTATTTGGACCCGGCACGCGGGCCAAGGTGGTGTTGGGGGACCAGGGATTTAGCGGACTGGAGTTGGTGCGGCCGCAGCACCTCGGGGGCGGGGCGCTCGCTTTTGAGACCCTGAGCGGGGGGACGCGCGAGCAGGCGGCGGCGGCGGTGCGCTTGGCGATGGCGGAAGTGCTGGCGCCGCTGCACGGGGGGACGCTGCCGGTGGTTTTCGACGATGCCTTTGCCTACAGCGACGCGGGGCGCCTGCCGCAGTTGCAAAACATGCTCGATTTAGCGGCCAGTCGGGGGCTGCAGTTGATCCTGTTGTCCTGTGCGCCCGGCGACTACGCCAGCCTGGGGGCGGTGGGGGTGTCGTTGGGGGGCGCCGCGGCGCCGCGGCCGACGGGCTAGAGCTCCTCGGGGGAGCTCATGAGGCTGGCGACCCTGGCGAGCAAGCGTCCGGCGCCGCCGCCGTCGAGCACGCGGTGGTCGAAACTCAGGGTGAGGTCGGCCTGGGTGCGGGGCAGGAACGAGGCGGAGGCTTCGTCCCAAACCGGGGATTTTTCGCCCGCTCCGAGGCCCAGCACCAGATTTTGTTCGGGCAGGGGGATGGGGGTGGCCCACTGAATGCCGAAAGTCCCGTAGTTCGTGATCGTGGCGATGCCGGGGCCGCGGGCGTCGGGGGGCAGCTTGCGGGTGCGGGCCTTTTCCACTAGGTCGTTGTAGACGCTCACGAGGAGGGCCAGGTGTTTGGTCTCGACGTTGCGAATGACGGGGACGAGCACGCCGTCGTCGACTTCTACGGCGAAGCCGAGGTCGATGGCTTTGGGGTGGACGATGCGCTTGCCGACGAGTCGGCCCGCCATGGCGGTATTTTCGGCCAGGGCGATGGCTAGGGCCCGCAGGGCGTAGAGGGCGGGGCCGGCTTTGAGGTGGGGGGCCTGCTGTTTGCGGTGGGCCAGGAGGGGATCTAGGTGGACGCGGATGCCCACGGTGGCGAGGGGGCGGGTCCAGCTGCGGCGCATGGAATCGGCCACGGCGATGCGCATCGGGCTGGCGGGGGTGGTGCGGTGCTGTTCGAGTTCCCGCATGAAGGCCTCGAAATCTTCCACCGTGACCCGGCCGCCCGCGCCGCTGCCCGCGACGGCGGAAAGGTCGGCGGCATTTAATCCCATTTCCTGCATGCGGGCGCGGAGCCGGGGGGAGATATAGTGGGCGCCCGCGGCGTTGACCGGGACAGGGAGGCCGGTGGAGAGGGTAGGTTGGACGCCGAAGGCCCCCGACATGAGGGAGGGCGCGGCATCGACGCGGAAGTGGAGTCCGGCGGTGTCGTCCGCGGGCTCCGCTGGAGCCTCCGGCGGTGGGGGTGTTTCGCCGTCTCCCATGCCCGCCCGCAAAGCCTCTGCTTCAGTGACCAGCAAGTAGCCGAGCACGGTGCCGACGGGGTAGCTGGTGCCGACGCGGCAGTCGAGGGAGAGCACTTGGCCGCTGCAGGGAATGGTCACCCCCATGGTGGCCTTTTGGGTTTCCACCTCCATGATGTCCTGATCCGCGGTGACCCAGTCTCCCGCGGCGACATCCATTCGCAAGAGGGTGGCCTCGGCGATGGATTCGCCGAGTTGAGGCATGAGGATGGGAATGCGCATGAAAAACCGGTGGGGGTGCTCTGGGGGGAGCCTTGGGGAAATTGGCAGGCTGCACCGGTCCTGCAAGGCGTTCGTGGCGGAATCTACCAGAACGCGGCAGCGTTTTCGGAGAGGATGGAACTTGAGGGGAATCCCGTTGCGCTTGTTGGTCTTGCCGCCACCTTTTTGGCCTGGGGCACGAAACCCTGAACCCGCGCTTTTTTGATCAGGGCCTTCACCGCCCCCGAAATCGCCGAGGATACGCTCACCCTGGAGGAACCCTTCTGGGCGCACCGCCGACCTCCGCTCCATCTGCGCGACCGGGTTCGCGAGGGGCAGAGGTTTGCCGACCAGGCGATTGAGCTGTTCATGGTGCGGCCTGTTTTGGAACGGCCCAGTGAGCCCATCGAGGATTCCATCGCCAAAGTGACCTACCTCCGCAGCAAGGGAGTCTGGCAGCTTTTTTGGAAACGGGCCGATGGCAAATGGCGCCGCTACCAAGCCCAGCCGGAGGCTGAATCTCTGGCGGTGGCGCTCGCGATCATCCCTGAATAAGCGAACCGCTGCTTCTTTGGCTGAGGTCGTGCCGCCGTGCCGCCGCTTGCCTCTGCTTGGGGCTCGAACTATGCTAGAAGGAGCGCCCGTTTTGCTGCGGAGGCCTGGCGCGACGGGAATCGGGGCATGGGCTGGGGGCAATCGGGCTAGCTATTTTTTGCAAGACGTGGCAGGCTGTGGTCATGGCTACGTTGTGCGGCGGTTTCTCAGTGTGGAAATGTTCTGTGGGGGTTTGGTCGAGGCGGGTGCTTTTTTGCGGCTGGGCCGGGCTTGGGGGGGCGGCGCCTAGTGCAGCGCGGGCGGCTTTTTTGCCGGGTTCCCCGGTGGTGGTTGACTATGTGGTTCACATCAGTGTCGATGGCTTGCGCGGCGACCTATTGAAGCAATTGTTGGCGAGTGACCCGGCGAGCTATCCTAGTTTCCAGCGACTGCGGGCGGAGAGTTCCCATACGTTCAATGCGCGCTGCGACTACACTATTTCGGAAACGGTGCCCAATCACGTGACCATGGTGACGGGTCGACCGGTGCATCGGCCTGCGGGGCAGCCGACGACGATCCATCACGGTTACACGAATAATAGTCCGCCTAGCACGGATGTCATCCATGGGTTCAACGTGAACGTTCCCTATGTGGCTAGTGTTTTTGATGTGGTGCACGACCGGGGGCGATCTACGGCGCTGCTTCTCAGCAAGGCGAAACTGGCCCTGATTGAGCGGAGTTATGATGTCGTCCACGGGGCAGCGGATCTGCTGCCGCCGGACCAGGGGCGGGACAAGATTGAGTTTAGCCAAGCGGCGGATGGCGACACTGGGGGGCTTCTCACCAGCCTGACGGGTCGTCTCGCCAGCAATCCGGATGCTTACACGTTCATGCATCTGCATCAGCCGGACGAGGCCGGACATATTTATGGGTGGGGGAGTGCGCCGTGGAATGCGGCGGTGGCCGCCGTCGATGTCAGGCTGGCGCAGTTGTTTGCGGCGGTGGATGCGAGGCCGGCGCTCCGGGGAAGACTGGCGATCGTGTTGACGGCGGACCATGGAGGAGGGGGTGGGGCGGCGAGCGGCCACAGCGATGCCACGCGGATTGAGAATGTCACCATTCCCTTTTTTGTCTGGGCCCCCGGATTTCCGCCGGGGGCGGAGATACATACGCTATTGGCCAACCGGTGGGATCCTGGGGCGACCCGGCCGGACTACAACGCGGCGCGCCAACCGCTGCGCAATGGGGATTCGGGCAACCTGTCTCTCGCTCTGCTTGGGCTAGGGCCGGTGCCTGGTTCTTGGCTGCAGCCTGCTTTCGTGAGTGCTCAGTCTGGGCCGGAGTTGCACCGGGTGGCGGGGCAACTGGAAGTGCGCTGGGGGGTGGATTTTGCGGGCTATGTGCTGGAAACGAGCGCCGGGCTTAGCCCGGAGAGCTGGCAGTTGATCGACCAAGGCATCACTGCGGAGGAGGGGGGTTTTAAGTATCTTGTGCCGGTGGAATCTGCGCCAGCGGCGCGGCGGTTTTTCCGCCTGAGAAAGCCCTGAGCCAATCGGCGGGGCGGGCGGTGGCCTAGCTGACGCGCACGGCGTGTTTTTTGTCGAGGCGGAGGATGTCGCCGGCGATGAGGTGGAGTTCCGCTTTGGGGTCGGTGAGGACGGCTTCGTTGAGGCGGAGGGACTTGCCTTCGAGGAGGCGGCGGAGGTCGGCGTTGGACTTGGCGGTGTGGAAGCAGTCTTGGTAGGCTTGGGCGCAGAGGGCGAGGAGCCGGGTATCGGGGCCGGGGGTGAAGGCGGGGAGGTCGGCGGCGGTGAGATCTTTTTTGGAGAAGCGGGTCTCCCAGTCGGCGCGGGCGGCGGCGGCGTCGGCGGGGCTGTGGTAGCGGGCGGTGAGGCGGGCGGCGAGTTGTTTTTTGGCCTCCATGGGGTGGCCGTCGGCGGGGAGGGTTTCGCCGAGGAGGAGGAGGTAGTAGCGGGCCATGAGTTCGTCGGAGATGCTCATGGCCTTGCCGAAGATTTCGTGGGGGGGCTCGCTGAGTCCGATGTAGTTGCCGTAGCTTTTGGACATTTTTTTGACGCCGTCGAGGCCTTCGAGGAGGGGGACGGTGATGGCGACTTGGGGGGGCTGACCGGCGTCTTTTTGGAGGTCGCGGCCGACGAGGAGGTTGAAGAGTTGGTCGGTGCCGCCGAGTTCGACGTCGGCGCGGACTTCGACGGAGTCCCAGCCCTGCATGATGGGGTATTGGATTTCGTGGAGGCGGACTTCGCTGCCGGCTTCGATGCGATTGCGGAAGTCCTCGCGCTGAAGCATTTGCTGGAGCGTGACGCGGCTGTTGAGGCGGACCACTTCGGAGAAGGTCATTTGGCTAAACCAGGTGCCGTTGTGGACGATTTCGGTGCGGTCGCGGTCGAGGATTTTGAAGACTTGATCGGTGTAAGTGCGGGCGTTGTGGAGGATTTGCGCGTGGGTGAGGGGGGGGCGGGTGGCGGAGCGGCCGGAGGGGTCGCCGATCATGGCGGTGAAGTCGCCGATGATGAGGACCGCGGTGTGGCCGAGTTCTTGAAATTGGCGCAGCTTTTCCAGGGCCACGCTGTGGCCGAGGTGGAGGTCGGGGGCGGTGGGGTCGGCACCGAGCTTGACGCGCAGGGGACGGCCGAGGGCGAGTTTGTCGGCCAGTTCTTTTTCGGAGTGGATCTGGACGGTGCCCCGCTTGAGGAGGGCGAGTTGGTCGGAGACGGAGTGCATGAGTGGAAAGGGCAGGGGGGGCATGGTTGGCGCGGATGCGGCCAAGCGCACGGGGATTTTTTGGCTGGCGAGGGGATGCGGTGCTGGGGGCTTAAGGGGTGATAGGCGGGGCGGGAGGGGAGATGGCGGGGCTACGAAGCCGTTGCACCGGGGGGAGGGGCGTGGTTTAGGGTGAAGTAGTTTTTTTATGACGATTCCTCCTCACGTTGTGTTGCCGGTGATCCCGGTGGGTCCGCTGTTTTTGGATGGCGCGAAGCCATTGTTTATCTTGGGGCCCTGCGTGATGGAGTCCGAGGCCTTTGTCTGGGAGATGGCGCGTTCCATCCAGGCGGTGGCCGAGGAAGTAGGGGTCAAGTTTGTGTTCAAGGCCTCTTATGACAAGGCCAACCGGACTTCGGGGGGGGCGTATCGCGGGCCAGGCTGTGAGGCGGGCTGCGCGCTGCTCGCGGAGGTGGGCCGGGAATTGGGGGTGCCAGTGACGACCGATGTGCACACCCCGGAGGAGGCGCGCGTGGCGGGAAAATACTTAGATGTGCTGCAGATTCCGGCGTTCCTGTGTCGGCAGACCGACCTCATCGTAGCGGCCGCGGAGACCGGCCGGGTGGTGAACGTCAAAAAGGGTCAATTTTTAGCGCCTTGGGACGTCAAAAACATCGCCGACAAACTCAAAGGAGCGGGGTGCGAGACCTTTTTCTTCACCGAGCGGGGCGCGAGTTTTGGCTACAACAACTTGGTGGCCGACATGCGCTCGCTCTATTGGATCCGGGAGCAGGGATACCGCGTGGTATTTGATGCCACGCACTCGGTGCAGCGGCCTGGCGGGCTGGGCGGAAGTACCGGGGGCGACGGCCATTTGGCGCCGGTGCTGGCCCGGGCGGCGGTGGCGGCGGGCTGCGACGGGGTGTTTATGGAGACGCACATCAACCCTGCGCTGGCCTTTTCCGATGGACCCAATCAAGTGCCGCTGTCAGATCTAGGCAAAGTTTTGCGTCAGCTGCGCTCTATCCATGAGCTCGTCAACACTTGACCCCCCCGCATGAGACGTCTTCTGATGGCCCCCTTAGGCTTATGGCTGGCGGGGGCGGCGTGGGCCAAAGACCCGGCGCCCGGAGGGAGCGCGGCGGCGCCCGAACCGGCGGCGGAAAAAGCGCCCGAACCGGCGGCGGAAAAGTCCGGGGCGCTGGCCCCGGGGGACGAAGAGGAGGGCGCGGGCCCGGCGCTGTTGCCACCGGCCGAGGGTGGCGCGCTGCGGGGGATGGATGTGCTGAGCCGCGCGCGCTTGGACATGATGATGCCGTCGGGGCGCAGCCACCGCGGCGTGCACTATCCGATGTACCGGCCGGTGGCGACGGACCGCGCGGTTTTGGATCCGGTGCTGGGCGGCATCGCGGGGGTGACCGCGCCGCTGGCGTCGCTTTTCGAAAGCGCGGTCGTGACCCGCTTGGACGAGGACCACGTGCAATTCGACCGCGCCCAGTGGGTGCAGTACGACGAGCCATTGGCCGCCGACGGCAGCGCCGCGCCGACCCTAAAGTTGGCAATCGAGCGCGGCGTGTACGATTTGAAAAACGAAGTCCTCATGACCAGCCAGCCGGTCAGGATTGAAAACCGGCAGTTTGTCGTTGAGGGCGACACCATGTTGCACGATCGTGCTTCAGGCTTAACCCGCATCGATGGGAGGGTGCGCATGACCTTTTATCGAGAGGAAGCGGAAGCCCCGCCGCCGGGGGCCAAGCCTGCGGCGGCAAGCCCCGCCCGCCCTCCCCAACCTGCTCCGCCCCGCCAACCATGACACCGCTTTTTCTCCGCCTTTTGCCGGTTTGGACTGGGTTGCTCTGCGCGGGCGCGGCGGCGCCGACTCCCCCCGAGGGGCCCAAGCCGCCGGTGCACAAGGCGGCGCAGAGCGCGCTCAACCGACTCAAGCAGGACGACCGCTCCAAAAAGCAATTGGAAGAGGCGGCGGCCAAACTGCGCGAGGCGGGCCAACGCCAAGAGGCCGCGGAAAAGGAGATCAAGCGCATCCAAGCCAAGGACCTCCAGGAGGATCCGGCCAAGGTGCTTAAGTCCGTGAAGGACAAGCTTTCGCCGGGGGACAGCGCGGCCCTGCAGGATGCCATGAAAAAAGCTAAGGAAGCGCTCGGGGGCGACGAGGCCAAAAAGTTGCTGGAAGAGGCCAAGAAGCAGGCCGCAGCCCTCGCGTCCAAGGCGAAGAAGCCGGGCGGCGCGCCTCCGGCAAAATTTGGCCCCTCGACGTTTGACCAAGTGCCGCCGCCCGTGCCTGCGGAAGCTCCGGGGGCCCCAGCCAAGCGCCGCACCCCGGGTTTTCTGGTCACGGGGGACACCATTATTTTTCCGCCCACGCAGGACCCGACCCACCCCGAGAGGGCGTTGCCCCCTCAAGACCCGCGGAGCCGCACCTACGTGGTGGCGGGCACGGCCCAAGTCAAAACCCCCAGCATGGTGCTCGAGGGGGACCGCATTGAAATGCTCGCCAGCGCGGAGGGCGATGGATTCGCCGGGCTCAAAGCGGCGGCCCCCGCTCCCGCCCCCAAGCCCCAGCCAAGCCGCGGGCTCGATCCCGTGCAGCCCGGCGCTGGAGGCGCGCCAGCGGCGGGCCAAGCGGGGGCCAAGGCCGAAGCGAAAAAGGACGCCCCCTTTGAGCGGGTCATCGCCACCGGCCGGGTCAATATTGTGCGGGTGGAAAACGGCAAGACCCAGTCCGGCAAGGGCGGCTCAATGATTTACGACAAGCGCTCTGGCAACATGGTCTTGACCGATTGGCCGGAGGCCCAGGAGGGCAACAACGTCATCGTGGGAACGCGCCAGGACGCCAAAATCGTGCTCGTCCCCAACGGCAAGAGCTACAGTGAGGGCTGCACGGTGCGGGATTTGGGCGAGCCCAAGCCGGATCGCACCGACGCGGCGGCCCCCCCGCGAGCGCAGCCTGCCGAGTGAGGCGGCGGCGGGCGCGCGCTTTCGGTTTTCTATTTTCCCCCAGTTATCACGTTCATGTCTGTAACTTTATCTGACGCTGCGACCGCTCCCCCGGAGATGGCCGAGGAAGGCTTGTTGCTGTCGACCCGCGGATTGAAGAAGGTCTACGATGGCCGGGCGGTCGTGAACGGGGTGGATATCCACGTGCGGCCGGGAGAGATCGTGGGGCTACTGGGGCCGAATGGGGCGGGGAAAACCACCACATTTTACATGATTGTGGGATTGGTGCCGCCCAATGGGGGGCAGGTGCTCTTTAATGGGCAAGACGCCACGCGCTTGCCCATGTACAAGCGGGCCCGCCTGGGCATGGGCTATTTGCCACAAGAGGAGTCGATTTTCCGCAAGCTCACGGTGGAGCAAAATATCATGGCGGTGATGGAGACGATGCCTCTGTCCAAGGCGGAGCAGCGGGAGCGCTGCGAAGGGTTGCTGGAGCGCTTTGGGATCAGCCACATCCGCCGCAGCTTGGCCCTGACCCTGTCCGGCGGAGAAAAGCGGCGCCTCACGATCGCCCGCAGCCTGGTCACCGAGCCCAGCCTCTTGATGCTCGATGAGCCCTTCAGCGGGGTGGATCCGATCGCGGTCAGCGAGATTCAAGAGATCGTGCGCCATCTCAGTGAGGCGGGCCTCGCCATTTTGATCACGGACCACAACGTGCGCGAGACCTTGTCCATTGTGGATCGGGCCTACCTCATTTTTGAGGGCCGGGTGCGCCGCGAAGGCACCCAAGATTTTTTGGTCAACGACCCGCTGAGCCGCCAGCTCTATTTGGGCGAGAGCTTCAGCATGTGAGGGCCGCGGCCCCCTTCTTTTTGTCCCCGAACCTGAACCCAAACCACGAAAACCATGCAAACTGCCAACGTTGATCTGAGCATCACTGTGACCGGTCGCCACATCGAGGTTACCGAGGCGATTCGTGACTATGCCCGCAAGAAAATCGAGAGCCTGCATCTCGACTACCCGCGGATTATTGAGGCCAAGGTCGTCCTCGACGTGCAGCCGCCCCTGCGCCAAATTGCCGAGATCGTGTTATTTTGCGCGAACCACATCACGATTGAAGCGAGTTCCACCTCCGAGGTGCTCTACGCTGCGATCGATGAAACGGTCAGCAAAATTGCCCGGCGCATGCGGAAGCACAAGACGCGCCTGCTGAAGAATCACCGCCCGCGCAGCGGCTCCATCCGCCACATGGACGAGCAGGTTTTTCACTCCGAGTCCATCGACGACCACGAGCAGGAGGAACTGGAGCCCCTCATCATCCACCGGGAAAACTACCGCATTCGCCCGCTCTATCCCGATGAGGCCATCACGGAACTGGAAATGGGAGACCGCGGTTTTCTGGTCTTTCAAAACCAAAAGACCCATCAGCTCAGCATTGTGTTCCGGCGCCCGGATGGCGACTACGGCATGATGGAGTTGCCCGCCAGCGCGGCGGCCACCTGAGGCTGGGGGAATTCAGCACATTTTTGGGGGAAGGGCGGCCTCGGCGGCTGCGCTTCCCCCTTTACGCAGATCTGTCCCCGTCTTAATGGATGAGCAGATTCCTCAACTCTAGCTCAAAACATTCCTTCCCCCATGGCTCTCGAGAAAATTCTGCAGGTCGCCGGCACCGCGTGTTACGTCCCCGGTTCCGACATCGACACCGACCGCATCATCCCAGCGCGCTTTATGAAGTGCGTCACCTTCGACGGTTTGGGGGAGTATTTGTTTTACGATGTGCGCAAGCACGCCGACGGCAGCGACAAGGTCCACCCGCTCAACGATCCGCGATTCAATGGCGCCAAGGTGCTGCTCTCGGGAGTGAATTTTGGCTGCGGATCCTCCCGGGAGCACGCCCCGCAGGCACTCTACCGCTACGGGTTCCGCGCCGTGGTGGCGGAGAGCTTCGCCGAAATCTTTTTTAGCAATTGCACTACCCTCGGCATCCCCTGCGTCACGGCCACCACGGCCGACATCGCCTGGCTCGCCTCCCGCTTGGAAGCAGATCCCACCCTGGAGGTCACCGTAGATGTCGCGCAAAACCGCGTTTTCTTTGGCGCGGAAAACTTCACCGTGGCCATGCCGGAGAGCGCCCGCGAGGTGCTCATCGCCGGGCACTGGGACCCCATCGCCGACCTCCTCGAGGCTGAAGACGCGGTGGCGGCCACCGCGGCCCAGTTGCCCTATCTGGCGCGCTAAGCGCCCGCGGCGGCGTTTATAGTTAGGATTCTAGGGTGGGCCCTGAAAGGAGCCCGCTGGGCGGGTCGTTCCTGGGCACACTCCCATGCCCAATCCTCGCCTTCTTCCGGTCGTTCTCGGTCTTGCCTTATCCTGCCAGGTCCGCGGTGCGGATGACTACCAACTAGGGCCCGACTCCCAGGTCAAGCCGGGGGTCTCGCAGGGCCGCGAGGAGAAGTTGGCGCTAGGGGTCAGCAAGGTATTTCCGGGGGCAGAGCACGAAGCCTGGGTCTACATCCCAGCCCAGTATGATGCCACCAAGCCGACCTGCCTGATGATCTTTCAGGATGGAGGTGGCTACGTGGGCCGCGAGGGCGGCTGGCGCGTCCCTGTGGTTTTCGATAACCTCATTGCGGCCGGACAGATGCCCGTCACTATCGGCCTTTTTATCAATCCCGGGGTCGTTCCAGCCTCGGGCCCTCAGGCCTTGCCTCGCTTCAATCGCAGCTTTGAATACGATGGTTTGGGTCCGGCCTACGCGCGTTTTCTGATCGACGAGGCCATCCCCGAGCTGAAGAAAAAGTGGAATATCTCGGACAATCCAGACGATCGCGGCATTGGTGGGGCCAGTTCTGGGGCCATTGCCGCTTTCACGGCGGCCTGGGAGCATCCCGAGGCCTTCCGCCGGGTTTTTAGCACTATCGGCACTTATGTGGGCCTGCGGGGCGGCCATGAATACCCCACCCTGATCCGCAAGTCCGAGCCCAAGCCCCTACGGGTTTTTCTTCAGGACGGCTCCAATGATCTCAACATTTATGGCGGCGACTGGTGGAACGCCAACCAGGGCATGCTCAGCGCTCTAACTTTTTCCGGCTACGACGTCAACCATGTTTGGGGCGACGGTGGCCACAGCGGCAAGCAGGGCGGCTCCATCCTGCCCGAGGCGCTGCGTTGGCTGTGGCGCGACCATGGCCAAGCCTTGGTGGCCGCCCGCAATGAACGGCAGCCAATCATGAAGGTGTTGGCTCCCGGGCAGGACTGGCAATTGGTCAGCGAGGGCCACGTCTTCACCGAGGGGCCCGATGCTGCCCCCGATGGCACGGTTTTCTTTGCCGATTCCGGCCAACAAAAAATATATCGCGTCGGCCTCGACGGCGCCGTGAAGCTCTTTGCAGAAAAGACCGGCGGGGCCGACGGCATGGCCTTTGGGCCCGACGGCCGCCTCTATGCCGCCTGCAACCAAGACCGCTGCATCGCCGCCTGGAACACGACTACTGGGGAGCGCTCCGTGATTGCCTCCGACCTCGATCCCAATGATGTTGCGGTAGCCCACTCGGGGCACATGTGGTTCACCGACCACAAGCACCGCCAGGTGTGGCACGTCGCCCCGGACGGCCGCAAAGAATTGGTCGACGAGGGATTGGCCATGCCCAATGGCATCACCTTGAGCCCGGATCAGTCGCTGCTTTATGTGGCCGACACTTTGGGGCGGTTTGTGTGGTCCTATCAAATCAAGCCGGATGGCGCCCTGCAATACAAGCAGCCCTATTTTCACCTGCACCTGCCAGACGCCGCTCCCGGCAGCGGGGCGGATGGCTTGGCTGCGGACACTTCGGGGATGTTGTATGTGGCCTCTAGCTTGGGCATTCAATACTGCGACCAGGCTGGCCGGGTGAATGGGATCATCAAGCTTCCCCCCAATGGCAAAGCTTCGAACCTCGCTTTTGGCGGGGCGGCTCGGGATACCCTCTTTTTGACCGCGGGGGACAAGGTGTGGAAGCGCCAGACTTTAGTGAAGGGAGTGCGCCCCTCCGAAGCGCCTCTCAAGCCAGAAGCACCCCGCTTGTAGGACTTGCCCCGCAGGCTCGGGCGAGGTAGATGTGTCAGGAATTTTATTGAAAAATACGGCTATGAAAAAAGAATTGCTATGGGTTTGGATGGCTTGGTTTGGCGCGGGGGCTTGGGCCCTCGCGGCGGAGGGTCCAGTCAAAACGAAAGCTGCCGTGGAAAAAGAAGTCGCTCCCGCCAAGGGGGTGGCGCCAGAGGAACTGGAAGCCGCTTTTGTGAAGGCCCTGGCCCGGGTGCTTTTCAAGGGCCGGTGGTGCACCGTGGAAAAGGGTACCATGGGAGAGGCCCGCGACGAGCAATACGAAATCGTCGGCGCCATGAAAACCGGAGGCGATCGCTGGGTCATCAACGCCCGCATCCAATACGGCACCATCAACCTCGTGGCTCCGGTCCCCGTGCAGGTGAAGTGGGCCGGCGACACCCCCGTGATCGTGGTCGACCAATTCACCCTGCCGGGTGCCGGGACCTATTCCGCGCGGGTCATGATCTTCGGAGACACCTATTCGGGAACGTGGAGCGCCGGGGACCACGGCGGCCTGCTGCAGGGGGTCATCGCCAAGCAGCCTTGATGGCCTCGCTGGGGAAACCCGGCCAGCGGGGAAAAGGGGTCCGGTTTTTAGCCTAGCAATGGGAGTTAAAAGGGGGCAGGGGACCCTTGAAGGCGATACGGACGGGGCCTGCGCGGATTTTTCTGGCATCAAGAGGCTCACCCGTTGGGTGCGTCCCTTCCGTTGTTGTCGCAGCTCGTGGCCACCACCGCATTGAATGCTGGACCCCATAGTTGGGCGGGGCATGGCACCCTGCGGCGGGCCCCCGCCCGCACCCCGGCAGGGGCGCTAGCGCTTGGGCGGTTTAGCGAGGGGCGCAGCAACCTTCCCGCCGCAGGCAGCCGCAGAGGGGCACCGCGAGAAGGGCCCCGAGGACGGGGGCCCCGAGGTAGATCCAGAGATGTTCGAGGTGTCCGGAGACCAGCGCCGGACCCAGGGAGCGGGCCGGATTCATGGAGGCGCCGCAGATGGGGCCGGCAAACATCGCTTCCAAGGCCACCACGCCCCCAATGGTCAAGGCAGCATTTAATCCCTTTTCCTTAGCTCCATCGGAGACGCACAGGATCACGAACATGAGGAGCCCGCTCAGCACCACTTCCAAGACAAAGGACTGCCCCGCCGACCCCGCGGGCAGGGTGGCGCCTAAAGTGGCGCTAGCGGGAAAAAGGAAACGCAGCAGTCCGCTCGCCAGCAGGGCTCCGGCGAGCTGGCTGGCGGCGTAGGGCAGTACTTGGCGGCCGGGGAAGCGCCGCGCGACCCAAAAACCGACGGTCACCGCGGGATTCAGGTGGGCTCCGGAAACATCGCCGAGGGATTCGATCATGGCCATGACGATGAGGCCGAAGGTCAGGGCTACTCCCACATGGGAGATGGCGCCCCCGCTGGCCTGGTTGATCACGATGGCTCCAGTTCCGGCAAAGACGAGGCAAAAGGTTCCGAGGCACTCTGCCAGCAGCTTTCTCATGGGCTTGCCATACGGCGCGCGGGGAGAGCGGGCAAGCTTCCTTGTGTGAATTTGCACGGTGCCCGTTTGACGCTGCGGCTAAGGCGGGCACCGTCTGGTTCGTTGTTTTTCCCCCCCTTATTCCCGTGCGCCTTTCGGACCTCAACCCCGCCCAACGCGAAGCCGTCACCACGACGAAGGGGCCGGTCCTCATCTTGGCCGGGGCGGGCACGGGCAAGACCCGCGTCATCACCACCCGCATCTGCCACCTGCTCCAGCAGGGGGTGCGGCCAGAGCAAATTCTGGCGGTGACCTTCACCAACAAAGCCGCCCGCGAAATGGTCGAGCGCGTCGAGCACATGACCCCCAAGGGGACCGTGAAGCGCATCACCATTTCCACATTCCACAGCCTCTGCGTCAAAATCTTGCGGCGCGATATTGATAAGATCGGTTATAAGAAAAATTTCGCCATCTACAGCGGCGGGGAGCAACTCAGCTTAGTCCGCCGCATCATCGTGAAAAAGGCTGGCAAGGGCGAAAAGTTAGAAGCCGATGTGGCCATTTCCCTGATCAGCCGGGAGCGCAACAAGGGCATCCTCTGCGCCCCCCAAGCGGACGCCTTGATCAACGTGGTGAAGGCGGAATACCTGCGCCAACTCAAGCTCCTCAACGCGGTCGATTTTGACGACCTCCTCATCTTGGCGGAGCGCATCCTCAAGCAATTCCCCGAGGTGCGGGCCGCCTGGCAGGGCCGCTACGAGTACCTCATGGTGGACGAATTCCAGGACACCAACCGGCTCCAAATGGAGCTGATCCGCCACCTTACTGGGCCCCACCACAACATCTGCGTGGTCGGCGACGACGACCAGTCGATCTACAGCTGGCGCGGGGCGGAAATTGCTAACATTCTGCAGTTTGAGCGCTTTTTTCAAAACCCCGCGGTCATCAAGTTGGAAGAGAACTACCGCTCCACCGACGTCATTCTGGGGGCGGCCAACGGGCTCATCAAAAACAACCTGGACCGCCGCGCCAAGCAGCTGTGGAGTTCTAAGCAAAGCGCGGAACTGGTGCGCCTGATTTCCATGCCCGGCGAGCAGGAGGAGGCGGATTTCGTGATCGAGGACATGACCTTGGTGAAGGATCGGGAGAAGCTTACGTACGATGACTTCGCGATCCTATTTCGCACCAATGCCCAAACCCGCGTCTTTGAGGAAGGCCTGCGCAAGAATAAGATTCCCTATCGCATCATCGGGGGGCGCAGCTTCTTCGATCGCCGGGAAATCAAGGACGTTCTGGCCTATTTGGCGGTGTTGGTGAATACCGCCGACGACATCAACTTGCTCCGCATCATCAACACGCCGCCGCGCGGACTCAGCGATGCCATTGTGGAAAATGCCACTCTGGCTAGCCAGGAGCGGCAGGAGAGCATTTTTAAAACGCTCGTCTCGGAGGATTTTCAGGCCACCCTATCCAAGCGTGCCCAGGGGGCCGTCGCGGCCTTCCAGGAGTTCGTCCAAAAATGGCAGGGCCACCTCTCTGAGGGCTATGTCACCCTAGCGGAGATGACCCAGGACTTGCTCAAGGAGATCGACTACTTTCCTTGGCTGAAGCGGTCCTGCAAAGACGAGGAAGAAGCCACTCAGCGCGAAAAGGGGGTAGGGGAATTGCTCGAGAGCATCCGCAGTCGGCCGGTGCGCCAGGAGCTCGAGTTGATCGATTTTCTGGGCAGCGTCTTTGTGGACGACGAGCGCGACAGCGGCAAGGACGACCTCGAAAAGCAGCAGGGGATCACCCTGATTACGCTCCATGCGGCCAAGGGATTGGAGTTTCCCCACGTCTATCTCCCAGGGTTAGAGGAGGGGATTTTGCCCCACAAGCGCAGCGTGGACGAGGGGACCCGGGACGAGGAACGGCGCCTCCTCTATGTTGGCATCACCCGCGCCCGGGAGCGCTTGACCCTGACCTGGTGCGCCGCCCGCACCAAGTGGGGCGAACGCCTTCCTAGCCAAGGCAGCAGCTTCATCCGGGAACTCGACCCACAGTTTGTCGAGCGGGCCTCTTGGGTCGAGCTGCGCAACCGCCCGGTCTCCCTCGACGAAGCCAAAAGCCGCTTCAGCGCGATGCGCCAGATGCTGGGTGACTAGCGGTGGGTTGGCCCGTTCAGCGGCCCAGCCACCAGAAGGCGAGGGGCACCGTGACGAGCGAAGCCAGGTGGGTCACCAGGGTGGCCGCGGAGGCAAAGGAGGGCACCCCGCCGTAGAGGCGCGCCATTACGGGGGAAACCGCCGAGGTGGGCATGAGGGCGACGATGATGGCGAGCAATTCCAGCTCCGCGGGGAGCCGCAGGCCGCGGATGATCGCGATGAAGCAGAGCGGCAGCACTACCAGGCGCAGTAGGGTGAGATAGGCGAGGTCGCGGGCTTGGGCGCGCCGCAGCGAACCCTCCAGCGTGGCACCAATGATCACGAGCATGAGCGGAACGCTGAGGGAGCCGGCGCTGCGGCAGACGCCCAGGAGGGGCAGGGGCAACCAATCGCGCGCGCCGCTCCAGGACAAGGCTAGGGCCAGGAACATGCTGAGGAGCGGTGGGGAGACGAGGTGCCGCAGGGTGCCGCGCCATGCCGTGGCGCCGCCCAAGGTGAGGACTCCAATGGTCCAGAATCCGATGGTGGAGCCGAGGTTGAAGACGAAGAAGTCGGCTAGGGCGCCTGGGGGGAGGCTATTTTGGATGATGAAGATGGGGAGGTAGACAAAATTGTTCATGGCGCAGAGGTGCACGAAGGTGCGCCGGGTGGCGGGGTCGCGGGTTTTCAGGCCGCGGCAGAACACGAGCCCTAGGATGGCTCCGGCGAACATCAGGCCGAAGGCTAGGGTCGGCATGATCCAGAGCTGGCGCAGGCGCGCGGGGTCGAAGTCCCGGACGATGCTGTGGAAAATGAGGAGGGGATAGAAGATTTCCGCGGCGATGCGGCCCCAGCGCTCCAGGTCCTCCTTTTGGGCATAGCCCCGCCTGCGGATCAGCCAGCCGATGGCGAAGAGACCGAACAGCTCCGCAATGGAGGAGAAGACGATGGAGGCGGAGGGCAGAGCAGTTAGCCGTTAGCAGTTGTTAATCCGCGGCGCGGCGCGTCTGGGGAGGGGCGGCAACGCTGGCGTCGATGGTCCGCTGGCGCTCTTCGAGGAGCTGCTGCAACTCGGGCCAATAGTCTTCGCCGAGGATGTAGCCGCAGCAATTTTCCGCGCCGCAGCGGCAGGGGTGGTCCTCCCAGGTTTCCATATCAAAACCGTAATTGAAGCCCAGTTCCGTGCCTGCAGGGATATTTTGGGTGGCGATCAACCAAATGACGCCGCGGATGATTTGGGCTTCGCAGTTGGGCGCGCAGCTGTGGTTGATGAGGCGGGCGTCATTCCAGGGGACGTTTCCGTCGATGTCCTGCTTTTGATTGAGCACGAAGATATAGACTGCGCCCTCGCCGCTCTGGGCGCTGCCTTCGATCTGGGCATTGCCGCGGCGGGTGGACTCGGCCTTGCTAATTTTGTGGCCCTGGTAGTCGAGGATGCGGGTGCCCAGGGGGATGTCGCGGGCGGCGAAAACGCCCTGGTTGTGGATCGACGACTGGCGGACGAGGTGCCAGGGGGCGGCGGGAGCGGCGGGCATGGAGGCGGGCGGGTAGGGGAAGAAGCGGGCGGCGCAGGGCGCAGCTTGCTTTGTGATGGGCGGAGTGCCAAGGTGAGTGGAGCATATCTTGCTGCAATTTCAACATCACCCCGCTTCCCGCCATGAATGAGTTTTCCTCCGCTGACGCTGCGCCTCCTGCTGGGGCCCCTCCTGCCGCCGATGTCGTCGCGGAACTCCGCGCCGCCGCCGAGGCCAAAGCCCGCGCCTTAGCCCAGGCGGCCGAGGAGCGCCTCCAAGACTGGAAAGTAGTCGCGGAGCGCGCCTTGGGAGATTCCAAAGGCCACTGGAAGGAAGTGAGCGACCAGGCGATGGCCTACGCCCGCCAAAATCCCGGCAAGGCGGTTTTGGCTGGGCTCGGGGCGGGCTTTGTGATCGGGTTGCTCTTTCGCGAAAAATAGGGCGCGCTGCCCCTTCCTCTCTACTTTTTTATGGCCTTTGCATTCTCTTCCCCTTCGCCGGAGGATCCCGCCGCGCCGCAGGAAATGGCGTTCACTTCTTCGCCCGCCGCTCCGTCCCCTGCGGAAACGGCTGGGCCGCCCGCGGGGGCTCCCGATCTTCAGGCCCTGCTGCGCAATCCGTTGGTCCTGGCGGGCGGGGCGGTTTTGGCGGGCATCGTCCTGTCGCGGGTCCTCGCCACATCGGCCGCCCGCCAAATCGCCCGAGAGCTGGCCGCGGAGGCCCTTCAGCACCTTAAACCGGCCGCCACCATGGTCGGCACGGCGGCGGTCGGCTCGCTGGTGGAGATGGGGGTAGAGCGCTATCGGGGGCAAATCACCGCTTTCGGCAAAAAAATGCTTGCGGATTTGCTTGTGAACAAAGAATAACGCCGCCTTGCCGAGGGGCCCCGCGCCGCCTACGGCTCACCCTGTTTTCCCCACCCCACCCTTTATCCCATAGGAATCCCCCTGAATGAGCGAGGCGACCGAAGCTAATCCGGACCGCGTGGCCACCTTGGCCCACGTGGATGAATATCTCAAACTTGGCCAGGAGTACGACTGCTCCGACATCCACCTAGCTACGGCGGCGGCCCCGCTGTGGCGGCGCTACGGCACCCTCCAGCCGATTTGGGGGAATGCGGAAAAGGTCACCGCCGCCGACGCTCAGCGCTTGGTGGAGGGCTTTCTCGGCCCCAAGGAGATGAACCGCTTGGTGGAGCGCGGCGACGTCGACTTCGCCTACGCCACGCCCTTTGGCCGCTTCCGCGCCTCGGTGGTCCGCCAGCGCCTCGGCTACGACATGGCCTTCCGCATCATCAATACCAAGGTGCGCACCATGGAAGAACTGGCCCTCCCGGCTAGCCTCAAGCCCCTCACCCAATACCACAACGGCCTGGTTCTGGTCACCGGCTCGGTGGGTTCCGGCAAATCCACCACCCTCGCTTCCCTGGTGGACTCGATCAACGTGGAGCGCAACGACCACATCATCACCCTGGAAGACCCGATCGAATACGTCTTTGAATCCAAGGGCTGCCACGTCAACCAGCGCGAAGTCCACAGCCACACTGACTCCTTCGCAGCGGCCCTCCGCGGGGCCCTCCGCCAGGACCCCGATGTCATCATGGTCGGAGAAATGCGCGATTTGGAAACCATCTCCCTAGCCATCACGGCTTCGGAAACCGGTCACTTAGTGCTGGGAACCCTACACACCGGGTCGGCTCCCCGGACCCTGGACCGGGTGCTCGACGTCTTTCCGACCGACCAGCGCGATCAAATTCGCATCATGGTGAGCGAGTCCCTCCGCGGCATCATTTCCCAGCAGTTGGTGCCCCGCAAGGACGGCAACGGGCGGGCCCTGGCGATCGAACTCCTCGTGAACACCCCCGCGGTGGCCAACTGCATCCGGGAAGGCAAGACCTTCATGCTCCCGGGCATCATGCAAACCGGCCGGGCCGTGGGCATGATCACCATGGACGACGCCCTCAAGAACCTCTACGAGCGCGATATCATCTCCGCCGAGGACTGCCTCTTCCGGGCCATCGACCAAGACCAGATGCGCAAAGACCTCAAAATGTAACCCCTCCGGCAGAGCTTCCGCTTCTGCCAGTGCCTTTTTTCTAACCCACTTTTTTCCTTCCGATTGCCATGGCTGCTGTCATCGACAAACTTTTCCACGAACTCATCGAACTCGGCGGTTCTGACCTCCACATTGCCGAAGGGCAGCCGGCTAAAGTCCGGGTCCACGGCGGGGTTCGCGCTGTCCGCGACGAGATCCTGAGCCGCGAGGTCATGGAGCAAATGCTCATCGAGATCTGTGAGGCCAAGGCCTGGGAGAAATTCATTGCCCGCGGCGACCTCGACTTCGCCTACGAAATGGACGAGCATTCCCGTTTCCGCTGCAATTATTACAAACAGCAAAACGGCTACGGCGCGGTCTTCCGGCTCATTCCGACCAAGATTGCGACCCTCGAGCAGTTGGGCATCCCCCAGGTGGTCAAGCGCTTTGGCGAAATGCGCAGCGGCTTGGTGCTGGTGACCGGTCCGACTGGATCGGGCAAGTCCACCACCCTAGCGGCCCTGATCGACTACATCAACACCAACTACTCCCGCCACATCATCACCGTGGAAGAGCCGATCGAGTTTGTGCACCGCAACAAGATGAGCGTCATCACCCAGCGCGAAGTGCCGATTCAGACTCCGACCTTCTCGGACGGGTTGCGGGCTTCCCTGCGCGAGGACGCCGACATCGTGCTGGTGGGGGAAATGCGCGATTTGGAAACCATCTCCCTAGCTCTTACCGCGGCAGAGACGGGGCTGCTTGTCTTCGGAACCTTGCACACGAATAATGCCCGCAAGACGGTCGACCGCTTGGTGGACGTTTTCCCATCCGACCAGCAGTCGCAGGTGCGCACCATGCTCGCCGCCTCCCTGCGCGGCGTGGTAGCCCAGTTGCTCATGAAAAAGGCCGACGGCAAAGGCCGCGTGGCCGTCAATGAAATCCTCGTGGCCACCCCCGCGGTGGCGGCCATCATCCGCGAGGGCGCGACCCAAAAGCTGACCGACGTCATCACCGGCGGCTCCGCTTATGGCATGCAGTTCATGGACCAAGCGATCTGGGAGAACCTCAAGACGGAAAACGTCACGCCGATGGAAGCCTACATGAAGGCCATCGACAAGACCCGCTTCAAGAAATACCTGCCCAAGGAAACCGCCGACACCATGGCCGGCGGGGCCGGTTGAGGGGGATGATTTTTATGTGATAGGGCTCGCGGCCGGAGGGCGGCGCGCCGTTGTCAGGAGAGTCGCGGCGCGCGGCAGGCGCGCCGCGGGGATGCGCGCCGCGCGGATGGGATCGGCATGGCCATGGCCCATGGGCGGCGGGCTGCCGCGGGGGTGTTTCTGAGCTGGACAGACGGGGGCGAAACGAGGCAAATGGGGGCATGATATCCCGTTTACTGGATCGGCCGCTGTATCGGTGGAGCCTGCGCTTGTTGAGCTTTTCGGCTTTGGCGGTGTGCCTGTGGTTGTGGAGCCGAAAGCTTTCGGGGGAAATCAGCAGCTTGGTGGGCTGCGGTGGGGAAGGCGGCTGCTCGCAGGTGATGGGGGGGCGGTGGTCCGAGTGGTTTCATTTGCCCGTGACGCTGCTGGCGGCGCTGGTGCACGCGGCGGCGCTGTGCCTAACGCTGCCTAGCGTGCGGCGGCGCCTGGGGGCTTGGGGGGATGTGGCCCTGGCCACCGCGGGGGTCCTGCTAGGCGGGGCGGCCGTCTATTTTCTGACGATCCTTTATGCCGTGGAGCACCGCCATTGTCCCTGGTGCCTCGGCCTGCACCTGGCGGGGCTTGTGGTGGCCGGTTTGATTTTGCGCGATGGGTGGCGCCAGTCGGGCCCGGGGGGACTCAAGGCGGCGCTGCTAGCAGGCGGCCTGGGCCTGGCCACCTTGGCGGCCGGGCAGGCCTGGGGGCCGCGCCCCGCCACCTATCTTCTCACGGGCGGAGCGACCGCCCCGGAGCCGACCGCCCCCGCGGCTGTCGGCCCGCAGGAGTTGAGCTTTCTCGAAGGTAAGCTGAAGTTAGACGCTGCTGCGCTGCCACGGTTAGGGTCGCTGACCGCCCGGATCGTGCTAGTGGAATTTTTTGACTACACCTGTTCCTCGTGCCGCAATTTGGCGGCGGACTTCAAGGAGCTTAACGCCAAGTGGCCGGGCACCTTCGGAATGATTCCCCTCCCCGCCCCGCTCAACCGCGCCTGTAATCCCGGACTCAAACCCAAAGTTCCAGATCACCTGGGCGCCTGCGATCTAGCCAAACTCGCGCTGGCCCTCTGGAAGGCAAAACCGTCCGCATTTGTGGAGTTTCACGAATATCTGTTGGCCTCGCCGCTGCCCGCGACGCCGGAGCGCATCGCCGAAGCCCGCCGCCGCGCCGCGGAGTTGGCCGGAGAAGGCGCCTTGGCCGCCGCCCTGCAGGACCCCTGGGTGGGGCAGCGCCTAGCGGAGAATTTTGTGGTCTTCGGCCAACTCACGAGCCAAAGCATTGTGATGCCCAAGCTGCTGTTCCCCACTTCCGGGGTGATGCATGGAACGGCCCCGAGTGCGGCCCAATTTATCAAACTGATGGAGGATCGCTTCCAGCTCCGCGCCGGAGGCGCTGCTCCCGCCAAGGAGCCGCGGTGAGCTTCGGCCGCTAGCCCGCCGCAGCTCGCGGGATCTGCTGGCACTTAAATGCGACGTAGATCTGGAGCGACGCGGTGCGGGCCACGGTTTGCTCCCGGGGGCTGAGCGGGCGGTTGGCAATCTCCCAGGTGCTCAGGGCGAGGGCTACATCTTGGCAGCCCCAGCGGGCGCAGGCGAGATGGTCGGCGCAATCGCGGAGGTCTTCCGGCAGCGAGCGCCTTTGCAGGGAGAAAGCTTCGGGGTCGATAGGATTCGTGTCCATATATCACTAGACACTATCAAGTTTGCTTTGTTGATATTAAATTTTAAACATTTTGAGAAAGTTGCACTGAGGTCGGTCAAATCTGGCCTGGGTCGGGCGATGGACAACCGGGCCGCGCTGCTGATCAGCTGGCGCTAGGGGCGGGGCCCGGCCTGGAGGCGGAAAAAGGCGCGCCCGCTTGGCGGCACGGCGGCCCCGCATGCTACGGTGACGAGGAGGCGGCCGTCGGGCAGCAGGGATTCCGAGACGGTCCGGACCCACTCGGGGCCGCTGTGCCAGTCGCCTGG